>NZ_JBOIBY010000075.1:0-14235 GCF_050739655.1 Pseudomonas sp. | reverse complement strand
GCCGTGGCCGGCGCCAGCCTCGAAGATGTGCTGCAACTGCGCTACACCCTGGAACCGTTCATCGTCGGCCTCGTGGCGCAGTCCATCAGCAGCAAGGAAGTCGGGCAACTGCGCCTGACCCTGATGGACATGCGTGAAGCCCTGGAAGCCAACGACAGTGAAGCCGGCGTGAATGCCTACATCGCGTTCCACGAAGAACTGTTCACGCTGACATCCAACCCGATCTTTCAGAGCGTGGTTCAGCAGACCAGCAATGCCCTCAAGCAAAGCGCCGAGGTGCTGCGCAACTCCCCGGAACACCTGGCTGAGCGCCTGGAAGAAAACGAAGCAGTGGTGCGCGCGATCCGCAGCAAGAACAGTGCCCAGGCCAGCGCCGAGATGCGTCGGCACATTCTTCGCGAAGGCCAGCGGATGGGCATCGAGTTGAACATCCCGGAAGACAACTTCGGCAGTTGAACCTCTTCAAACTGGAGACAGGTCATGAACAGCTTCGCCTCACCGCAAACCCTCGCAGCCCTGCCTTTCTCACTGGCGGCGGATGATCTGTATTCGCAGGTTTTCGAAGCGATTCTTGAACAGCGAATCCATGCAGGCAGTCGATTTACCGAAGAAAGCCTGGCGCAAATGTTCGGCGCTCGCCGCAGTGATGTTCGCGCTGTGTTAACGCAATTGTCCCATCAACAGATCATCGTCCTTCGGGTGAACCATCGCCCTCGCATCGCCGAGCTCTGCACCGAACAGACCCGGCAGACGCTGCATGCCCGACGGCTGGCGCAAATCATGCTGGTGCGACTGGCATGTCAGCACCCTTGCGCTCAGGCCTTGCAAGGTCTGCATGACCTGGTCCGCAGAGAGCGCCAATGCACGCGCCGCGGCCAGGCGATTCGCCTATCGGCAGAATTTCATTTGCAGTTGGCACAAATGGCGGGGAATGCACCGTTGGCGCATTTCCTCGGCAGCCTGATACCACTGACTTCGCTGGCGATTGCGCAAATTGATGCAAATACGCAGGACTGCTGCGATTGGCAGGCAAACCTTGAGATTTTGCACGCACTGGAACGCGGTGATAGTGCGAAAGCCGTAGAGGCGCTGAATCGGCACCTGGATCATCTGGAAGACAGGTTGCTGAACCCGGAACCGATTCAACATCGTGTTGCCGGTTAAGTCGCCATCGCGTGAAGCCTCACTCCCACTTTTTGAAATAAACGCTCCTGTGGGAACGAGCCTGCTCGCGATGGCGTACTCACATTCACTGAAAACTTCAGGCCTTACTCCGCGGCCACCCGCGCAAAACCTTCGCGGATTTTTTCCTCCGGCAAATCATCGGCGATAAACACGATCACGCTTTCACGCACGTCATCCTCTGCCCACTCGGTGTCCCAGTCGAAACCATAAAGCTTCAGCACGCCCTGAAACACCATGCGGCGTGGTTCACCAAGGATGTTCAACACCCCTTTGTAACGCAGCAGCTGTTTGCCATGGTCTTCCAGCAGCTCGTTCATGAACTCGCTGAGCTTGTCGATATCCAGCGGTTTGTCGGTGCGCAGCACCAGGCTGGAAATGCGGTCGATGGACGGTGCCTGGCTCACGGGGCGCAAACTCACGCCACCACCGAGGTCGGCATTGAGATTGAAGCCACGCACGTCAAGCAATTCGGCCAGATCGATCTTGCCGTGGTCGACCACGCGGATGGGTGCGCGACGGTTGATACGGGTCAGGCGCTCACTCAAGGCCGTAAACGTCGGCTCGTCCACCAGGTCTCGCTTGCTCACCAACAGGCGGTCGGCGAAACCGATCTGAGCCTGGGCGATGGTCTGGGTCAGGTGAGTCTGCGCATGGGCGGCGTCGACCAGAGTGATAATGCCGTCGAGGATGTAGCGCTCGCGCAATTCCTCGTCGATAAAAAAGGTTTGCGCCACCGGCGCCGGATCTGCCAAGCCGGTGCATTCGATTACCAGACGGTCAAAGGCGATGTCACCGCTGTCCAGGCGCTCAAGCAGCAAGTACAGGGCTTTGGTCAGGTCAGTGTGAATGGTGCAGCAAACGCAGCCGTTGGACAGCGTCATCACTTGCACCGGCTCGTCGCCCAAGAGCTGGGTGTCGATGCCGGCGTCACTGAATTCGTTTTCAATTACAGCGATCTTCAGGCCGTGCTCGGCTTTGAGCAGGTGGCGCAGCAAGGTGGTTTTGCCGGCGCCGAGGAAGCCGCTGAGGATCGTGACCGGAATGGGAGAGGACAAACTGGATCTCCTGACGCGTGAAATTTAAAGACAAACGCAAAACAAATGTGGGAGCGGGCTTGCTCGCGAAGAGGCCGTGTCAGTCGACATGAATGCTGAATGACACACCGCTTTCGCGAGCAAGCCCGCTCCCACAGGGTATTGCATCAACCTGGCTGTTGGATCAACAGCACTTAGGCCCACCCTTGCCACCGTAACGGGCTTCCTGACGTTCGCGGAAGAACATCTCGTAGCTCATCACCGGTTTGTCCGGGTGTTTGGTCTGCATATGCTCGACGTAGTTGTCGTAGTCAGGCATGCCCACCATCAGGCGCGCGGCCTGACCGAGGTATTTACCGAGACGACTCAGGTCATTGAACATGGTGCAAATCCTCGGTTACGCGTCCGGCAATGCCTGGAATGGCGATTCTTTATCCGTACGCTCCTTGCTGCCCCAGGCGGCAATGCCGACCTTGAGCGCATAGAACAGGATGCTGAACACCACGAACAGGAACAGCGCGGTCAGCGTTGCGTTGGTGTAGGCGTTGAAGATCACATGCTGCATCTGGGTGACGTCCTTCGCCGGGGCGAGGATCTGACCGTTGGCCAGGGCATCGCTGTATTTTTTGGCCAGCGACAGGAAACCGATCGCCGGGTTTGCGTCGAACAGCTTGATGAAGCCTGCAGTGGTGGTACAGATCAGCAGCCAAACGGCTGGCACCATGGTCACCCAGACATAACGCTGGCGCTTCATCTTGATCAGCACCACGGTGCCGAGCATCAGCGCGATACCCGCCAGCATCTGGTTGGAGATACCGAACAGCGGCCACAAGGTGTTGATACCGCCCAGCGGGTCGATCACACCCTGATACAACAGCCAGCCCCACATGGCCACACAACCGGCGGTGGCGATCAGGTTAGCGGTCCAGGACTCGGTACGTTTGAACGCCGGATCGAAGGTACCGAGCAAGTCCTGCAGCATGAAACGCCCGGCACGGGTACCGGCGTCCACAGCGGTCAGGATGAACAGCGCTTCGAACAGGATCGCAAAGTGATACCAGAACGCCATGGTGTTCTCACCTGGCAGCACACTGTGCAGGATCTGCGCGATACCGACCGCCAGGGTCGGCGCACCACCAGCACGGGCCAGGATGGTGGTTTCACCGATGTCATGGGCGACCGCTTGCAGCGCTTCCGGGGTGATTGCAAAGCCCCAGTTGCTCACCGCCGTCGCCACTGCCACCACATCACCGCCGACTACTGCCGCCGGGCTGTTCATGGCGAAGTACACGCCAGGCTCGATCACCGAAGCGGCCACCATGGCCATGATCGCCACGAAGGACTCCATGAGCATGCCGCCGTAACCGATGTAACGGGCGTTGGTTTCGTTATCCAGCAGCTTCGGCGTAGTGCCGGAGGAAATCAGTGCGTGGAAACCCGATACCGCGCCACAGGCAATGGTGATGAACAGGAACGGGAACAGACCGCCCTTCCAGACCGGGCCGGTGCCATCGGTGAACTGGGTCAGCGCCGGCATTTTCAGCTCAGGCATGGTCACCAGGATGCCGATCGCCAGGGCGACGATGGTGCCGATCTTGAGGAAGGTCGACAGATAGTCACGTGGCGCCAGGATCAGCCACACCGGCAACACTGCTGCCACAAAGCCATAGCCGATCAGCATCCAGGTGATCTGGATACCGGTGAAGCTAAAGGCCTTGGCCCACACCGGATCAGCAGCAATCTGCCCACCGAGCCAGATCGAAGCAAGCAGCAGCAGCACGCCGATCACCGAGATTTCACCGATGCGCCCCGGACGGATGTAGCGCATGTAGATGCCCATGAACATCGCGATCGGGATGGTCGCCATCACCGTGAAAATGCCCCAAGGGCTCTCGGCCAAGGCTTTCACGACAATGAGCGCCAGCACCGCGAGGATGATGATCATGATCAGGAAGCAGCCGAACAGCGCAATGCTGCCGGGAATACGGCCCATTTCTTCACGAACCATGTCACCCAGAGAGCGGCCGTTGCGGCGGGTGGACATGAACAGGACCATGAAGTCCTGAACGGCACCGGCCAGCACGACGCCGGCAATCAGCCACACAGTTCCGGGCAGGTAGCCCATCTGCGCCGCCAGAACCGGCCCCACCAGCGGACCTGCGCCGGCGATAGCCGCGAAGTGGTGGCCGAAAAGGATGTGTTTGTTGGTTGGAACGTAGTCCAGACCGTCATTGTTGAGCACGGCGGGGGTGGCCCGTCGCGGATCGAGTTGCATCACATTGTTAGCGATGAACCGACTGTAGTAGCGATACGCAACCAGATAAATGGCCACGGCAGCGACCACAATCCACAAGGCATTGATTGCCTCACCTCGGCGCAATGCCACCACGCCCAGTGCGCACGCCCCAACGATTGCCAGCACCAGCCAGGGCAAATGGCGTAGCGGGCTATTATTATTTTTCATTTTATTATTCCAGCCAGAGTGGACAGAAGGACAGCCACCCCGAGTTTAGCTCTCCTGACGCCAAAGAACATACCCGACATTGGTCTAGAGCCGCGCCCTGGCTGGCGGGTTTAAACGATGCGGGTCTATAGTCAGCGAACATTCAGAGGATTGCGCCATGAGCGAACACCCTGCAGATCGCCGCCGCTTCAAACGTATTGCGTTCGATGCCAGAACCGAACTGAGCCAGGGGGAATTCATCTGGCCGGTCAAGCTGATCGACCTGTCGCTCAAGGGCTTGCTGATCGAGCGACCTGATCCTTGGCAGGGCGATCCGCAGCAGGATTTTTTCGTCGATGTTCATCTGAGTGAGGACGTCGACATCGAAATGAACGTGCAGTTGACCCACGAAGACGATGGTCAGCTGGGGTTTGTCTGCCACCATATCAGCCTGGAATCTATCGAACGCCTGCGGCGGTTGATTGAGCTCAACCTGGGGGACCAGCGGGAGCTTGGGCGGGAGTTGGGTGCCCTGATCGAAATTTGAATGTCCCACGTGTAGGAGCTGCCGAAGGCTGCGATCTTTTGACTTTGATTTTTAAGGTCAAAAGATCGCAGCCTCGTTGCACTCGACAGCTCCTACACCGGCGGTATCTATTCGAATAACGAGTCCAGCGCCTGTTCAAGACGGGTGACGGCGATGATCTGCAATCCCTGGGGCGCCTCTTTCGGTGCATTGCCCTTGGGTACGATAGCCCGCTTGAAGCCGTGCTTGGCGGCTTCTTTCAAGCGCTCCTGACCGCTCGGCACTGGTCGTACTTCACCGGAAAGCCCTACCTCGCCAAACACCAGCAAATCATGGGGCAACGGTCGGTTGCGCAAGCTGGACATCACTGCCGCCATCAACGCCAGGTCAGAAGCCGTTTCCAGCACCTTCACACCGCCGACCACGTTAAGAAACACATCCTGATCGTGGGTCGGAATACCGCCGTGCCGGTGCAGCACCGCCAGCAACATCGCCAGACGATTCTGATCGAGCCCCAATGTCACCCGCCGCGGATTGGCCAAGTGGCTGTCATCCACCAGCGCCTGGACTTCCACCAGCATCGGCCGGGTACCTTCCCACGTTGCCATGACCACGCTACCTGGAACTTCTTCCTGCGCGCGCGTGAGAAAAATCGCCGATGGATTGGAGACTTCTTTCAAGCCCTTGTCAGTCATGCCGAACACACCCAGTTCGTTGACCGCACCAAAACGGTTTTTAACCGCCCGCAGCAAGCGCAGACGGCCATCGGATTCGCCTTCGAAGTACAGAACCGTATCGACCATATGCTCCAGTACACGCGGGCCCGCCAGTGCACCTTCTTTGGTGACGTGACCGACCAGGAAAATCGCCGTGCCGCTCTGTTTGGCGTAACGCACCAGCAAAGCCGCGCTTTCACGCACTTGGGACACGCCGCCCGGCGCAGATTGCAACTGCTCGGTAAAGATCGTCTGAATCGAGTCGATCACCATCACCTTGGGCTTTTCCACGCGGGCCGTGGCGATGATGGTTTCGATGCAGGTTTCGGTCATGACCCGCAGTTGATCCTGCGGTAAGCCCAGGCGACGGGCGCGCATGGCGACTTGTTGCTGGGACTCTTCGCCGGTGACGTACAACGCCGGCATGCTTTTGGCGAGGTTGCACAAGGTTTGCAACAGGATGGTCGACTTGCCGATGCCGGGGTCACCGCCGATCAGCACGACCGAACCGTCAACCAGGCCACCGCCCAATACCCGATCCAGCTCGCTGGAGACCGTGGAGAAGCGCGGGATCTCTTCGACGCTGACTTCGGCCAGGGTCTTGATCTGTGCCTGCTGGCCTGCCCAACCAGTGCGTCCGCTGGGCGCCGCGGCCCCGCCGCTTTCCACCATGGTTTCAGTCAGCGTGTTCCAGGCACCGCATTCACCGCACTGGCCGGCCCACTTAGGGAAGGTTGAGCCACACTCGGTGCAGCCATACATGCGCTTGGCCTTGGCCATCTGAACTCCCGGCAAAAATCGCGATGATAGCTCAGGTAACAGAGTTCAGCTCAATGCTGTCGTCAGTGGTTCCAGAGAAACCAGCATGATTACGCTTATTGTTGATGACACTCCACCACTACCAACATTAACCGGCTTGAACATGACCTGATACTTTGTAGATTGAATATGTTCGCATCTCGCTTTTTGAAATGAATTACCCACATTAAATGCAAGGACAACTTGTACAAGTATTCCCGCACAGAATTCCATCAGATCCAAAAAACGACAATAAAACCTGTACAAGATTTGACACTCTTAAATATGAACGTACAAGCAATCCCAAAAAAATGTTGCGTCATCAAATCGCCAACTGAACATTTAGTTTTTTTACTCTACTGTGAGTATCAGGAAACTCCACTCAACTTAATAACAATCGCCCGGCGCTTTAAATTACGCCGTCACAAAGATTTGATCACCCTGAAGAACCCTATTCACAAGACGTGAATTCCCCGACGCAAGGACCTCGAAAAACCTGACCAGAGGGATCAACCCTGCCAATTGCACGCTCGACCGGTAAACTTTCCAGCCCGCGTCCGGTCGATTGCAAGCAAGCGCCGTAAGCAGTTGTTTCGGGCAGGAAGCACTTGGCTGATTTACACTGCGTTCACCAACCTCATCTGTAACAAGGAAATAACCTATGGGCGTGCTTAACGAGTTCAAGGCCTTCGCGGTCAAAGGCAATGTGATCGACATGGCCGTCGGTATCATCATCGGCGCCGCTTTCGGCAAGATTGTGACGTCGTTTGTAGGCGATGTGATCATGCCCCCTATCGGGCTGCTGATCGGCGGGGTGGACTTCAGTGACCTGGCCATTACGCTCAAGGCCGCTCAAGGCGACGCCCCGGCGGTGGTGTTGGCGTACGGCAAATTCATCCAGACGCTGATCGACTTCGTTATCGTCGCCTTTGCTATTTTCATGGGCGTCAAGGCCATCAACCGCCTCAAGCGCGAAGAAGCCGTGGCCCCTACTCTGCCGCCGGTTCCGACCAAGGAAGAAGAATTGCTCGGGGAGATTCGCGATTTGCTGAAGGCCCAGAACAGACAGCCTTGAATGCTCTGAACGCAACAAAACGGCGCCCTTGAGGCGCCGTTTTTTTTTACCAGAAGTTCTCCACCGCCACCTGACCGGGCCGCCGACTGAGGCTCAAATGCATGTCACGTTGTTTGAGCAGCTTGCGCGTGTCATCGATCATTTGCGGGTTACCACAGAGCATGACCCGCGAATGTTCGGGCGTCAGTGCCACGCCGGCGGTGCGCTCCAGTTCGCCACTTTCAATCAGCGAGGTGATCCGCCCGTTCAGGGCGCCCGGGTGCTGCTCGCGAGTTACCGTATTGATGAGCTGCAACTTGTGCGCGTACTCCGCCAGATAGTCGCGCTGCGCCAGGCCAGCAATCAGTTCCTGATACGCCAGCTCACGGGATTCGCGCACGCTGTAAACCAGGATGATTCGCTCGAATTTCTCCCACACTTCGAAGTCCTGCAGGATCGACAGAAACGGCGCGATACCGGTACCGGTGGAGAGCAACCACAGATCGCGCCCGTCGACAAAGCGGTCTAGCGTCAGGTAACCAAAGGCCTGGCGGTCGACCAGCAACGTGTCGCCTACGCCGAGTCGACTCAGCTCGCTGGTGAACTCGCCTCCAGGAACCACAATGGAAAAGAACTCGAGAAACTCGTCAAAGGGCGACGAAACCATGGAGTAGGCACGCCAAACCGTACTGCCATCGGCCTTTGTCACACCCAATCGAGCGAATTGACCTGACCGAAAACGAAACCCGGGATCCCTTGTAGCCCGCAGGGTAAACAGGTTCGGGGTCAGCGGCTGGACGTCGAGCAGGGATTGGCGAGTAAATTTCTCTTCACTGGCATTCATAAGCCTCTCCATTCAACAGACAGCCTCAGTGTCTCGCAAAGCGAGCAGCAGAAACACCGGTGATTTGTAGTGCTATTAAGCACGTACTCTTATTCTTATCGGGGTTGCGATTTCATTAGCCACCACTAACCACATGGTTAATTGCAGAAGACCAATGATATTAATGCCAACATATAAAAACCCTTCCAAACTGGCAAAGTTTTAAAACCAACTGCATGTTTAAAATTGCCTTACACCATAAAAAATTCTTATCCAAACATAGGAATTATCCTACACTCCAGTCTCGCACCGATCTCTTTGGATCCAAGGGGCGCCCCAAACGCTAATTATGTAAATGGAGCGGACGAATGGAACGCTGGAAGGAGCTACAACTCATTCAATTATCCGGCACTACGGATAGCGAGAGCGCCTATCGCCTCTCACTGAGCTTTGCGAAAAATATCGGATTCAAATTTTTCGCGTTTTCAACAAGTTGCCCTGCTCACAGAATGCACTTCAATAACTACCCCCAAGACTGGAATACCCAATACGAAGAAAACGAATTTAGCGTAGTCGACCCAATAGTGGCGCATTGCAATCGTTCGATGCTTCCGATTCTATGGAGCGAAGAACTCTTCAGCAAAACACCCTGGCTATGGGATGCGCTGGAACAACAAGGACTGCAGCATGGCTGGTCGCAAGCGGTCCATGACGAAGAGACTGGGCTGTGCAGCATCCTGAGCCTGGCCAGAAGCCATTGCGCTGTCAGCGCGTGGGAGCTGTATGAAAACCTCGGCTTCTCTACATTTATCGGGCATCACCTGCACAAATTGATCGCACAGACGATGCCTAAAGCCGCTAAAAAGGCGACAACGCAGAATCTGACTCCACGAGAAGTCGACGTGTTAAAGCTGGCCGCGGATGGCAAGACAGCCTATGAAAGCGCCAGAATCCTCAATCTAAGCGCTCGCACCATCAACTTCCATGTGCAGGAAGCCATCCGAAAGCTTGAGGTCAACAACAAGGTTTCGGCCGTCATCGCCGCCGCCAAGGCAGGCTACTTCAACAGCAAAGCGATGCGCTGAAGCGAAACCTGCAAGTAATCCGCCCAAAAAAAACGTAACATTCGCGGTCCCTCCTGAGTGATGACGTGTGAAATTCTCACGACGCAGTTCACTCGGACGGTCCAGCCCGCCGCATTGCCTTTGGGCGCAGAATACCCGTTGATTACCCAGAGCCCCGCCCCATGCCTTTGCTCGAAACGCCTTTCGCCAGCCTCGACCTGATCCGCCAGCCAGAACAGCAGAATGAACCGCTGCAAGCTTTCGATGCGGCAGACGAATACCTGCTCAATCATCTGGCCGAGCAACAGCCCTCGATCGATTCGCGAGTGCTGGTGCTCAATGACAGTTTTGGCGCTTTGGCTGCCAGTCTGGCGGGCAAAGTCAACGTGACCAGCAGTGGCGATTCGTTCCTGGCCTTTCAGGGGCTGGAAAAGAACCTGGCACGTAATGGCCAGGCGTTTGATGCAGTGCCGCACGTGCCGGCCAGTGAAACGGTCACAGGCCCCTTTGACCGCGTGTTGATTCGGGTACCGAAGACATTGGCACTGCTGGAAGAGCAATTGATCCGCCTGCAAGGCCAGCTGGCACCGGGCGCCCAAGTGGTTGCCGGCGCAATGATCAAACATTTGCCGCGAGCAGCAGGCGACTTGCTGGAGCGCTATATCGGCCCGGTACAGGCTTCGTTGGCGGTGAAAAAGGCCCGGCTGTTGACCGCTACGGCTGAAGTCAAGGCAGCGGTCGCGTCCCCCTACCCGACGCGCTATCGACTTGACGAACCTGCGATCGAATTGCTTAACCACGCCAACGTTTTCTGTCGCGAAGGCCTGGACATCGGCACTCGGGCATTTCTGCCGCACTTACCCAGAAACCTTGGCACGGCGCGGGTGGCAGATCTCGGTTGCGGTAATGGCGTGCTCGCGATCGCCAGTGCGCTGCAAAACCCTGATGCCCATTACACGCTGGTCGATGAATCGTTCATGGCGGTGCAATCTGCCGCCGAGAACTGGCACGCTGCGCTGGGTGAGAGGGACGTGATCGTGCGCGCCGGCGACGGCTTGGCCGGGCAGGAACCTCAGTCGCTGGACGTGGTGCTGTGTAATCCACCGTTCCATCAACAACAGGTAGTCGGCGACTTCCTCGCCTGGCGGATGTTCCAGCAAGCCAGGGAAGCGCTGGTGGTGGGCGGTGCGTTGTATATCGTCGGCAACCGCCACCTGGGCTATCACAGCAAACTGGCGCGGTTGTTTCGCGGTGTCGAGCAAGTGGCGGCCACGCCGAAGTTCGTGATCCTCAAGGCCCGCAAATAATCCTTAGGCCTAAGGTCCACTGTAGGAGCTGCCGAAGGCTGCGATCTTTTGATCTTGCTGTTCAAAAAACAAAAGATCGCAGCCTCGTTGCACTCGACAGCTCCTACAGTGGAAATGGGTGCACCAGCTCGCTCAGTGTGTGCTCAGACCGGCGGCGTTCATGAACATCCGCATCAGGCTGGCGACGATGAACAGCGCACCGACACTGCCGACCCAGATCAGGGCCAACCAGCCAAGCCGCTGCCACAGCGGTTTTTTTTCGGCTTCTTCAATGTCGTGCAGGGAATGTTTGCCGGGCATGACTCATTTCTCCAGTAGCGTGCGATGGCGTCTGTAACGACGCCATCGTAAGCAGGCTCGCTCCAACAGGTGCGGGACTAGTGGTAACCGTCTTCGTGGGTGACCTTGCCGCGGAACACGTAGTAGCTCCAGAAGGTGTAGCCCAGGATGAACGGGATGATGAACAGCGTGCCCACCAGCATGAAACCCTGGCTTTGTGGCGGCGCGGCGGCGTCCCAGATCGAGATCGACGGCGGTACGATGTTCGGCCAAAGACTGATCCCCAGACCGCTGTAACCCAAGAAGATCAGCACCAGCGTCAGCAAAAATGGCGTGTAATGCGCATTGCGCGCCACCGCGCGGATCAGACCGTACAGCGTCACCACCACCAGAATCGGCACGGGCAAGAACCAGAAGAGGTTCGGCAGGGTGAACCAGCGTGCTGCGATTTCGGCATGGGCCAGCGGGGTCCAGATACTGACGATGCCGATCACCGCCAACAACACGAACGCCAATGGCCGTGCCAGGTCATGCATCTGTTCCTGCAACTTGCCTTCGGTTTTCATGATCAGCCAGGTGCAGCCGAGCAACGCATACGCCACCACCAATGCCGCACCACAGAACAGGGTGAACGGTGTCAGCCAGTCCAGTGAACCACCGGCAAACTGACGATCGACCACCGGCAAGCCGTCGATGAAGGCCCCCAATGCCACGCCCTGGAAGAAGGTTGCGGCAATTGAACCGCCGATGAATGCCTTGTCCCATAGATGACGTTTGTCGTCCCTGGCCTTGAAGCGAAATTCAAACGCCACGCCACGAAAGATCAGCCCGATCAGCATGAAAATCAGCGGTAGATACAACGCCGAGAGCACCACCGAATAGGCCAGGGGGAAGGCGCCGAACAAGGCTGCGCCGCCCAGGACAAGCCAGGTTTCATTGCCGTCCCAAACCGGGGCAACCGTGTTCATCATCACGTCACGATCGGTCTTGCCGGGAATGAACGGAAAGAGAATACCGATGCCGAGGTCGAAGCCGTCCATGACCACGTACATCATGATGCCGAAGCTGATGATCACGGCCCAGATCAGCGGAAGATCAATACCCATGGCTCAGTTCCCCTTGTTCAAGGTGTCGCCGTGATCGGCATCGGCACTGTCATCAGCCGCCGACAACGGACGCGCCGGTGTGCGTTTCTGCCCAGGGCCACCGTGGGTGGGCTCGGTGCTTTCGTGGGTCACAGGCCCTTTGCGCACCAGGCGCATCATGTAGCCCAGGCCCGCGCCGAACAGCGCGAAGTACACCACCACAAACAACACCAACGTAATGCTCATCTGCGCAAAACTGTGGTTGGACGAGGCGTCCGCCGTGCGCATCAGCCCGTAGACCACCCACGGCTGTCGGCCGATCTCGGTGGTGAACCAGCCGGCGAGAATCGCGATCAGGCCGGACGGGCCCATCCACAGCGCCAGGTACAGGAACGGCTTGGACGTGTACATCTTGTCGCCACGGCGCAGCCAGAGGCTGAACAGGCCGGTGAAGATCATCAGGAAGCCCAGGCCCACCATGACCCGGAACGACCAGAACACGATGGTCGAATTCGGACGATCCTCAGGCGGGAACTCCTTGAGGGCCGGCACCTGCTTGTCCAGGGAGTGGGTCAGGATCAGGCTGCCCAGGTATGGGATTTCCACCGCGAACTTGGTTTTTTCAGCCTTCATGTCCGGCCAGCCGAACAGGATCAGCGGCGTGGGCTCGTTGCCGATATTTTCCCAGTGGCCTTCAATCGCGGCGATCTTCGCCGGTTGATGCTTGAGGGTATTCAGGCCGTGAAAGTCACCGATGACCGCCTGGATCGGCGCAACGATCAGCGCCATCCACATTGCCATCGACAGCATGGTGCGGATCGCCGGGTTGTCCTTGCCGCGCAGCAAGTGCCAGGCCGCCGAGGAGCCGACGAAGAACGCGGTAGCGACGAACGCGGCCGTGGCCATGTGCATCAGGCGGTAGGGGAACGACGGGTTGAAGATCACGGCCAGCCAGTCGGTTGGAATCACCCGGCCATCAATGATTTCAAAGCCCTGTGGCGTCTGCATCCAGCTGTTGGAGGCAAGAATCCAGAAAGTCGAGATCAGCGTGCCGACGGCCACCATCACCGTGGCAAAGAAGTGCAGCTTGCGCCCGACCTTGTTCCAGCCGAACAGCATGACCCCAAGGAAGCCGGCTTCGAGGAAGAACGCCGTGAGCACCTCATAAGTCAGCAACGGCCCGGTGACGGCACCGGCGAAGTCCGAGAAGCGGCTCCAGTTGGTGCCGAACTGATAGGCCATGACCAGACCGGAGACCACGCCCATGCCGAAGTTGACGGCAAAGATCTTCGACCAGAAATGGTAGAGGTCACGGTAGGTGTCGTTGTGGGTCTTGAGCCACAGGCCTTCCAGCACCGCAAGGTAACTGGCCAGGCCGATGGTGATGGCCGGGAACAGGATATGGAATGAGATGGTGAACGCGAATTGAATTCGGGCGAGATCTAGCGCCTCCAAACCGAACATAAGTCTTCCTCTGTCAGGTAATACCGAATGCTGGCTGGAGGCCTGCACCCACTGCCCCCACGGATATGGAGTGTGGCGAATTCAAATTCGTTTCTTTTTATAACCAACCACGCAGGGATTCTGGCCTTGCGGCCGCCAGAGCAATCCCGGCGAAGGTTTTGATCTGGATCAAGCATTGCTGAAAGAGTAGTCCCATTTTCGCGAGAGCAAGGCGTGGTCTTTTGCCGCGTGACAGGTTGCCTCAGTGGTCACTGGGTGTTGTCTTTGGTGAGATTGGGCGTGTTTTGGGTGTATATCCGTTATTTGGGTGATGGCTGGTATTGGTTCCGATCTTACAGCGGCTCACTTTTGAACAGCGCAAAAGTAAGCAAAACGCTCTTGCCCCACCACTCGGCACCTCGCCTAGGCTCGGTGTGCCCTCACTCCGGCTTTGGACCGTGGGCCGCCGTCATGGGCC
>NZ_JBOIBY010000074.1:0-10223 GCF_050739655.1 Pseudomonas sp. | reverse complement strand
AAGAGCGCCTCGACGATTAACCCAGTGCCGCTCCGGTCGCACGCCTGATATACAGATAAGTCCTGATAACGATGGCCCTACTGCAGATCGCCGAACCCGGCCAAAGTCCTCAACCGCACCAGCGTCGCCTGGCTGTGGGGATCGACTTGGGTACTACCAATTCGCTGGTCGCTGCATTGCGCAGTGGTCTTTCCGAGCCTCTTGCCGATGCGCAAGGGCAGGTCATCCTGCCTTCTGCCGTGCGCTATCACGCTGATCGCGTGGAAGTGGGCGAATCCGCCAAGTTGGCTGCCGCTACTGATCCCTTGAATACCGTGCTTTCGGTCAAGCGCTTGATGGGTCGTGGTCTGTCCGACGTCAAGCAGTTGGGCGAGCAGCTGCCGTATCGCTTTGTCGGCGGCGAGTCGCACATGCCGTTCATCGAAACGATTCAAGGCCCGAAAAGCCCGGTCGAAGTCTCCGCCGATATCCTCAAGGTCCTGCGCCAGCGTGCCGAAGACACCCTGGGCGGTGAACTGGTGGGTGCGGTAATCACCGTTCCGGCCTATTTCGACGACGCTCAACGCCAAGCTACCAAGGATGCCGCCAAGCTGGCGGGCCTCAATGTGCTGCGTTTGCTCAATGAACCGACCGCCGCTGCCGTGGCTTACGGTCTGGATCAGCACGCCGAAGGCCTGGTCGCGATTTACGACCTGGGCGGCGGTACCTTCGATATTTCGATACTGCGCCTGACCGGCGGCGTGTTTGAAGTGCTGGCAACCGGTGGCGACAGCGCCTTGGGTGGCGATGACTTCGATCATGCGATTGCTGGCTGGATCATCGAGAGCGCCGGTTTGTCCGCCGACCTCGATCCGGGTGCGCAGCGCAATCTGCTGCAAACCGCTTGTGCGGCCAAAGAAGCGCTGACCAATGCAGCGTCTGTTGAAGTTGCTTATGGCGACTGGAAAGCCGAACTGACCCGCGAAGCCTTCAATGCGCTGATCGAGCCAATGGTCGCCCGCAGCCTGAAAGCCTGCCGTCGTGCTGTTCGTGATTCCGGTATTGAGCTGGAAGACGTGCATGCCGTGGTCATGGTCGGTGGTTCGACTCGCGTGCCTCGTGTTCGCGAAGCTGTGGGCGAGGCCTTTGGTCGTCAACCGCTGACTGAAATCGATCCGGATCAAGTAGTCGCCATCGGTGCTGCGATCCAGGCCGATACGTTGGCCGGCAACAAGCGTGACGGTGACGAATTGTTGCTGCTGGACGTGATTCCGTTGTCCCTGGGGCTGGAAACCATGGGAGGCCTGATGGAGAAGGTGATTCCGCGTAACACCACCATCCCCGTTGCCCGCGCCCAGGACTTCACCACTTACAAAGATGGCCAGTCGGCCATGGCGATCCATGTGTTGCAGGGTGAGCGCGAGCTGATCAGCGATTGCCGCTCCCTGGCGCGCTTTGAATTGCGCGGCATTCCGGCGATGGTGGCTGGGGCGGCAAAGATCCGCGTGACCTTCCAGGTCGATGCCGACGGCTTGCTGAGTGTGTCCGCCCGCGAGTTGGGTTCGGGTGTCGAGGCTAGCATTCAGGTCAAACCGTCCTACGGTCTGACCGACGGCGAAATCGCCAAGATGCTCAAGGATTCGTTCCAGCACGCCAATGACGATAAGGTTGCCCGTGTATTGCGTGAGCATCAGGTCGACGCCGAGCGCCTGATCGAAGCGGTGCAGGCTGCTTTGGAGGCTGACGGCGACCGCTTGCTCGACGCCGAGGAGCGCATGGTCATCGACATGCAGGTGCAGGAACTGACCGAACTGATGAAAGGTACCGATGGTTACGCCATCGAGCAGCAGACCAAGCGTCTGTCGCAAGTGACCGATGCCTTTGCCGCCCGCCGCCTGGACTCGACGGTGAAAGCCGTGCTGGCGGGGCGCAACCTGAATGAGATTGAGGAATAACGATGCCGCAGGTCATTTTTCTGCCACACGAAAAGTTTTGCCCGGACGGCATGGTCGTGGAGGCTGAGACCGGTACGTCCATCCTCGAGCTGGCCCATGAGCACCACATCGAGATGGAAAGCGCTTGCGGCGGCGTCTGCGCCTGCACCACTTGCCACTGCATCATTCGCGAGGGTTTCGACTCGCTGGAAGAGGCTGATGAGTTGGAAGAGGACTATCTTGATAAGGCTTGGGGTCTTGAGCGTGAATCCCGTCTGGGCTGCCAGGCCAAAGTCGGCACCGAAGACCTGACCGTCGAAATTCCAAAGTACTCGCTCAACCACGCAGCCGAAGCGCCGCACTGATTCAAGGAATTGTCATGAGTCTCATGTGGACTGATGTGCTGGAAATTGCGATCCAGCTGGCTGAAAGCAAGCCCGATGTAGACCCTATGTCGGTCAACTTCGTCGATCTGCGCAAGTGGGTGATGGAATTGCCCGAGTTCGACGACAAGCCTGAGCATTGTGGCGAGAAGATCCTGGAGGCCATTCAGGCCCACTGGATCGAAGAACGCGACTGAGCCACGCCGCAGGTTAGGCAATACCCGAGAACCCGCGTATAATTCGCGGGTTTAATTTTTCGCACATTCCCGTTTCTGGAGTTACACCATGGCTGTTCAACGTACTTTCTCCATCATCAAGCCTGACGCAGTTGCTAAAAACGTTATCGGCGAGATCACCACTCGTTTCGAAAAAGCTGGCCTGCGCGTTGTAGCTTCGAAACTGAAGCAACTGTCCAAAGCTGAAGCTGAAGGCTTCTACGCTGAGCACAGCGCTCGTGGTTTCTTCGGCGACCTGGTTGCTTTCATGATCTCCGGCCCGGTTGTTGTTCAGGTTCTGGAAGGCGAAAACGCTATCGCTCTGAACCGTGAGCTGATGGGCGCTACCAACCCTAAAGAAGCTGCAGCCGGCACCATCCGCGCTGACTTCGCTGATTCCATCGACGCCAACGCTGTTCACGGTTCGGACTCCGAAGCCGCTGCTGCTCGTGAAATCTCGTACTTCTTCGCAGCTACTGAAGTAACCACTCGCTAAGCATTGGCTTAAGAGTGAAGGTGAATCCATGACTACATCGACTGTAAAAACTAACCTGCTGGGTCTGACTCAACAGGAAATGGAAAAATTCTTCGACTCAATCGGGGAGAAGCGTTTCCGTGCCGGTCAGGTAATGAAATGGATTCACCACTTTGGCGTCGATGATTTCGACGCCATGACGAACGTCAGCAAGGTCTTGCGCGAAAAGCTCAAGACTGTTGCTGAGGTCCGTGGTCCTGAAGTGGTCAGCGAGGACATCTCCAGCGACGGCACCCGTAAATGGGTGGTGCGCGTGGCGTCCGGCAGCTGTGTCGAGACCGTGTACATTCCTCAGGGCAAACGCGGCACCTTGTGCGTTTCGTCCCAGGCAGGCTGTGCCCTGGATTGCAGTTTCTGCTCCACCGGCAAGCAAGGCTTCAATAGCAACCTCACCGCCGCCGAAGTCATCGGTCAGGTGTGGATTGCCAACAAATCCTTTGGCAGCGTCCCGGCAACCGTCGACCGTGCCATCACCAACGTGGTGATGATGGGCATGGGTGAGCCGCTGCTGAACTTCGACAACGTCATCGCCGCCATGCACCTGATGATGGACGACTTGGGCTACGGCATTTCCAAGCGCCGTGTGACCCTGTCGACCTCCGGCGTGGTGCCGATGATCGATGAGCTTTCCAAGCACATCGACGTCTCTCTGGCGTTGTCCCTGCACGCACCGAATGACGCATTGCGTAACCAATTGGTGCCGATCAATAAAAAATATCCGCTTAAGATGCTGCTCGAGTCGTGCCAGCGCTACATGTCGAACCTCGGCGAAAAGCGCGTGCTGACCATCGAGTACACCTTGCTCAAAGACGTGAACGACAAGGTCGAGCACGCGGTGGAAATGATCGAGTTGCTCAAGAACATTCCGTGCAAGATCAACCTGATCCCGTTCAACCCGTTCCCGCACTCCGGTTACGAGCGTCCGAGCAACAACGCCATCCGCCGGTTCCAGGATCAGCTTCATCATGCCGGTTTCAACGTCACTGTCCGCACCACCCGTGGTGAAGACATCGACGCGGCCTGTGGTCAATTGGTAGGGCAGGTGCTGGATCGCACCCGTCGCAGCGAACGTTATATCGCCGTGCGTGAACTGAACGCCGACAACGATATGGCCCAGAACGCCGCGAACAAGTAATCGAGAGAGGATCTCTATGTCCCTGCGCTTTGCGCTGCTTTTGCTGTTGGCCAGCCTGTGTGCTGGCTGCGTGCTTTCGGGCGACTACAACCCGATGAAGACCAGCAAGGGCCGCGATGAAGCGCGTGAGGCTTATGTGCAATTGGGTATTGGCTATTTGCAGCAAGGCATGACCGAGCGTGCCAAGGTCCCCTTGAAAAAAGCGCTGGAACTCAACAACTCCGATCCTGATGCGAATGCTGCGCTGGGGTTGGTATTCCAGGCTGAAATGGAGCCGGAACTGGCCGACGAGCATTTTCGCAAGGCATTGTCATCCCGTCCTGCAGATGCCCGAATCCTCAACAATTACGGCAGTTTTCTTTTCGAGCAAAAACGCTACAAGGAAGCCTACGAGCGCTTCGAGCAGGCGGCCGCCGATACCCTGTATCCTGAGCGTTCGCGAGTGTTCGAGAACCTGGGGATGACCGCCTCGATGCTCGGTCAGCGCGAACTGGCCCAGCAGCAATTGGAAAAAGCCCTGCGTTTAAATCGCCAACAGCCTCGTGCATTGCTGGAAATGGCTGAGTTGTCTTACGAAGACAGGCATTATGTGCCCGCGCGTGACTATTACGATCGTTTCAGTCTGCTTGCCGAGCAAAATGCACGTAGTCTATTGCTCGGCATTCGGCTGGCAACAGTGTTTGAAGATCGCGACAAGGCCGCAAGTGCCGGCCTGCAATTAAAACGACTCTATCCCGGTACACCGGAATATCAGCAATACCTGTCGGAGCAATGATGAAAGCGGCGCATCCCGAAGTTGTAGCAGCGAATCGCGTTAACCCCGGTGAAACTTTGCGCCAGGGCCGCGAAAGCAATGGCTGGTCGCTGGCCGAAGTGGCTCTCAAGCTCAACCTTACCGTCAACTCCCTGAGTAATCTGGAAGCCGGTGCTTTCGACAAGCTGCCGGGGCATACCTTTGCTCGCGGTTACATTCGCGCTTACGCCAAATTGCTCGGCATGGACCAGGCCGTTCTGGTTCAGCAATTCGATCAATCCACCGGTACCGATTCCCAGGGCAGCAGCGTTCATAGCCTGGGCCGTATCGAAGAGCCGGTGCGGGTTTCCCATACCATTTTGCGCATCGTCAGCCTGCTGTTGCTGGTCGCGGTGATTGGCGGCGGTTTTGTCTGGTGGCAGGATCAAACCTCTATGCGCACCAAGGACCTGATCGGTCTCGCCCCGGAACACGTTGAAGTCGAAGGTGCCGACGGCACTACCCAGATTCATCCGCTGGACGAGCCAGAAGACCAGGCTGTTGCAGAAGGAGAGGTCGACAACTCGACGGCTCTGGCATTGCCGCAGGCCGAAACCTCGACTGAGGCACCAGCAGAGGCTCAATCGACAGCACCAGTAGCGCCAGCCGCACCGGTCACACCTGCGCCTGCTGCTCCAGCGCACAGCGCGCCTTTGGTTGCTGCGACGCCTGCAACTCCGGCCCCGGCAGCACCTGCCGTTCCAGCGCCAACCGTGACCGCTCCAGCTGCCCCGGCGCCAGCTCCGGTAGCCACTACGGTTGCCGGCCCAGGCCAGGTTCAAGTGCAATTCACCGCCGATTGCTGGACACAAGTGACCGATGGTAGCGGCAAAGTGCTGTTCAGCGGTCTCAAGCGTAAGGGCGACAGCCTTTCCGTCAATGGCAAGCCACCGTTCGCCGTTCGCCTGGGCTACGCCCGTGGCGCTAGCGTCAGCTACAACGGTCAGGCGGTCGATGTTGCTCCGTTCACCAGTGGCGAGACTGCTCGCCTGAAGTTGGGTCAATAAGTCATGCACGGCGAATCTCCAATCAAACGTCGCGAATCGCGCAAGATCTGGGTCGGTAACGTTCCTGTTGGCGGCGATGCACCCATCGCGGTGCAGAGCATGACCAACAGCGACACCAACGATGTCGCCGCCACCGTGGCGCAGATTAATCGGCTGGAAGCGGCCGGCGTCGATATCGTGCGGGTTTCCGTACCGGACATGGACGCAGCCGAAGCGTTCGGCAAGATCAAGCAACTGGTCAAGGTGCCGTTGGTTGCCGATATCCACTTCGATTACAGGATCGCGTTGCGCGTGGCGGAACTGGGTGTCGATTGTCTGCGGATCAACCCGGGCAACATCGGTCGCGAAGACCGTGTGCGCGCAGTGGTCGATGCTGCCCGCGACCGGGGCATTCCGATCCGTATCGGCGTCAATGCCGGCTCCCTGGAAAAAGACCTGCAAAAGAAATATGGCGAGCCGACGCCGGCCGCACTGGTCGAGTCTGCCTTGCGTCACGTCGAACACCTCGAACGCCTGAACTTCCAGGACTTCAAGGTCAGCGTGAAAGCCTCGGACGTGTTCATGGCTGTCGAAGCCTATCGCCTGCTGGCGAAAGAAATCGTTCAACCTCTGCATCTTGGCATCACCGAAGCAGGCGGCTTGCGTTCCGGCACAGTGAAATCTGCCGTGGGCCTCGGTATGCTGCTGGCCGAAGGGATTGGCGATACTATTCGCATCTCGTTGGCGGCCGACCCGGTCGAGGAAGTGAAAGTCGGCTACGACATTCTCAAGTCCCTGCACCTGCGTTCCCGTGGCATCAACTTCATCGCCTGCCCGAGCTGCTCGCGGCAGAACTTCGATGTGGTCAAGACCATGAACGAGCTGGAAGGGCGCCTCGAAGATTTGCTGGTGCCGCTGGATGTTGCGGTGATCGGTTGCGTGGTCAACGGCCCGGGTGAAGCCAAGGAAGCCCATATCGGCTTGACCGGTGGCACGCCAAACCTGATTTACATCGACGGCAAGCCGTCGCAGAAACTGACGAATGACAATCTTGTGGATGAGCTGGAACGGCTGATCCGCGAGAAAGCGGCCGAAAAGGTCGAAGCTGACGCTGCCGTTATTGCGCGCGGCTGAACCTGACTGAAGCGCCGAACGAATTTAAGGATTTAAAGTGAGCAAGTCATTGCAAGCCATTCGTGGCATGAACGACATCCTGCCCGAGCAGACTCCCCTGTGGCGTCACTTCGAGGGCACCGTTTCGCGCCTGCTGGATAACTACGGTTACAAGCAGATCCGCATGCCGATCGTCGAGTTCACCGAGCTGTTCAAGCGCTCCATCGGTGAAGTGACCGACATCGTCGAAAAAGAGATGTACACCTTCGACGACCGCAACGGCGATTCCCTGACCCTGCGCCCTGAAGGCACCGCCGCCTGCGTGCGTGCCGTGCTCGAGCACGGCATCACCGGTGGTGGCCAGGTGCAGAAACTCTGGTACATCGGCCCGATGTTCCGCCACGAGCGTCCGCAGAAAGGCCGTTATCGCCAGTTCCACCAGATCGGTGTCGAGGTATTCAACCTCGACGGTCCGGACATTGATGCCGAACTGATCGTGCTGACCTGGCGCCTGTGGGGCGAGCTGGGCATCCGTGATGCGGTCAAGCTCGAGCTCAACAGCCTGGGCACCAGTGAATCCCGTGGTCGTTACCGTGAAGCGCTGGTTGCGTTCCTGTCTCAACACATGGACAAGCTGGACGAAGACAGCCAGCGTCGCCTGAAGACCAACCCGCTGCGCGTGCTCGACACCAAGAATGCCGACACCCAGGCGATCCTGGTCGATGCGCCAAAGATGGCCGACTACCTGGACGAAGAGTCCCGCGTGCACTTCGAGGGCCTGAAGGCTCGTCTGGATGCGGCCGGCATTCCTTACGTCATCAACCCGAAGCTGGTTCGCGGGTTGGACTACTACAGCAAAACCGTTTTCGAATGGGTCACCGACAAACTCGGCGCCCAGGGCACCGTGTGTGCCGGTGGTCGCTACGACGGCCTGGTCGAGCAGATGGGCGGCAAGCCGACCGCCGGCGTGGGTTTTGCCATGGGCATCGAGCGTCTGGTTCTGCTGCTGGAAACCCTGGAGCAGATTCCGGAAGAGATCAACCGTCAGGTCGACGTCTACCTCTGCGCCTTCGGTGAAGAGGCCGAGCTGGCTGGTCTGGTCCTGGCCGAGCGTGTACGTGACCAGTTGCCCAACCTGCGCCTGCAAGTGAATGCCGGTGCCGGTAGCTTCAAAAGCCAGTTCAAGAAAGCCGACAAGAGCGGTGCACTCTACGCACTGATCCTCGGTGACGACGAGATGGCCCAGCAAGTGGTAGGTTTCAAACCCCTGCGTGGCCAGGGCGAACAACAAAGCATTGCCTGGGATGCGCTTGCTGCACACCTGGCCACCTGCGTCGTGCAGGGTTGAAGCTGTCTTAAACAGCCGAATTAGCGATTAAGGAGTATTGGGGTGTCGAGTACCGAAGACGAACATCTGGCGGATTTTAAGGAATGGTGGTCACGCAACGGCAAGCCCCTGGTCACTGGCGGCCTGTTGGCGCTGGTCATCGTATTCGGCTGGCAGGCGTTCCATAAGTATCAGAGCAACCAGTCGCAAGGCGCCTCGGTGCTCTATCAGCAATTGCTCGAAACCACGCTGACGCCTGACGGCAAGCCTGATGCGGCCCGTGTTTCGGACCTGGCCGGCAAGCTCAACAGCGAGTTCGCCGGCAGCGCCTATGCGCAATACGGCAGCCTGTTCGTGGCGAAAGTCGCCGTCGACAGCGGCAAGCTGGATGACGCAGTCAGCGAGCTGAAAGCCATCACCGCCAAACCGGCCAACCCTGCACTGGGCGAAATCGCCCGTCAGCGCCTGGCGCAGGTGCTGGGCGCGCAGAACAAGGCCGATGAAGCCCTGAAACTGCTCGAAGGTGACGCCGACAAGGCGTTCCTGGCTACTCGTGAAGAACTCAAGGGCGACCTGCTGGTGCAGTTGGGTCGTACCGATGAAGCGCACGCGGCGTATCAAAAAGCCAAGGCGGCACTGTCGGATGAAGCGGCGGTCGGTGGCCTGCAAATCAAGCTGGACGATCTGGCCAAAGGGGATGCGTGACGTGATTCGTTGGAAACATGCAGCATTGCTGACCCTGGCCATCTTGGCTGCGGGTTGCAGCAGCAACAGCAAGAAAGAATTGCCACCGGCCGAGCTGACCGACTTCAAGGAAGAAGTGGTCCTGCAGAAGCAGTGGAGTCGTTCGATCGGTGACGGTCAGGGCGAATCCTACAACATGCTGGTTCCGGCGATCGATGGCGATACCATCTACGCCGCCGACGTTACCGGCGTGGTGATGGCGATGGATCGCAGCAATGGCGATGTCAAGTGGAAGAAAGATCTCGAACTGCCTGTTTCCGGCGCTGTTGGCGTGGGTTACGGTCTGCTGACGATTGGTACGATCAAGGGCGAAATCGTTGCCCTGGACGCGATCAACGGTGAAGAGAAATGGCGCGCTCGCGTGTCCAGCGAAGTCCTCGCACCGCCAGCCAACAATGGCGATGTGGTTGTGGTTCAGACCCAGGACGATCGTCTGATCGGTCTGGATGCCGCCACCGGCAACCAGCGCTGGTTGTATGACAGCACGCCTGCCGTACTGACCCTGCGTGGTACCAGTGCCCCGATCGTCACCAATCGCCTCGCGGTGGCTGGCCTGTCGACCGGTAAAGTGGTTGCACTCAACATCTCCAACGGCGTGCCGGTGTGGGAACAGCGTGTAGCAGTGCCGCAAGGTCGTTCGGAGCTGGAGCGCGTTGTCGACATCGATGGCGGCTTGCTGTTGTCCGGCGAGACGATTTATGTCGCCAGCTATCAAGGTCGCGTTGCGGCACTAGACCTGCAAAGCGGTCGTCAACTGTGGCAGCGTGATGCTTCCAGCTACGCCGGTGTCGCCCAGGGTTTCGGTAGCGTCTACGTAAGCCTGTCTTCGGGCACCGTTGAAGGCGTCGACGAGCGTTCCACCACTGCGCTGTGGAGCAACGACTCGCTGGCCCGCCGTCAACTGTCGGCTCCGGAAGTGTTCTCCAGCTACGTTGCAGTCGGTGACCTGGAAGGTTACCTGCACCTGCTGAGTCAGGTGGACGGTCGTTTCGTCGGCCGCGAGCGCATCGACAGCGACGGCCTGCGTGCCCGTCCGCTGGTGGTGGGTGACACGATTTATGTATATGGCAACAGTGGCA
>NZ_JBOIBY010000073.1:0-3851 GCF_050739655.1 Pseudomonas sp. | reverse complement strand
ACGCGGAGCGTCCCTTGAGGCATTCCCACGCAGAGCGTGGGAACGATCACAAAACGAGGATTTGGGATGAAAACCCTCTGGCAACACTGCCACGTCGCAACCATGGCGCAAGGCGTCTACTCGATCATCGAGGACGTGGCCATCGTGACGTCCGGTGCGCTCATTGAGTGGGTCGGCCCCCGCGCTGAACTGCCGGCGGGCGAATACCCGGCCGTCAACGACTTGAACGGGGCCTGGGTCACGCCGGGTCTGATCGACTGCCACACCCACACGGTGTTCGGCGGTAACCGCAGCGATGAATTCGAAAAGCGTCTGCAAGGCGTCAGCTACGCAGAAATCGCCGCCAGCGGTGGCGGCATCGCCAGCACCGTGCGCGCCACCCGCGCCGCCAGCGAAGAGCAACTGTTCACCAGCGCCGCAAAGCGCCTGAAAAGCCTGATGCGCGACGGAGTCACCAGCGTCGAAATCAAGTCCGGCTACGGCCTCGATCTGCTTAACGAAGGCAAGATGCTGCGCGTTGCCCGTCGCCTCGGCGCCGAACTGCCGATCAGCATCCGCACCACCTGCCTGGCCGCCCACGCCTTGCCACCGGAATACAAGGATCGCGCCGACGACTACATCGATCACATCTGCGCCGAAATGCTCCCGGCCCTGGCCGCTGAAGGGTTGGTGGATGCTGTCGACGCGTTCTGCGAATACCTGGCGTTTTCGCCCGCGCAGGTCGAGCGAGTATTTATCACTGCTCAAAAACTCGGTCTGCCGGTCAAGCTGCACGCCGAGCAATTGTCTTCGCTGCACGGTTCGAGCCTGGCGGCGCGTTACCACGCCCTGTCCGCCGATCATCTGGAGTTCATGGACGAAGAAGACGCGATCGCCATGGCCAAGTCCGGCACGGTCGCGGTGCTGTTGCCCGGCGCGTTCTACTTCCTGCGCGAAACCCAACTGCCGCCGATGGAAGCCCTGCGCAAGCACGGCGTGAAAATCGCCATCGCCAGCGACCTCAACCCGGGCACCTCGCCGGGGCTGTCGTTGCGACTGATGTTGAACATGGCCTGCACCTGTTTCCGCATGACCCCGGAAGAAGCCCTGGCTGGCGCGACCATTCATGCCGCCACCGCGCTGGGCATGGCCCACACCCATGGTTCGATCGAAGCTGGCAAGGTTGCCGATTTCGTCGCCTGGCAAATCGATCGTCCGGCCGACCTGTCTTACTGGTTGGGCGGTGAACTGGAAAAACGCGTCGTGCGCCACGGCGTCGAAACGAGTCTGTAGGAGATCTGTTGTGGATAAGGTTCTGAACTTCAAACAAGGCCGCGTACCGCTGCTGATCAGCATGCCCCACGCCGGTACACGCCTGACCCCGACGGTCGAAGCCGGGCTGATCCCTGACGCGAAAAGCCTGCCGGACACCGACTGGCACATCCCGCAGCTGTACGATTTCGCCGCAGAGCTGGGCGCCAGCACCCTGGCTGCCGAGTACTCGCGGTTCGTCATCGACCTGAACCGGCCATCCGACGACAAGCCGTTGTATGTCGGCGCGACCACCGGGCTGTACCCGGCGACGCTGTTCGATGGCATTCCTTTGTTCAAGGAAGGGCAGGAGCCTTCGAAAGATGAACGCGCAACTTATCTGGAGCAGATCTGGACGCCTTACCACAGCACCTTGCAGCAGGAGCTGGCGCGCCTCAAAGCCGAGTTCGGCTATGCGCTGCTGTTCGACGCCCACTCGATCCGCTCGATCATCCCGCACCTGTTCGACGGCAAGCTGCCGGACTTCAACCTCGGCACCTTCAATGGCGCCAGTTGTGATCCGCAGTTGGCGTCGCAGTTGGAAGCGATCTGCGCCGAACATCCGGCCTACAGCCATGTGCTGAACGGGCGTTTCAAGGGCGGCCACATCACCCGCCATTACGGCAACCCGGCCGAGAACATCCATGCCGTGCAACTGGAACTGGGCCAGTGCACTTATATGGAAGAGTTCGAGCCGTTCCGCTATCGGGCGGATCTGGCCGAGCCGACGCGGGTGGTATTGAAAGAGTTGCTGCAAGGCTTGCTCGCCTGGGGCCAGAAGCGCTACGGCGCCTAACCCCCCCGTTCTCTGATCGTTCCCACGCTCCGCGTGGGAATGCAGCCCGGGACGCTCCGCGTCCCTTTGAAGCCGAACACAGAGCGTCCGTTGAGGCGTTCCCACGCAGAGCGTGGGAACGATCTGTAACGGGTTCAGCGTAATCCCTGTAGGAGCGAGGCTTGCCCGCGAATGACTGCGCAGCAGTCACTGCCTCTGGATGTTGAAGCCCTGTAGGGCGCTGCGCTCAAGCACCCAACAGAAGAAACTCTCCCGCCAAGCACATGCTCATTGACGTAATTCGGGTTTATGATGCCCCACGGCAGAATAATAGAAGTCCCCCCAGGGATGACCTCGACCCCTTACGGAGTGCGCAATGCAGACTTTGTACCCGCAGATCAAACCCTACGCCCGGCACGATCTGGCCGTCGACGAAACCCACACGTTGTATGTCGACGAAAGCGGTTCACCGCAAGGTTTGCCGGTAGTGTTCATTCATGGTGGTCCCGGCGCCGGGTGTGATGCGGCGAGCCGTTGCTACTTCGATCCAAACCTGTATCGCATCGTCACCTTCGACCAGCGTGGCTGCGGTCGTTCCACGCCCCATGCCAGCCTGGAAAACAACACCACCTGGGATCTGGTCGCCGACCTCGAGAAAATCCGCCAGCACCTTGGCATCGACAAGTGGGTACTGTTCGGCGGTTCCTGGGGTTCGACCCTGGCGCTGGCCTACGCGCAAACTCACCCGGAGCGCGTGCATGGTTTGATCGTTCGCGGGATCTTTCTCTGCCGGCCACAGGAAATCGAATGGTTCTATCAGGCTGGCGCCAGCCGTCTGTTCCCCGATTACTGGCAGGACTACATCGCGCCGATCCCGCAGGACGAGCGCGGCGACTTGCTTGGCGCGTTCCACAGGCGCCTGACCGGCAACGACCAGATCGCCCAAATGCATGCCGCCAAGGCCTGGTCCACCTGGGAGGGCCGCACCGCGACACTGCGTCCGAACCCTCTGGTGGTCGATCGCTTCTCCGAGCCTCAGCGCGCGCTGTCCATTGCCCGCATCGAGTGCCACTACTTCACCAACAACGGCTTCCTCGAACCTAACCAGTTGATCCGCGACATGGGCAAGATCGCCCATTTGCCCGGCGTGATCATCCATGGTCGTTATGACGTGATCTGTCCGTTGGACAACGCCTGGGAACTGCACCAGGCCTGGCCGAACAGCGAGCTGCAAATCATCCGCGACGCCGGTCATGCCGCCGCAGAATCGGGAATTACCGATGCCTTGGTGCGTGCTGCCGACAAGATGGCTCGCCGCCTGCTCGACCTGGCTCCTGAAGAAGCATGAAGGGCCTGCTGCAGCGCGTGCGTGGCGCGCGAGTCGAGGTAGCGGGGGAGGTGGTGGGGGCGATCGACCAGGGTTTGCTGGTACTGGTTGCCGTCGAGCCCGACGACACGCGGGCCAGCGCCGACAAACTTCTCAATAAGCTGCTTAACTATCGGGTGTTCAGCGACGCCGAGGGCAAGATGAATCTGTCCTTGGCGGACGTGGGCGGCGGGTTGCTGCTGGTCTCGCAGTTCACCCTGGCCGCCGACACCAAGAGCGGGTTGCGCCCGAGTTTCTCGACCGCGGCCCCTCCGGCCCTGGGCGAGGAACTTTTCGACTATCTATTAAGCAAAGCGAAACAGGTGCATGGCACTGTGGCATCAGGTAGATTCGGCGCGGATATGCAGGTGCATCTGGTCAATGATGGCCCGGTAACCTTCCTGTTACAGACCTGAAAGC
>NZ_JBOIBY010000072.1:0-3128 GCF_050739655.1 Pseudomonas sp. | reverse complement strand
GCAAAAATCAGCGTCGTCTGACACTCCGCTATCGCTGGCAAGCCAGCTCCCACAGGGTCAAAGCTGCCTGTTCAAGATGAAGCTTTTGTCATGGAACTCAATGCCCTGCGACTGAATGTCGCGGTTTACGCGGGCTGCAAGACTGTGTCCAATTCGGTAACAAACCCTTTCCGATTTCAGTCGTTTACTTAGCAAGCTACCAAACTCTATAACTGGGACCTGCACACGCCTTGCTGCAGATAACAGAAATTGGAGCTAGTAGATGACTGTCAAAGTAACTGAACGCGACGATTCACACATGTCCCACGAAGGCATAGCCGCTGGCATCCAAATCTGGGACGTGCATCAACAAGACCTGCTGGTCGGGATGTTTCACTCCGAGATAGACGCCCACAACTACAAGGCCGAACTTGAAACGCTGGAGCTCAAACGCGAACTCGCGACCGGTTGAACACAACACCGGCGTCGCTGCAGCCTGCCCTTCCTGGCCGGACTGCAGCGCAACCGGCCTCTTCAGGCAATATGAAGCGAGGCTAAATGGATACTGCCGTCGACCACGACTGAAGGGACAATGCCAGTGATGCGCCCCGCCTCGAGCTTGACCACTTCACATTCCCCATCACCCATACCGTCATTTCTAATTGAATACTGGATCGATGTCGGATGACGCTTGCCATACTCGAAGTCCATCCCACAGGCGATCAAAAAATCGATTTTCGCGTTCGTCAGTTCAAATTCCTCGTCACGCTCACCATTCTTGAGCACGGCATAATCGAGACAAATATTGATGCCGAATGGACAACCGGGAACGAGACTATTCAAAAACTTCCCTTCATAACCACCGAAGTAACTGTGTTCGGCCTGCACACTGCTGACATCCTTGACCCTTACAACGACATCATCATAAAGACTAAAGAACCAATACCCCTCTGCAGTCCCTACGTGTTTACCAAAATCGATACCTGATACATAACGCTTCGGCCACATCGACATCAGCGGAATATCTGCTTCATATTCTTTGTTTGTGACCGCCAGCAAGTAATTAATTACATCGTAATAACTGGACTCACCTTCTCCAACCTTGATAAGCGTTGCGCAACTCCCTCCCAGCAAAACGATTTTCCCGTAGCGCTCGACTGGCAGATCTTTCATCAGTGACACCACTGAGTCGTATACCTTTTCCAGATAGGCTGAACTCAGCTCATGCAGCTCCTCTTCACTACGGATGACGTGCCAGGGAATGTTCCAGAAAAACTCCGGCAGGGTGAAGAAGAGACAGGCGACATCGCCATGCTGCTCGCGTGCGGCTTCTGCCGCGATTTGTATTTTCCAGCGCACATGGTCAACCCGCGCATCGAGCTCACTTGCCAGATAATCGTTAATCGACAGGTAGGAAGGCCGTAACTTTGAAAACTGTGATTTAAAGGTAGGTTGGCGTAACGAAGCGATACTGATCAGCATTAATAATATCCTTATAGATTAAAATTCATTCCATTCGTTTTCTCCGGACAAACCCACTCATACAAGTGAGATATTTTTTTGGCAAAAGAAAACCCGAAAGATCGTATCGGTACGAACTTTCGGGCTCAATATATAAATCAACCGAAGTACTAGCAAACATGTAAGTTCGCTAGAACTTTGAATCGATTACCACATCAGATCATCAGGAATCTGATAGGCCGCGTACGGATCATCCTCGGCGCTGACCTCTTCAGTCTTCACGTTCAACTGCACGATGCGTTGCGGGTCGCGCTCTTGAATTTTCAGCGCCGCTTCACGCGGAATGACTTCGTAGCCACCGGCATGATGAACGATGGCCAGCGAACCGTTACTGAGCTTATTGCGCATCAGCGTGTTGACCGAGAGGCGCTTGACCTTCTTGTCGTCGACGAAGTTGTAGTAGTCCTCGGTCGTCAACTTCGGCAGGCGCGTGGCTTCGATCAACTGCTTGACCTGAGCGACACGGGCCTTGGCCTCGGCTTTTTCCTGCTGCTGGCGATTGAGCTCCTGATCGCGCTTGACCTTCTCGGCCTGGGCCTCCTGGGCTGCACGCTGCTGGGAATCATCCAGTTCGATCTGGCCTTTGTGAGCCAGACGCTGTTGCTTCTGTTTGTCTTTGCTGACCTGCTTGGCCTGCTTCTGGTTGACCAGCCCTGCTTTGAGCAACTGGTCGCGAAGGGAAATGCTCATGGTGCTTATTACTCACTTAGGCAACTGCTCAACCGCAGCTGGGCAAATTCTTTTCCTGACGTTTGGCTTCGCCCCACAAGGCGTCCAACTCTTCGAGGGTGCAATCTTCCATGGGTCGGTGGGTATCGCGCAATGCCTGTTCGATAAAACGGAAGCGTCTTTCGAACTTGCCATTGGCGCCGCGCAGCGCGGTTTCCGGATCGACCTTGAGGTGGCGCGCCAGATTGACCACGGAAAACAGCAGGTCACCGACTTCATCAGCAATCGCTTGCGGGTCGTTGTCGGCCATCGCCTCGAGTATTTCGTCGAGTTCTTCACGGACCTTGTCCAGCACCGGCAAAGCATCGGGCCAGTCGAACCCCACCTGCCCCGCGCGTTTTTGCAACTTGGCCGAACGGGACAGCGCTGGCAGCGCGGCGGGAACATCATCGAGCAAGGACAACTGTTGCGGCGCGTCGGACTTCTCGGCGCGCTCTTGGGCCTTGATCTCTTCCCAGCGCTGCTTGACCTGCTCTTCGTTCAAGCGCGGGACATCCAGCGGGGCATAGAGGTCGCCCGTGGGGAACACATGGGGATGACGACGGATCAGCTTGCGGGTGATGCTGTCGACCACGCCATCGAATTCGAAGCGCCCTTCTTCCCGGGCCAACTGACTGTAATACACCACCTGGAACAACAGATCGCCCAGCTCACCCTGCAGATGATCAAAATCACCACGCTCGATGGCGTCGGCGACTTCGTAGGCTTCTTCAAGGGTGTGCGGGACGATGGTGGCGTAGGTTTGCTTGATATCCCATGGGCAACCGTACTGCGGATCGCGCAGGCGGTTCATCAGGTGCAGCAGGTCTTCAAGTGAATACATCTAATTATCCCGTTCCAACACCGGCCCCTGTAGGAACTGCCGAAGGCTGCGATCTTTTGATTTTTAAAAGCGAGAT
>NZ_JBOIBY010000071.1:0-60167 GCF_050739655.1 Pseudomonas sp. | reverse complement strand
GCTCGCTGGGTAACCGTTCACGCTGGCCTGAAGTCTGAAGCACTCATCCCGCTTGAGCAGTTCTACAACGACGCTGGCGAACTGAACATCAACGTCGGTGACGAAGTTCACGTTGCTCTGGACTCGGTTGAAGACGGCTTTGGCGAGACCAAGCTGTCCCGTGAAAAAGCCAAGCGCGCTGAATGCTGGATTGTTCTGGAAGCAGCCTTCGCAGCCGAAGAAGTGGTCAAGGGCGTTATCAACGGTAAGGTTAAAGGCGGCTTCACTGTCGACGTTAACGGCATCCGTGCGTTCCTGCCAGGTTCTCTGGTTGACGTCCGTCCAGTGCGCGACACCACGCACCTGGAAGGCAAAGAGCTGGAATTCAAGGTCATCAAGCTGGACCAGAAGCGCAACAACGTTGTCGTTTCCCGTCGTAGCGTCCTGGAAGCCGAGAACTCCGCCGAGCGCGAAGCTCTGCTGGAATCCCTGCAGGAAGGCCAACAAGTCAAAGGTATCGTCAAGAACCTCACCGATTACGGCGCATTCGTCGATCTGGGTGGCGTCGATGGCCTGCTGCACATTACCGACATGGCTTGGAAGCGTATCAAGCATCCTTCCGAAATCGTCAACGTTGGCGACGAGATCGATGTCAAGGTTCTGAAGTACGATCGCGAGCGCAATCGTGTTTCCCTGGGCCTGAAGCAACTGGGCGAAGATCCATGGGTTGCTATCAAAGCCCGTTACCCAGAAAGCACTCGCGTTACCGCTCGTGTAACCAACCTGACCGACTACGGCTGCTTCGCTGAGCTGGAAGAAGGCGTTGAAGGTCTGGTACACGTTTCCGAAATGGACTGGACCAACAAGAACATCCACCCTTCGAAAGTCGTACAAGTCGGCGACGAAGTGGAAGTTATGGTTCTGGACATCGACGAAGAGCGTCGTCGTATCTCCCTGGGCATCAAGCAGTGCAAATCTAACCCATGGGAAGATTTCTCTGGCCAGTTCAACAAGGGCGATAAAATCTCCGGCACCATCAAGTCGATCACCGATTTCGGTATCTTCATTGGTCTGGACGGCGGCATCGACGGTCTGGTTCACCTGTCCGACATCTCCTGGAACGAAGTGGGCGAAGAAGCCGTACGCCGTTTCAAGAAGGGCGACGAGCTGGACACCGTTATCCTGTCGGTTGACCCAGAGCGCGAGCGCATCTCCCTGGGTATCAAGCAACTGGAAAGCGATCCGTTCTCCGAGTACGTTCAAGAGAACGACAAAGGCGCAATCGTTAAGGGCATCGTGAAAGAAGTTGACGCTAAAGGCGCCATCATCACTCTGGCCGACGATATCGAAGCGACTCTGAAAGCCTCCGAAATCAGCCGTGACCGCGTTGAAGACGCTCGTAACGTTCTGAAAGAAGGCGAAGAAGTAGAAGCCAAGATCATCAGCGTTGATCGTAAGAGCCGCGTAATCCAGCTCTCGATCAAGTCGAAAGACGTTGAAGACGAGAAAGAAGCTATCCAGAGCCTGCGCGACAAGCCAGTAGCTGGTGACGCTCCAGTAGCCACCACTCTGGGTGACCTGCTGCGTGCTGCACAAGCGGAAAAACAGAACTAAGTTCTGACTTTCTGTAAAAAAAGGGCGACTTCGGTCGCCCTTTTTTGTGCCTGGAATTTGATCGTGGTCGGGATCGTAAGACTGGGTTCCGTTCTCGTATGAAACAAACCGTCGTTAAAGGATGTCTCTTTCTTTAATAGGATCAATCGCTTAATTGCGACTAGTCTTAGCCTTAAGCGCACGAGGCTCGGGCGGAGTGCCCGGCATAAGGAAGTGAATGAACAGACTCATTGTCGCAATAGTAATTCTGACACTGGCGGGCTGTACCACTAATGCCAAGACCCACGCGGTGCGCGGTGTCAGCGGCATTGAGATCGATTGTTCGGGGCTGGGGTCCGGATGGGAGAAGTGTCGCAAACGAGCCGCTAAGGAATGCAAAGCGGCAGGTTATAAAGTAGTGGCAAGATCTGACGACGCCAAGGAAGAGGATGAGTTTCCCTTTGGCTTCAACCCGGCTGGGTTTCTAACACGCACGATGCTGGTTATCTGCAGGTGAGCATGTGAGGTGAGGGGAGTAAAACTCGGGCTGTTCAAATTCTTCCGGGCGTGCTAAAACCTTTGGAGCGATTTTCCTAGCTGCTTGAAAAAGAAGGGAAAAATATGACGAAGTCGGAGTTGATCGAACGAATTGTCACCCATCAAGGGCTGCTCTCATCAAAGGATGTGGAGTTGGCCATCAAGACCATGCTTGAGCAAATGTCCCAGTGCCTGGCTACCGGTGATCGGATTGAGATTCGAGGGTTTGGTAGTTTTTCATTACACTATCGTGCGCCGCGGGTTGGGCGTAATCCTAAAACGGGGCAGTCTGTGAGCCTTGATGGGAAGTTTGTTCCGCATTTCAAGCCGGGGAAAGAGTTGCGGGATCGGGTGAATGAGGAAGAAGAGAGTGCCATCTGATTCTTTTGAAGGAAAATGCCAGTGAGTAAGCCGTTGCGCTGGGTGCTACTAATCATTTTGCTGCTGGTTGGCTTAACGCTAATCGTTTTTATGCTTGAGAATCGGCAATCTGTCATAATCAACTTCTTCGGTTGGTCTACTGGGGAGGTCTCCATCTCCAGCTGTTTAGTCATAGCGCTATTGGTTGGTATGGTGATAGGGCCGGTCTTGGCTTTCATGCTGAAGTCGCGACGTGTTTTACGAAACAAACGGATTGTATAGTTAACGACGGTGTATTAGCCTTTTAAAAGCGGATTATATTAAGTATATGCAAGATATTAGCTCTAATAACCAAGACTTGAATGAAATGGATTTATTTGATTTCATCAAAGGGATTTGGGAGCAGCGCTGGTTAATTTCTATCGTTGCTGGTTTGGTTTTATTTGTGGCAAGTCTATACGCCTTTTTGAGTTCGCCCGTCTATGAGGCGCGAGCGTATGTATCTCCTCCCAGTCAAAGTGATATTGAAAACCTAAACTTAGGGCGAACAAAAAATTCAGATTTAAAGCCTTACTCTATTAAAGATGTTTACGATACGTTTATTAGTAATTTGCAATCCGAATCCTTAAATCGCGAATTCTTCAACACCGTTTATTTGCCTTCTTTGGATGAGTCTGATCGGGCAAAATCTCAAGATTCCTTATACCGCCAGTTTTTGAAAGACATTAGGATCATTCAGCCTGTCAAAGAATTCCCAAATCGCTTTTCGATCGTGGCGTTAAACTATAGTGCTGCTGACTCGGCAGATTGGTTGCGTCAATACATAGATAGCGCTAGCGATAAAACAAAAAAACAGCTCATCAGGAATTTTAATAAAGAAGTCGAAATGCGCGCTCGGAGCGTTGGTGCGCAAATACAGACTGTACGAGAAAATGCGGCGAGCAAGCGTAAAGATACCCTTCTGCAGCTGCGTGAAGCTGAGCAAATTGCCGATGCCATTGGTCTCGAAAAGCAACTGACAGTTTTGGGTAGCGCCCCCAGAGAAATGGCAGGCGAAGATGATCCTAGATTGATTTATCTGCGGGGTACAAAAGCGTTAGCTGCAGAGGCAAAAGTTCTCGAAGCTAGGGATTCAGATGACGCTTATATTGCTGATTTACGAAAGTTTCAAGGCGAGTACAATTTTTTTAAAAGCTTAAAGGTGAAAGCTGAAGATATAGCCGTTTATCAACTTGATGGGGCGATTCAACCTCCTGATTCTCCAGTTAAGCCGAGAAAGGCATTGATCCTTGTTTTAGGGTTGGTTTTAGGGTTGAGCTTGGGTGTGATTGCGGGGCTGATTCGTCAATTTTGGGTGCGAAACGCGGCGCGACGTGCCTGATTTTCTGCCTACGGCGGCTATAGGTGAATTGCATGCATAATATGTGTGCGTTGCTCCTTAGAAGCATAGAGGGCAATTGTCCGTTTCTGCAGTTTGAAAAATTTTTCCGGGCCGCTTTCACTCTTGTCAGGCATTCGAAAATTTTCTGGAAGTACTTTTCACGCTCGAAAATAAATTGGTTATTGCAATCTCGCATGAGCTAGAGCGACGCCTTTCTTGAAGGTGACGGCCCAAGATCGGAAGCGGACCTTGGTCGATCTTCTTGGCACGTTAGTACGGAGTACGAGATTGCGTGGGCCTTGCTATCAAATTGCTATTCCGAAGCAGCATCTGCACTAACCGATTTCGCTCCAGTGGTCGTATAATCCACAGTTTGAGCGCCCAGACTGCAAGGCAGCAGGCATAATACGGCTGCGCCTATCGTGGGCTTCACCTCCCACTCTCGTTTGGGGGCGAAGCTTCAATCAGCGGGTCATCAGCTCAAGCGACTAAGCCGTAGTACATTCTTCATACTGCCGTGTGATGACGGTCGGGCTGTTGGGTAAGCATTAAAGATGGAATATGGATATGAATATTCGCAGTGCAACCAGCCACGTCGAATCGCCTCCGCAAGGGGAGTGGTATCTGGTGCAGTGCAAATCCAGGCAGGATTATCGCGCCGAGGAAAATCTCATTCGACAAGGGTTTGTCTGCGTCCGTCCCGTTTGTCAGCGTGATCGTGTGGTGCGAGGTCGCCGCGAATTTGTCCAGGAGTCGCTATTCCCTGGATATCTATTCATCAATCTCCCTGCCAGTGGAAGTTGGTCATCTGTTCGCTCTACCCGTGGCGTTGTTCGTCTTGTAAGTTTTGGAGGCACGCCACTATCTGTATGCCCGGATCTAGTCGCGCAATTGCAGGAGCGAGTCAACCCATCCCTATGTGTTTCCTTCAGCAGTGGCGACAGGGTAAAACTTCTCGATGATGGATTCGCCGAACTGGACGCCGTTTTCCTGACGATGGACGGCGACGAACGCGCCATCCTGTTGATTAATTTTTTGAACCGTCAACAGCAGGTGTGCCTGCCGTTGGCAAAAATTTCAGCGCTCTGACAACTCTTTTTAGATTGGAGGCGCTGTAGACATTGCTGAGCCCTCGTTTTTAGGAACTTGACGGAAAATCCTGGGGCGGTAGCGTGTCTTTAATACCGGTGTTTCGCTTGGCTTGAAGGTGAGGCCATTAGAAACATCAACCTTTTATCGCTCATCAGCCTGAGCCGGAGCAAGATTGATGTCCCAGCAAATGAAAAGCAGTATCTCCAAGTTTAAGAGCAAGGAAGCCTTGATCGGTATCGTCGGCCTGGGTTACGTCGGGTTGCCGTTGATGCTGCGTTACAACGCTATCGGTTTTCGGGTACTAGGGATTGATATCGATGAGCAAAAAGTCGCCAGGCTGAATGCGGGTGAGAGTTACATTGAGCACATTCCAGAATCAAAAATTCAGCAGGCTCGAACCACAGGCTTCGAAGCAACAACCGATTTCAGTCGCGCAGCCGAATGTGATGCACTTATCTTGTGCGTACCGACACCGCTGAATAAGTATCGTGAACCCGATATGAGCTTCGTGATAAATACCACGGATGGACTGAAGCCTTACTTGAGAGCAGGTCAAATAGTTTCTCTGGAAAGCACCACGTATCCTGGCACTACCGAAGAAGAATTGTTGCCCCGCGTTCAAGAGGGTGGTTTGACTGTGGGTGAAGATGTTTTTCTGGTGTATTCGCCTGAACGCGAAGACCCGGGCAATCCGAACTTCGAAACCCGCACGATTCCCAAGATCATCGGTGGCGACACTGCCGCCTGCCTCGAGGTAGGCATAGCGCTTTATGAGCAAGCTATTGATCAAGTGGTGACAGTGAGTTCGACGAAGGCCGCTGAAATGACCAAGCTGCTGGAAAATATCCACCGTGCTGTGAATATTGGCTTGGTCAATGAAATGAAAATCGTTGCGGATCGCATGGGCATTGATATTTTTGAAGTGGTTGACGCCGCGGCGACTAAACCATTCGGCTTCACCGCTTACTACCCAGGACCGGGGTTAGGCGGGCACTGCATTCCAATTGATCCGTTCTATCTTACTTGGAAAGCACGAGAGTATGGGCTTCACACTAGGTTCATCGAACTATCAGGTGAAGTTAACCAAGCCATGCCTGAGTATGTCTTGAACAAGTTAATGGATGGATTGAATGATGCCGGTAAAGCGTTAAAGGGCAGTAAAGTGCTCGTCCTTGGCATCGCGTACAAGAAAAACGTCGACGATATGCGTGAATCGCCTTCAGTAGAAATCATGGAGTTGATCGAAGGTAAAGGCGGCGTAGTGGCCTATAGCGATCCTCATGTTCTGGTGTTCCCAAAAATGCGTGAACATCATTTTGATTTGAACAGTGAACCACTGACGGCGGAAACACTGGCGGCATTTGATGCTGTCGTGTTGGCAACTGATCACGACAAATTTGATTATGAGCTCATTAAGCAAAACTCTAAGTTGATCATTGATAGTCGTGGTAAATACAGAGTTTCGGCGAAACATATTATTAAAGCTTGAATACTATAGATTAGCATTTAATCGAATAAATGGCTTAGGCCATACAAGAGGTCAAATGAAGAATTTTGCTCTGATCGGTGCTGCTGGCTACATTGCTCCCCGGCACATGCGTGCAATTAAAGATACCGGTAATGTTTTAGTTTCCGCCTACGATATAAATGATTCCGTCGGTATCATAGATAGCATTTCTCCGCAAAGTGAATTTTTCACCCAGTTCGAGCGTTTTCTTGAACATGCCCATCAGTTAAAACGAGATCCAGCCACCGCGCTTGACTACGTAGCGGTCTGCTCACCTAACTATCTTCATCATTCGCATATTGCTGCCGGATTGCGACTGGGTTGCGATGTCATTTGTGAAAAACCGCTTGTTCCTACACCTGCGATCCTCGACGAACTTGCGTTAGTCGAAAAGGAAACCGGAAAGCGCGTCTACAATATTTTGCAGTTGCGGCACCATAAGGCGATTCTGGATCTTAAAGCCAAGGTCGCAAATGAAAGTGCGGCCGAAAAGTACGATGTTGAACTCACCTATATTACCTCGCGGGGTAATTGGTACATGGAAAGTTGGAAGGGCGATCCGCGTAAGTCATTTGGACTTGCAACAAATATCGGTGTGCATTTTTACGATATGCTGCATTTCATATTCGGAAAGTTGCAGCGTAACGTCGTTCACTTTACTTCCGAGCACCACGCCGCTGGTTACCTTGAGTATGAAAAAGCGCGAGTGCGTTGGTTTCTTTCAATCGATGCGAACGATTTGCCAGAGTCTGTAAAAGGAAAAAAACCCACCTACCGTTCCATCACCGTTAACGGTGAGGAAATTGAATTTTCGGAAGGTTTCACCGATTTGCACACCGTTAGTTATCAGGAAATATTGAATGGTCGCGGATATGGTATTGAAGATGCACGCCATTGCGTTGAAACCGTGAATACCATCCGCTCGAGCAAGGTCGTAGCGTCCGCTGCCGGGGAAGGTCACCCGTTTTTGCTAAGCGTCTAAAGCGAAGCTGGCCCATCTTATCGATGGGCCCTGGTCAAAAATGAATATTTATAATGGCAGATACAGGGGTGTGACGTGAATTACTCGGCTCATAGCAGCGCGATAATCGATGATGGAGCGGTCATCGGTGAAGGCTCTCGTGTCTGGCATTTTGTTCACGTATGTAGCGGCGCACGGATTGGCAAAGGTGTTTCGCTGGGCCAAAACGTATTTGTGGGTAATAAAGTTTTAATTGGTGATTTTTGTAAAATTCAAAATAATGTATCTGTGTACGACAACGTGACACTCGAAGACGGCGTGTTTTGCGGCCCAAGCATGGTATTCACCAATGTCTATAATCCGCGCTCGCTAATAGAACGTAAGGACCAGTACCAAAATACTTTGGTCCAAAAAGGCGCTACGTTAGGTGCAAATTGTACAATCGTCTGCGGTGTAGTAATCGGTAAATTTGCGTTTGTTGGGGCGGGAGCTGTCATCAATCGTGATGTGCCAGCCTATGCATTGATGGTTGGGGTACCTGCCCGACAAATTGGCTGGATGAGCGAATTTGGTGAGCAGTTGAAGCTTCCTGTAACTGGTTCAGAAAAAGTAATGTGCGAACACAGTGGCGCATACTATGTGCTTGCCGATAATGTCGTCACCAAACTTGATGCGTGAGTCCAATGATCGAATTTATTGACCTGAAGTACCAACAAGCCAGAATTAAAACCGGATTGGATGCTGCTATTCAGAAGGTATTGATGCACGGTCAGTATATTCTGGGGCCGGAAGTTTCGGAGTTGGAAAAAGAGCTTGCAAATAAAGTAGGTGTGAAATTTTGCATTACTTGTGCTAATGGAACGGATGCTCTTCAGATTGCCTTAATGGCGTTGAATATTGGGCCAGGCGATGAAGTGATCACTCCCGGCTTTAGCTACATCGCGACGGCTGAAGCAGCTGCCCTGTTAGGGGCGAAAGTCGTATATGTCGATGTCGACCCATTTACGTATAATCTTGATCCGCTGAAACTTGAGTCTACAATTACGCCGAACACCAAGGCTATCATTCCGGTCTCTTTATACGGTCAATGTGCTGACTTCGATGCAATCAATGCTGTAGCGAAGAAGTACGGAATTCCGGTCATTGAAGATGCGGCGCAAAGCTTTGGTGCTACTTATAAAAGCAGAAAGTCCTGCGGATTAACGACAATTGCTTGCACGAGCTTTTTTCCAAGCAAGCCGCTAGGTTGCTATGGTGACGGCGGAGCGATGTTTACCGACGACGAAAATATCGCGGTCGTATTACGACAAATTGCGCGTCACGGTCAAGATCGCCGCTATCATCATATCAGGGTAGGGGTGAACAGCCGTATAGATACCCTGCAAGCTGCAGTTTTACTCGAGAAGTTAGCCATATTTGATGAAGAAATAGAGCTGCGGCAATCGGTTGCCAAACGCTATGACGATCTTTTGTCCGAAGCGGGTGTTGAGTCTATACCCTTCGTTCATCCCGATAATAAAAGTGTATTTGCCCAATACACAATTCGTGTAGAGCAGCGCGAAACTCTGCAGAAAAAACTTGCAAGTTTTGGTGTTCCCACCGTTGTGCATTACCCTATTCCGTTGAATAAACAACCGGCAGTAGCCGATCATTCTGTATCGTTGCCTATCGGGGATGAGGTGGCGCGCACTGTGTTGAGCTTGCCGATGCACCCATATCTTCGTGAAGCTGATCAGTCACTGATTGTCGATTGTCTAAGGCAAGCACTTATTGCCTAAATTTAGTGGCAATAGGTGGTCAATGCGTGGTGATCGTTTTATTGAGTATTGAGTATTGAGTGTGGTGATGCGTTTCTGGAAAAAATTGGAGAGGTATAAAGCGAATGATTTTGTCAGGGCTGTGAGCGTGCTGGTTGGCGGCACAGCGGTGGCCCAGATAATAATGCTTTGTTTACTTCCGTTACTGACTAGGCTCTACACGCCAGAGGACTTTAGTGTCTTATCGGTGTACTTGGCATTGCTAAGTGTTATTTCCGTCGCGGCAACACTAAGATTTGAATTGGCGATTCCGATCCCAGAGGATGATGTCGACGCAATAAATGTACTTTTTTTGGCCGTCGCATCTTCGGCTCTGAGTGCTACGCTCATTGCGTTGGTGATATATTTTTTCTCCGTGCATCTTTCATTATTGTTTGGCCGGCCGAATCTTCAATACTATTTGTGGGTTTTACCTGTCGGTATATTTTTCTCCGGATGCTACAGCGCATTGCAATTTTGGGCTGGCCGGAAGAAAAGGTTCTCAGATATTGCGAAAACTAAAGTGCAACAGGCCTTCGGTGCGGCGTCAGTTCAGATTTTAATCGGTTTTTTTTCAAGCAGCCCGCTGGGGCTTATTCTTGGGCAAACAATAAATAACGGGGCAGGTGCAGTTGGGTTGGCAAATAAGAGCTATTTGGTGGATAAAAGTGCATTGAGTAGTTTGCGACTTCACAGAATGAAAGAGCTCTTCAAGAAGTACGATCGATTCCCAAAATATTCGATGCTCGAAGGGCTTGCCAACAACGCCGCGATTCAAGTTCCTGTCATTATTATCGCGAGCTTGGCTGTGGGTCCGGAGGCCGGATATCTGCTATTGGCGATGCAACTTATGCAAGCACCGATTGGCCTTGTCGGAGGAGCGGTCTCCCAGGTTTATCTGTCTAAAGCTCCAGAGATACAACGTGCAGGTCAGCTTTCCAACTTCACATTGGATACGCTTCTGGGATTGGTCAAGGTGGGTATAATTCCACTGGTTGTTGCCGGAGCAATGGCACCGTTCGCATTTCCGATTATCTTTGGCGAGCAATGGCACCGAGCAGGGGTAATCGTTTTATACATGGTTCCTTGGATTGCTGTGCAATTGCTGGCTTCTCCAATTTCTATGGCCCTCCACGTCACAAATAATCAACCGATTGCGATGTGCTTGCAATTCTGTGGTCTATTGCTACGGGTTGGAGCTGTCGCAATCTCAGCTTGGTGGTTTCCGAGCAGGCTGACTGAAGTTTACGCGGTCACGGGTTTCGTTTTCTATACTGTTTATTTGATAGTTGTTATGAAAGTTACGCAAGTTAGAATTTGGGACTTGCTGTGTAGAGTAAAATACATTGTTAGCGTCGCAGTAACATTGTTTTTATTGGGCGTTGTATACGTCGCGCGCGAGCGCTTTTTTTGATGTTCAGAGGCGTCCATGTTTTTCTATAATTTAACAAACACCCGAGCAGCTGTATTTTTGTTTGTGCTGGCTGTGTCGTTGGTTTACATGTGGCTGCCCCTCTTTGTTGATTTCGCTTTGTTGCCGAGTGAATACTTCCTGAAATTGGCGTTCATGACATTCTTCGCCATCGTCAGTGTTCTAGTAGGCTACAGCGTCCCTCTGTTCGACTTGCGCTTCAGACCACATGCGCTGAGAATCAGAATTCCACCAAACACTGTCCATTTTTTTGTCTGGTTCGTTTTTATCCTTTTTCTCTTCATTACCTTATATACAGCCCCAGCCATTCCCATTCTTTCGGCTATATCAGGCGCAGACACTGATGAACTGAGCGTTCAGCGGGGAGCCTTTTTGAAAGGCAGGGAAGGCGCAGAGGTCGCGCTGATATATATCAGCACAATATTTGTTAGCGCATTTCTACCCTATAGTCTCGCGAGAATGTTTATCGATAAACATAAATATCGATATGTGTTTTTGCTGATTTTCTTCGGCTACTCAATCAGCTTCTTACAAAAAGCGCTTTTTTTGAATGCGCTTTTGCCCTTGTTTTATATCGCGTCGCAACGCAAGAAAATCAGTTTGGCTACCGCGGCCATAATCGTTGTCGCCTGTGCAGGGGTTTTATACCTTGTGACGTTGCTGGCGATGGGCGGTACCGACGGTCCAAGTGCTGTCATGCAAAGTGGCGGCGTCTCTTCCCCGGAGTTCTACAGCTCAAAGTATTTGCCGTCGGGAGCATTGGATCACCTTGTCTGGCGCATTGTTGCGGTTCCGATGTTCACAGCCGCAGATACTCTGGTGGTCTTGAAGCAACAGTTTGATGATCTTCCATTGCTGGGAGCTACGAGTACTTTCTTTTCCGCATTGTTTTCCCTAGATCGCGTCTACTTGGAAAAGCTTGTTTTTGAATATGAGTGGGGATGGAATGACACAGCGAATTCAAACGCGGTTTTCTTTACTGAGGGGTTTGCGAATTTCGGTTGGCTTGGCGTCTGGTTTTATTCATTTTTTGTCGGGCAAACATTTCGCTGGTTCAGAAAATCTGATGACGATGCATTCAAGGCTTTATGGCTGATCTATTTTCTGGGCTTGTTTACGGGCGGTCTGATTGGAACATTATTGAGTAACGGTTATTTGCTGATGTTTTTTGCAAATTTCTTTTTAAGTGTTCGAGATAAGCACCACAGACAAGCAAAAGCTCAGTAGTGCGTATTAAATATTTTATAATAGGAGCTCACATGTGTGACCTCGATGTTAGTGTAGTCGTTGCAGTTAAGAATGAAGAGAAGTACGTACAGTCCGCAATGCTCAGCATACTCAAGCAACAAGGTTTGAGTTTTGAGTTGATTGTTGTAGATGATGGCTCCACCGATGAAACATATAATATTCTTCAGGCATTAGCTGCTGATTATGAAAATTTGCGCTTGTTCAAAAACCCTAGCGCGGGTAAATGTTCAGCGTTTAATTATGGTGTGCTGCACGCGACGGGCAGATTTACTTGCATCTATGCTGGTGATGATCTCATGCCCGCAGGAAGTCTAGCTGCGCGTTTTACCACGGTAGCGAGCTACGCTGAGGACGAAGCAGTTGTCGGGCTGTGCAAATTAATCACCCTTTCTGAAAACAAGAAATTTGATGGACACATTGTACCAAAGCGCGCGGGCCAAGGCGGTTTGACTGGTGTCTCTTACATGATGAGCCAGCGGGTCGTTTCCAGGATCTTCCCAGTGCCTGAGTCACTACCAAATGAAGACACATGGATGGAATTGGCGGTCACTCATTTTGTCGATTGGATCGTGGTTCACTCGGACATTGTTGGTTGCATGTGGCGGGTTCATAGCGGAAACAGCATTAACATGCTCGTAGACTTCCCTACCTATAATAGGAAGTTAACACCAAGGATGGCCGCAATCGGTTTGTTTTACGACAGACATTCTTCAGAACTCTCAAACGAATCCAGGGACGAGTTGTACCAAAAAGCAAGATGCGAGTCGAGCCGTTCGAAAGGCGATATGCTGGGCATTCTGCTTTCGAGAACCAGTTTGGTTAATAGGCTGAGGGCACTATCGGCTTGCAACAGCTTCTTCTATAATCTTCGTAAAAAATTGTACGGTCTTCTCTCCGGCTGGTGAGAGTGGAATTCGTGATTGCTTGGGGTACTTTATGAGTCTGAAGAAATACAACATTTGCCGTACATGCATTATGGATACCAGTGATCCTAACCTCACTTTTTTGCAAGATGGTCAATGTGAATATTGCTTGAATTTTGAGAATAATATCCGCCCGAATTGGGATACTGGATCAATCGGTGAAGCCGAATTGATGAAAATTGCGGATAAAATTAAAAAAGAAGGTGAAGGTAAGGATTTTGACTGCATTATCGGTCTGAGCGGTGGGCTTGATAGTTCTTATCTTGCTTATATTGCAAAAGAAAAGATGGGTCTCAGGCCTCTGCTTTTTCACGTGGATGCTGGTTGGAATACTGATCAGGCCGTCGGGAATATCGAAAAGCTCGTTGATGGTCTGGGTTTGGACCTCTACACCGAAGTGATCAATTGGGAAGAGATGAAGAGTTTGCAGGTTGCATTCTTGAAGTCTCAAGTTCCGGATCAGGACATCCCTCAAGATACTGCGTTCTTCTCTGGCCTGTATAAATTTGCCAAGGCTCATAAGATCAAGTACGTATTGACAGGCGGGAACTATTCCACGGAGTGCTGCCGTGAGCCTGAGGAGTGGGGAGCTTATCCGGGTATTGATAAAACACTTATTAACGATATACATAACAAGTTCGGCTCACGGAAACTGAAAAGTTTTCCAATTGTCGACGTATTATCCTACAAAATTTATTACCGTTACGTATTGGGTATGCAAGTGGTGCGCCCTTTGAATTTGCTGCCTTATATCAAAAGCGAGGCCGAGGATACGCTGGAACAGTTGTTTGGCTGGAAACGCTTCCAACACAAGCACCACGAATCGAGGTTCACCCGATTTTACGAGGATTACTGGATGCCTCGCAAATTTGGTTATGAAAAGCGCCGGGCGCATTTTTCCAGCCTTATCATGACCGGTCAATTGACACGTGACGCCGCATTGGAACGTATTGCCAAGCCTGAACTGGATGAGAAATTTCTAAAATCCGAATTCGAGTATGTGGCTCATAAATTAGACTTGACTGTACCTGAGCTTCAGAGCATTTTCGAGGGGCCCAACAAAACGTGTCTCGACTACAAAAATAAGCGTTTCCTGATCGGGATCGGTTCTCGAGTGCTAAGCGCACTTGGTTTGGAAAGAAGACTCTTCAGATGATCACAATCGTAGATTATGGTTTGGGAAATATTCAGGCGTTCGTCAATGTTTACAGACGATTGCACATTCCTGTAGCTGTAGCGAAAAGTGCTGCCGAACTCGAAGGCGCCACTAAGATTATCTTGCCCGGAGTAGGGGCATTTGACCACGCGATCGAACGTCTTGACGCGTCAGGCATGCGGCCTGTGTTGGATAAGCTCGTAGTAGAATCGAAGATTCCGGTGTTGGGCATATGCGTCGGTATGCAGATTCTCTCCGACAGTAGCGAGGAAGGAACGCTTCCTGGATTGGGTTGGGTCCCAGGGAAGGTCCGGTCGTTTAAAGCTATTCCGGAGCTATCGGACTTGCCATTGCCGCATATGGGGTGGAATGACGTTTCGCCTTCATTGAATAATTCCCTTTTCAAGGGTTTCGAAGAAGAGGTTCGCTTCTACTTTCTTCACTCTTTCTTTTTTGACTGCTTAAAGCCTGAACATATCGCTGCATCGTCTAACTATGGATTGGATTTCAGCTGTGCTGTCCGTGCGGATAACGTGTATGGCGTCCAGTTTCATCCCGAAAAGAGCCATCACTTTGGTGTCGGCCTACTGAAAAATTTCGCGGAACTATGAAATGCTAAGACCACGAATTATTCCATGTCTTCTGATTCAAGATGGCGGGCTGGTTAAGACAGTAAAGTTTAAGGATCCTAAATATGTTGGGGATCCTATTAATGCTGTAAAAATATTCAACGAGAAAGAAGCTGACGAGCTTATCGTCATTGATATTGATGCTACGGTGAATAATGTTGAACCTAACTATAAACAGATAGCAAATTTGGCCGCTGAATGTCGTATGCCTCTTTGCTACGGTGGCGGGATACGTACGGCAGAGCAGGCAAAAAAAATTATTGCGTTGGGTGTCGAAAAGGTCGCTATCAGTTCGGCCGCGCTGGATAGACCTTCACTAATCACTCAAATCGCTGAGGAAATTGGTAGTCAGAGCGTTGTCGTCGTGCTCGATTATAAGGCTCGAATGCTGAGCAAGGCGTGCGATGTGTGGACGCATAATGGCACTCGCAATACCAAGCGTAGCGTCCTGGATGTTGCTCTGGAAGTAGAGAAGCTTGGCGCCGGTGAGATCGTTATAAACTCCATTGAAAACGACGGTCGAATGAAGGGTTATGATGTCGATCTAGCCCAAAAACTTCGTCAAACGGTGCACATACCCATTACGATTCTGGGCGGAGGTGGATCGCTTGACGACATGCGCAATGTGGTCGCAGCGTGTGGTGTAGTGGGGGTCGCAGCCGGTAGTTTCTTCGTTTTCAAGGGAACGTACCGTGCCGTTCTGATCAGCTACCCAAGTGCACAACAAAAAGACGAATTAATTTATTCAGCATTACGAACTAAGTAACATTGCCTGGTTCGCGGCAAGGGTAGGTCATTATGTTTAGTGGAAAAAAACTTCTTATCTCTGGTGGAACAGGGTCGTTTGGTAACGCAGTTCTGAAGCGTTTCCTGGACACTGATATTGCTGAAATTCGCATTTTCAGCCGTGACGAAAAGAAACAGGATGACATGCGCAAGCGGTACAGCAACCCGAAGCTAAAATTCTATATTGGGGATGTGCGAGATTACCAAAGCGTTTTGAATGCTACCCGCGGTGTTGATTATATTTTTCACGCAGCAGCGCTTAAGCAGGTTCCGTCTTGTGAATTCCATCCGATGGAAGCGGTCAAGACAAACGTTATTGGGACCGATAACGTTCTTGAAGCCTCGATCCAGAATGAGGTCAAACGCGTTGTTTGTCTAAGTACCGATAAAGCTGTTTATCCTATCAACGCTATGGGCATCTCCAAAGCCATGATGGAAAAAGTGATGGTGGCAAAGTCCCGTAATGTGGACGAAACCAAGACCGTCATCTGTGGCACTCGCTACGGGAATGTCATGGCATCTCGTGGGTCTGTAATCCCTCTGTTCATCGAGCAGATTCGCGCAGGTAGATCCCTGTCAATTACTGACCCCAACATGACTCGTTTCATGATGACATTGGCGGATGCTGTCGATCTGGTTTTGTACGCTTTCGAGAATGGTAATAATGGTGACCTATTCGTTCAGAAGGCACCTGCTGCGACAGTAGAGACACTTGCCCGGGCATTGACGGCGATGCTCGGACAGCCCGAGCATCCCATTCAAATCATCGGAACTCGTCACGGTGAAAAACTTTACGAGGCGCTGCTAAGTCGCGAAGAGATGGCTTGTGCTGAAGACATGGGCGCCTACTTCCGTGTTCCTCCTGATTTGCGAGATTTGAATTACAGTAAATTTGTAGAGCAAGGTGAAGAGAAAATTTCCACTATGGAAGATTACAATTCCCACAACACCGAACGGCTCGACGTTGAGGGAATGCAAAATTTATTGCTGAAATTAGATTTCATGCGTGCGATTCAGCGCGGTGAATTTGCGACACCCGAGGAATAAGGCATGAAAGTATTGATCACCGGTGCCAACGGATTCGTCGGTAAAAATCTGCTCACTCATCTAAACGAGCGAAATGATGTTGAGGTACGGAAGTTTTGTCGACAAGACGATGTCTCTCTGTTGCCTTCATTAGTATCAGAAGTGGATTTTATTTTCCATTTGGCCGGGGTCAATCGTCCTCAAAATGTCGAAGAGTTTAAAATCGGGAATGCGGATCTGACGAAGGTTTTGTGTTCTGCTATCGTAAGAACAGGCCGGAACATCCCTTTGCTCTATACATCCTCCATACAAGCAGAATCGAACAATGCTTACGGTTCCAGTAAACGAGATGCTGAAGAAGCGTTGTTGAGTCTCTCAGCGCAGAATATCAGCCAAGTACATTTGTACAGATTACCTAATGTTTTTGGAAAATGGGCGCGGCCTAATTATAATTCTGCTGTTGCGACATTTTGTCATAATATCGTTAATGGGCTACCTATCAGCATAAATGATGCGGATGCGAGTATTTCACTGGTCTACATTGATGATGTTATAAAAAGCTTTATCGCTGTCATGGATGGCGAATTATCTGGCGATCCCTTTGTTGTTGTCGAGCCACAGTTTTCAATCACAGTCGGCGAATTGGCTGCACAACTGCACGAATTTAAGGAAAGTCGGCAATCGCTGATTGCTGAGCGTGTCGGGACAGGTTTGGTTCGTGCGCTGTACTCCACCTATCTCAGCTACCTACCTCCTGAGGATTTTACTTACGAGGTTCCGAAGTATGGAGACGCCCGCGGTGTCTTTGTGGAAATGCTAAAAACCAAAGACTCAGGTCAGTTTTCTTATTTTACTGCGCATCCGGGTATCACCCGGGGTGGCCATTACCATCACACGAAAACAGAAAAGTTTTTGGTGATTAAAGGGAGTGCCTGTTTCCGTTTCCGTCACATCGTATCAGGAGAGTTCTACGAACTTTTAACAAATGGTGAGACGCCGCAAATTGTCGAAACTGTACCTGGCTGGAGCCACGACATCATGAACATTGGCAAGAGTGAAATGATCGTGATGTTATGGGCGAACGAAATTTTTGATCGTGAGCTTCCAGATACTTACACGATGCCTGTGGGCACCCAAGCCTGATTGAATTAGAAATGAGCATTGCAATGAAAAAGCTGAAAATTGTAACTGTTGTCGGCACTCGCCCCGAGATCATTCGGTTGTCACGTGTTGTTAACGCGCTGGATAAGTATTGCGACCACGTACTGGTCCATACAGGTCAAAATTATGACTATGAGCTGAATGAAATATTCTTCCAGGACCTCGGTATTCGCAAGCCAGATCATTTCCTGAATGCGGCGGGTAGTAGTGGCGCAGAAACGATCGGTAATGTGATTATCTCGGTGGACCGGCTGCTCGCCTCAGTGCAGCCTGAAGCCCTGCTTGTGCTAGGTGATACCAATAGCTGTATGGCGGTTATTCCTGCAAAACGTAGGAAAATCCCGACTTTCCATATGGAAGCAGGTAATCGTTGTTTTGATATGCGGGTCCCTGAGGAGATCAATCGTCGGATTGTGGATCACACGGCTGATATCAATCTTACTTACAGCACAATTGCGCGTGATTATTTGCTCAAGGAAGGTCTGCCTCCAGATAGGGTGATCAAAACGGGTAGCCCTATGTTTGAGGTTTTGAATCATTATCGCGAGGGCATCGAAGCCTCTGATGTAGTACAGCGGCTGGGTCTTGAGTCCGGGAAGTTCTTCGTCGTAAGTGCGCACCGTGAAGAAAATATTGACTCTGATAAAAATTTTCTCAAGTTGGTTGATGTTCTGAATACTGTTGCAGCCACATTTGGTCATCCGGTCATTGTTTCGACTCACCCGCGCACCCAGAAACGGGTCGATACCATGGGTGTTGTATTTCATGAACATGTTAGGCTTCTCAAGCCTTTAGGATTCAAGGACTACAATAAGCTGCAACTTGAGTCCAAGGCTGTGCTGTCTGATAGTGGAACTATAAATGAAGAGTCTTCTATCCTTAATTTTCCTGCGTTGAATATTCGCGAAGCTCATGAACGTCCGGAAGGCATGGAGGAAGCTGCCGTGATGATGGTTGGGCTTGAAGTTGAGCGGGTTCTGCAAGGTTTGATGATTTTGGAAACGCAAGCTTCTGGAGTCGAGCGTACGTTGCAACTTGTTTCCGACTACAGCATGCCGAATGTATCTGAGAAAGTCGCGAGGATCGTACACAGTTATACTGATTACGTTAACCGTGTGGTCTGGAAGCGCTACTAATTCGAGTTGTGTCCATGTCGCAGAGTAAATTGAGGATTTTGGTAGTTACGCAGTATTTTTGGCCTGAAAATATGCGTATCAACGATTTGGTTCGTGACTTTACCGAGAAAGGACATTCGGTCACTGTGTTGACGGGTGTACCGAATTATCCCGAAGGCGAGGTATATAAGGAATATCTATCTGCACCTGAGTGCTTTAGTGAGTATTCAAGCGCCGAAATTTTCAGGGTGCCTATGGCGGCACGTGGTAAACGCAGTATCAGCCTTGTATTAAATTATCTTAGCTTTTTCTCCAGCGCCTCGATTATCGGATTGTACAAACTGCGCGGCAAGCAATTCGACGCGGTGTTCGTTTACGCTGTTTCCCCGATTATGTCTGCTATTCCAGCGCTGGTCATAGGAAGGTTAAAGAAAGCTCCCGTGTTTGTGTGGGTGCTGGACCTATGGCCTGAGACACTTCGAGCTGTAGGCGTTCTCAAGCATCCAGCCTTGCTCTCGATGGTCGGGAAAATGGTTTCCTGGATCTACAATCGTACAGACTACTTGCTTTTGCAATCACACGGTTTCTTCGATAATGTTAAAAGATACTGTACGCGAGACATTGCTCCTGAACGATTAGTGTATTTTCCAAGTTGGGCGGAAGATGATTTTTCATCTTCGGCACCGCAAGGCACTCAGTTGTTGATACGGGATGAATCTGTATTTACCGTGTTATTCGCTGGTAATTTAGGTGAGGCTCAGGATCTTCCAGCTGTCTTGGACGCTGCGGAAGAGTTGCGCGAAAAAGTTGCTATCCGCTGGGTAATTGTGGGCGACGGTCGAATGAGCGAATGGTTAAGGGATCAAGTTAAATCCAGAAATTTGGATAACGTTCTGCTATTGGGCAGGCATCCTTTAGAGGAGATGCCGGGTTTGTTTGCAGATGCAGACGCGTTATTAGTGTCCCTGAAAACCAACGATGTGTTCGAAAAGACCATACCTGGCAAAGTTCAAGCATATCTTGCGTCTGGCAGACCTCTTCTCGGAATGATCAATGGTGAGGCAGCCAGGGTCATCGTTGATTCAGGCGCCGGTTTCACTTGTGAATCCGGCGATGCTAGTGGACTGGCCAGCATCACCATGGCGTTGGCAAATACTGACGCAAGTGAGTTGGGTGCAATGGGGCAGTCCGGCCGCCAGTACTACTTGCGTCATTATTCGAAGACACTTCTTCTCGCTCGACTTGAAGATCTTTTTCGCAAAGCCACTCTAAGAAAGGGCGTTCATTGATGCAGGGGACTATTTTATTGACGGGTGCGACAGGTTTCGTCGGTGGAGCGATACTCAAGCGATTACATCTCGAGAAAAAGCGTTCTGTCGTCGCCGTTGTCAGAGACTCATCGAAAGTGATATTGGAAAATGTTCCAAAGGTGTGTATAGAGCAATTCGATGGCTCCACACAATGGGAGCAACGCTTGGACGGTTTGGATGTGGTGATTCACGCCGCAGCCCGAGTGCATGTCATGAACGACGTGGAAGACGACCCGCTTGCTGCGTTTCGCAACGTCAACGTTGAAGGCACGTTGAATCTCGCCAGACAAGCTGCCGCTGCGGGTGTACGACGTTTCATTTTTATCAGTTCAATAAAGGTTAACGGGGAGGGCACGGCTCCTGGTTCTGCCTATGTGGCGGACGACGTTCCAGCGCCAATGGACCCTTATGGCGTTTCTAAGATGGAAGCTGAGCTAGGTCTTCGGCAATTGTCTTTAATAACTACTATGGAAGTGGTTATTGTCCGGCCAGTCCTCGTCTATGGCCCAGGTGTCAAAGCTAACTTTTTGAATATGATGCGCTGGCTGGATAAAGGTTTTCCTTTGCCTTTTGGTGCTATCCACAACAAGCGAAGCCTGGTAGCGCTGGATAACCTGGTGGACTTGATACTGACGTGTATAGATCATCCTGCTGCGGCGAACCAGGCGTTTTTGGTAAGCGACGGTGAAGACTTATCCACTACCCAATTGCTCAGCCGGATGGGCAAAGCACTCAATGCGCCGCGCAGACTTATTCCAGTACCTAGCTGGTTACTTGAAGGCGGCGCCGCTTTGTTGGGTAAAAAAGCGCTGTCCCAGCGTTTATGCGGATCTCTTCAAGTAGACATTACAAAAACGCGCAATCTATTGGGTTGGGCGCCTCCACTTAGTGTTGACGAGGCGTTGGCGATAACGGCGAAGTATTTTCGGGAACATCATTAATAATGGTCTATTTGTGGCTAATACCGGCAGTTGCCGTTCTTTCTTGTGTTTTAACGGCAGCTCTGCGACGTTACGCATTGGCTCGCAGCATCATAGATATTCCTAATGCGCGAAGCTCCCATACCATTCCTACCCCCCGCGGGGGAGGTGTGGCTATCGTCGTTGCCTTTATCGTAGCGCTTCCGGTTTTTGGTGTGCTGGAACTGGTCCCATGGCAACAGTTGGCAGGAATCGGCGGGGCTGGTGCGCTGGTCGCCATCATTGGTTTTATGGACGATCATGGCCACATCGCTGCTCGGTGGCGCCTCTTGGGCCATTTTGGCGCCAGCATATGGGCACTGATATTGATTGGAGGATTCCCCAGCATTACGGCGTTCGGTGTAAGCATTAACCTTCATTGGTTTGGCCATGCGCTAGCAGTTATCTACTTAGTGTGGCTTTTGAATCTTTACAATTTCATGGATGGAATCGATGGGCTGGCGAGTGTCGAAGCCGTTAGCGCGTGCCTTTGCATTTGTTTGTTGTACTGGTTGAGCGACGCTACCACACTGATTTGGGGGCCGCTGACGCTAGCTGTAGCGGTCGCAAGTTTTCTCTACTGGAACTTCCCGCCAGCCAAGATTTTTATGGGAGACGCAGGTAGCGGATTTTTGGGGATCGCGTTGGGCGTTCTATCCCTTCAGGCAGCCTGGAATTCCTCAAACCTGTTTTGGGCCTGGTTAATTCTTCTGGGGGTTTTCATTGTTGATGCAACCTTAACCTTGATGCGACGGTTGCTACGTGGCGATAGAGTCTATGAGGCTCACCGCAGTCATGCCTACCAGTTTGCATCTCGTCGTTTTGGCAAGCATTTGCCCGTAACGCTGGCAGTCGGTGCGATTAACCTATTTTGGTTGTTCCCGATTGCGTACTCCGTTACGCAGCTCGGACTTGATGGTGCCGCGGGTGTATTAATCGCGTATGTCCCACTGATCGTACTCGCTTTGATATTTCGAGCTGGTCAGCTCGAAGTCCCCGCAGCAGCGTGAGGCAGGCAGGTTTCCGATTATAGAGGATGCCGATTGCGTGGGAAAAGGTACAATGATCGAGCGAAGTCAGTTAAGGAGCTGTAAAGGTGGTTGAATCGTTTATGGATCGATTACGTGCAATGCTGCTGGGGTTGCCACGTCGTCACAAAAGGCTGGTACAGGTGCTGACAGACGTGATCCTGGTCTGGATGGCACTATGGCTGGCGTTTGTTGTTCGCCTCGGAATTGACGAGATGATCAACCCGTTCCTTGCGCACACCTGGCTTTTCGTAAGCGCTCCGTTGGTAGCGATTCCGCTGTTCATTCGCTTTGGAATGTATCGCGCGGTGATGCGCTACTTCGGCAATGATGCACTCATCGCAATCATTAAGGCTGTAAGCCTGTCTTCTTTGGTTCTAGGCATTATTGTCTATTGGTATAGCAATCATCAAAACGTTGTGCCGCGCTCGATTATCTTTAACTACTGGTGGTTAAGTTTAGTGATGATCGGCGGTTTGCGTTTGGGAATGCGGCAGTATTTCCTCGGTGATTGGTTTTCCGCCGCTCAACACGTTCCTTTTACAAATCGAGACGATGGTTTGCCTAGAGTAGCTATCTATGGGGCAGGGGCGGCGGGAAACCAGCTAGTAGCTGCGCTAAGAATGGGCCGCATCATGCGTCCAGTCGCATTCATCGACGATGATGACAGTATCTCAAATCGCGTGATCTCCGGGCTCCAGGTTTATAAACCTCGTCACATCGAACACATGATCCACGCTACAGGCGCTCAAGAGATACTGCTTGCGATCCCGTCTTCATCACGCGGTCGACGCCGGGAAATCCTCGGTTTCCTTGAAGGCTATCCATTGCATGTTCGCAGTGTGCCGGGCTTCATGGATCTCGCAAGTGGCCGAGTAAAAGTGGATGACATCCAGGAAGTCGATATCGCGGATTTACTAGGTAGGGATGCTGTGCCTGCGCAGGAAGATTTGCTAGTACATTGCATCCAGGATAAAGCCGTTTTGGTGACCGGTGCCGGCGGTTCAATCGGATCTGAACTGTGCCGGCAGATACTGTCGCAATTGCCGACTACGCTTATTTTATTCGATCACAGTGAGTTTAATCTTTATTGTATTCTTGAAGAACTTGAGCAGCGCATTAGACGAGAATCCTTGTCTGTTCAGTTGCTCCCGATTCTGGGCTCAGTGCGCAACGAAGCCAAATTACTCGACGTGATGAAAACATGGCGCATCGACACGGTCTATCACGCTGCAGCTTATAAACATGTTCCGATGGTCGAACATAATATAGCTGAAGGCGTACTGAATAACGTGATAGGGACGCTCAATACCGCACAAGCGGCATTGCAGGCGGGTGTGGCTAACTTTGTATTGATATCGACCGACAAAGCAGTACGTCCTACTAACGTAATGGGTAGTACCAAACGATTAGCGGAACTTACTCTGCAGGCGCTGAGTCGTGAAGTAGCTCCTGTCTTGTTTTGCGACAAATCCAATGTTTCTCGAGTTAATAAAACACGGTTCACCATGGTTCGGTTTGGCAACGTCCTTGGTTCATCCGGCTCAGTGATCCCTTTGTTCCACAACCAAATCAAATCAGGTGGGCCTCTCACTGTTACCCATCCGAAAATTACGCGCTATTTCATGACCATACCCGAGGCGGCGCAACTGGTTATCCAGGCCGGGTCGATGGGGCAGGGCGGCGACGTATTTGTCCTGGATATGGGAGAACCGGTTAAAATCGTAGAACTCGCAGAAAAAATGATCCATCTTTCTGGCCTGAGTGTTAGATCCGAGCGAAATCCAAGCGGTGATATTTCGATCGAGTTTACGGGGTTGCGACCAGGTGAGAAACTTTATGAAGAGTTATTAATTGGCGATAATGTAGCTGCGACCAAGCATCCTATGATTATGACCGCGAATGAAGACTACTTGTCTTGGGACGTGCTTAAGACAAAGCTTACTGATTTACTGGGCGCAGTCGAAAAAGACGATTACTCCAAAGTACGCCAACTGCTGCGCGATACAGTTAGTGGGTATACACCTGACGGTGAAATTGTTGATTGGATTTATCAGCAGCGTAGGTTAGAGTCTTAAATTAGATCTAGTTGGTGTGGAGTATTTCATTACCTATTGTGGGTGTTTCAATGGCTTCCTCGTGATGTACTGGATAAAATTCATATTCATCAGGAGATTTCAGCTGTGTTGGGTGTGTTTGGGTCCCCAATTGTAGTAGAGACAAAATGTACGTGGTTGTTATATTTTTTTTCAAGTAAGGCGGAAGAGCTATGGGGACTCGAGACGATGCGATCAATTTGACTGTCGCCCAACCAAAAGTAACTTTGATTTCAAGTGCGACTGAATATAGTCTAATCGCATATTCTTTTGCGAGTACTCTCATTATTCTCGCTTGGCTAATGGTCTATTGTCAGTATGGTTTTGATTTCACAGATGAAAGCTTCTATTTAGTGTGGAGTTCGGCGCCTAGTTTATATGATTGGTCGTTGTCTCAGTTTGGGTTTTTATATCATCCCTTTTATATTCTGTTCAGTGGCAATATTGCTCTGCTGCGTATATTTAATATGTTGGTTACTTTTGCTCTCGCATGGTATCTCGTTGATTTGGTAATGACGGGTGTATTCCGTGGGGAGTCGAAGGGGACGGTTAAGCGGCTTTCTATATCCTTCGGTTTTGCAGCTAGTGTTTTGGTTTTTTACGGGTTTTGGGCTCCGTCTCCAAGTTATAATAGCTTGAATTTGCAAGCGCTTCTTGTAGTCGCCATAGGTTTGTTGTTAGCTCGAAAATATAATAGTGTTAGCAGTGTTATAGGGTGGATTCTAGTCGGCGCCGGTGGGTGGTTAACCTTTATGGCTAAGCCTAGTAGCGCCGCAGTACTTGGAGTTTGTTTGTTTTTTTACCTGTTGATAGCAAGAAAAATTAATTTTCGTTTGCTCTCGATTAGTGTTGCTTCAGGTTTGTTGTTGTTGGTTCTCAGCGCAATGTTGATTGATGGTTCTTTAATGGCATTTGTTGAGCGACTACAAACAGGAATAGCTTTTGCTGGTTTATTAGGAGGTGGTCATTCGCTCGAGACTATCTTGAGAATTGACGATTTTACTCTTTCTCAACAAGAGGTTGTTATTTTTCGTGCAATATTAATGTTTTCTGTGGTAGCTAGCTCGCTGTTATATATTAACAATAACTTCGCTCGGTTGTTAGGTCTCTGCTTTGCATTTATGACCTTAGGCATTATATTGCTATTGATTGCGGGAAAATTTGTTGTACCGATGCAGTCTAGTAATTTTCATGGACTGCTTATACTAGCAGTGCCGGCGTCTACATTCATTCTCGCGTTAGGTTTTGGAAGGCGCAGGATTTTTACGGATATTTCATTATCTCGTTTGTCTGCTTCCTTGGTACTCGCATTATTTCCCTATATCTACGCATTCGGTACAAATAATAACTACTGGCAAATAGGTGGTGCAGCTGGTTTTTTCTGGGTACTAAGTGCTTTAATTATTTTAGTTCCACTCATTCCTCGAACGAGCGCAATGTATGTTCTCTTTCCTTTACTTCTAATAACACATCTGATAGTAGTTGTTTTAGTGCAGGCAGCGATGGAGTTGCCGTATAGGCAAACACAACCATTAAGGATGAACTCCCAAGAGATAATCGTGGGGCGTAGCGGGTCTAGTCTTATATTGTCCGAAGGGTATGCATCCTACATTCTAAAAGCACAAAGTGCTTCCAAACTAGCAGGTTTCCAGCCTGCAACTCCTATTATTGATCTAAGTGGGCAATCCCCAGGTATTCTCTATGCACTAGGAGCAACAAACGTTGGTCAGGCGTGGATGATCGGCGGGTATCCTGGCAGCTTGAGTCTAGCAGCTGAGGCATTAAAAAGAGTATCTTGTGAATATCTAGCGAGCGCTTGGCTTTTGACTGAGCCTGGCGGCCCGAGAAGCATTTCTTATGATTTAGTAGCTACCTTCGGGGCGCAACCTTCTGATTATGAATTGGTAGCATCGTGGGATACTGCTAATGGTGCTGGAGGGTTTGATCAGCGGCCTACGCAGATGTTGTTGAAACCCAATAGAGATGTTTCCAAATCCATTAGTTCGTGTACTGAAAAAAGGACTAACCTTTAAAGCTTCATCTAGATTTCTATTCGATCTCTGTAATCATAAATTGAAGCCTTCGGATGGGAAGATCCGAAGGTCGTATCCGCTCCACGAACCCCACATTCCAAGCGAATAGCTGACAACGGATGCTGTGCTCCCGATTTCCATCAGGAGCCCATCACCATGATGCGTCCCAATGCCAGTGTTGAAAAAGTGTACCTCTACCCCAAACCGGTGGACTTTCGAAAGTCCATCGACGGCTTGGCTGCGCTGGTCGAACTGGATATCAAAGTCGCGGTGTTTGATCCCGTGCTTTTCGTTTTTCTGAATCGCCACCGCAACCGCGTCAAAGTGTTGTATTGGGAGCGCAACGGCTTCTGCCTCTGGCTCAAGCGTCTGGAGTCCGAGCGGTTCAAAACTTCACCCGATGAACTGGATGAGGCCATCGTGCTGACGGTGCAAGAACTGAACTGGTTACTGGATGGGTTTGACCTCTGGCGCAACCGTCCGCACAAGGTTTTGACTCCAAGGTTTGTTGCCTGACGGGTATAATCCTGGGCATGCGACCATCGCCCGAAAACCTTCCTGACGATCCCGTATTGCTCAAACAGATGCTGCTTGAGAGTTACGAAGCACGCTCGCGCGAGCAGGAAGTCAAAGACGCTTACGCCACCCACATTGTTGATCTGAAAGAACAGATCAAGCTGTTGCGTGACCGTATCTTAGGGCGCAAATCCGAGTAGACGGTCGAGCCCAACACGCCGCAACTGGCACTGTTCAACGAGCCCGAAAGCGAGCCGATGCCTTCAGTCGGCGACGCTGATGAAGAAGTCGTTGCTCCTACTCTACGCCGTGGTAAGCGCCAACCCTTGTCGGCTGATCTGCCGCGTATCGAAGTCATTCACGAACTGCCCGAACACGAACTGACCTGTGCCTGCGGTTGCCGCAAGCATGTGATCAGTGAAGAAACCAGCGAACAGCTGGACATCATGCCGATGCAGATCCGCGTGATCAAACATATCCGCAAGGTTTACGGCTGCCGTGGCTGTGAAACAGCGCCGGTCACCGCCGACAAGCCCGCTCAGTTAATCGAAAAGAGCATGGCCAGTCCAAGCGTGTTGGCGATGCTGCTGACCACCAAGTATGTCGATGGCTTGCCGCTACATCGTTTTGAAACGGTGCTAAGCCGACATGGCATAGAAATCCCGCGCCAAACTCTGGCTCGCTGGATTATCCAGTGCGGCGAACATCTGCAACCGTTATTGAATCTGATGCGCGAGCGGTTGCTGGAAAGTCCGGTTACCCACTGCGATGAAACGCGCGTCCAGGTACTCAAAGAGCCGGATCGAGATCCGACCAGCCAATCCTGGATGTGGGTGCAAGCAAGCGGCCCGCCGGATCGCAAAGTCGTGCTGTTCGACTATACTTCCAGCCGTGCGCAGGACGTACCGCTGCGTCTGCTGGAAAGTTATCGGGGCTATGTCATGTCCGATGATTACGCAGGCTATAACGCGCTGGCGTTGCAACCGGGCGTGGAACGTCTGGCGTGCATGGCTCATGTACGTCGCAAGTTCGTGGAAGCACAGAAAGTGCAGCCCAAGGGCAAGACCGGGCGTGCCGATATCGCGCTGACGATGATCAACAAGCTGTATGGCATCGAGCGTGAGCTGAAAGACGTCAGCGACGAGCAGCGATTTATCGGTCGGCAGGAAAAGAGCTTGCCGATCCTCGCCCAGTTGAAAAGCTGGCTGGATAAAACGCAGTCCCAAGTGACACCGCAAAGCGTGCTGGGTAAAGCGGTTAATTATCTGGCGAGCAACTGGCTTCGGCTGGAGCGTTACGTTGATGCAGGTTTTTTACCTATCGACAACAACGCGGCGGAGCGTGCAATAAAGCCGTTTGTGATCGGGCGCAAGGCCTGGCTGTTCAGCGATACACCCAAAGGCGCCACCGCCAGTGCGCAGATCTATAGCTTGGTCGAGACCGCCAAAGTCAACGGCCAAGAGCCCTATACGTGGCTGCGCCACGTACTTGAGTGCTTGCCGCACGCCTCGTCGGTGGAAGACTATGAAGCCTTGCTGCCGTGGAATTGCTCACCGGAAATGCCACGGTAAACCGTTGCCCCGTCTTGTGGTAGGTGGGGTTCATGGATCGCATACCGTTAAACTTGGTACTTCACTCCTTTCGGAAAGACATCTTCTGGCTCAGGATATTTTTAACTTTATCGTCAGGACATGGCATTGATGGCCCGCGTCAGGACATTAACAATTCGATGTTGCTGCTCTGGTTCCAACCCTACCCACAATGGCAGGCGCAGGAGACGCTCTGATTGGGCTTCAGTCACAGCCATTGAGCCATGTACCTTGGCAAAACGCCTACCAGCGGGGGACGAATGGAGCGGGACATAATGGAACACCGCGTAAATTTCTTGTCGTTTCAATTCTGATAGTATCGCCTGCCTATCTAATTTGGGGTTGAGCAATACGTAATACATGTGCGCATTGTGCTGGCAATCAGTTGGAATAATCGGACGTCGAAGCATGCCCTCATCTTCAAGAGGGGCGAGCAATGAATGATATGTATCCCAGATTTTCAAACGGACATCAGTTATTGATTTCGCCTCTTCAAGCTGCGCCCACAGGAAGGCAGCGATCAACTCACCTGGGAGAAAGGAAGAGCCTATTTCCTGCCAGGTATACTTATCGATTTCACCGCGGAAGAAGCGGCTCCGATCTGTTCCCTTTTCTCGAATCATTTCCGCACGCAATGAAAATTGCGGATCGTTAACCAATAGCGCTCCGCCTTCACCAGAGATTACATTTTTGGTTTCGTGAAAACTGAATGCACCGAGGTCGCCGATGCTACCCAGGGCCTTGCCTTTATAGCTAGACATCACGCCTTGGGCTGCATCCTCGACGACTTTGATCCCATGTTTTCGCGCTATTTTCATAATGGTGTCCATTTCACAGGGCACCCCGGCATAGTGGACAGGGACAATTGCTTTCGTTCTGCGCGTGATAGCCGCTTCTATCAACTTTTCATCTATATTCAACGTATCTTCACGAATGTCAATAAACACCGGAACTCCGCCCCGAAGTACAAATGCATTCGCGGTTGAGACAAAGGTGTACGATGGCATGATCACTTCGTCACCGGGATGAATGTCGATTAACAGAGCTGCCATTTCCAGAGCTGCGGTGCATGAATGCGTTAATAGTGCTTTATCGCAGCCACTGCTCTTTTCAATCCATTGATGACATTTTTTTGTAAATAAGCCATCTCCTGCAAGCATATGGCCTGATTTGGCTTCAGTGATGTAGTCGAGTTCTTTCCCGGTCATATAGGGACGGTTGAACAGGATCATTTCGTTACTCATTCGAATTTCCTCAGCCGCTAGAAGTTTTGTCTGCCCGGATAAAATCTTCAATACGAGTCAGTCTTTTTTTGCGACAAGCAGAAGCGAACCGCCAATTGGAATACGAATTCCAAATTTTATCAGTCCTAGTTCCAGTTTCATTATTTGCTCAAGAGAGAAATTTAGCCAATTTGGAATCTTGAACTCGGCCATCGGATCGTACTCACCCCTCCGAGCCCTAAGCCGCGATAGCCACATTAATGGAACAAGGAAGCTCACGAACGAAGTGGAATACTCAACGCGCAGCCCAGCAGACCGGATTTTCTCGATTAACTCTGAACGTGTGTACCGACGAACATGACAGGCATACTCATCAACCTCTGACCAGAGCCATCGGTGCTGAGGAACAGAAATCAGCAACGAGCCCCCTCGTTTTAAAGCATTACTTAGGTTGTTAAGTACCAGTTGATCCTGTTCAATATGTTCGATTACATCGAAGGCGCCGATGACGTCGTAGTTTTCACTCTCCGTCATTTTCGTAGCGTCCAGTTGGACAAGTATGGCTGACGGTATGCGCTTTCGAGCGTGCATCAGACCTTCTTCGAAGTACTCGGAACCGTAAATTTCTGCCTTAGGGTAGGCCCTGCTCACACCTTCCAAAACGTATCCGGTGCCGCAACCGATTTCCAAAAAGCTATTGAATTGGCCAACGCGTGAAGCCAGAGCCCATAAAAGCACCCGATTACATGCACGAAACCACCAATGGCCGGTTTCCGCTGCTGCTAGAGCGGTAAAGGTTTCTTCAGGGAAAGGAGTCCGTGCAGAGGTCATTTCTGGAAGCTCCGAAATACAAAAAATTTGAACATGATGAAAAGAAAAGCAGCAACAGTAAAGATTGCAAAAACTTGAATAATCTGATGTGGGTAGCCTAGCCGGTCGACGAAAATTATTAATATGCCGAAGTTCAAAGCGTACCCTGCCAGATGAACCAAAACGTAGCGGATGCCAGAGCCAAAAATACCACCTTCATAGGCAAACGTAATTCGACGGTTGCTAACGAAACCGATACTGGCACCGAGAGCGTATAACAGGGTCATCGACCATATTGGAGTTATACCAATATAAGTTGCAGCCAAGTAAAGTAGGTAGCCAGCGGTATTGGTCGATATCCCAATTATCCCGTATTTTATTAACTGGACTAAGGTACCGTTTGTGAGGCCGAGCTTAAAGTGCACTGATTTTTCCACCGATACTGGCTCCCTTCGAAAGGTTCTCAGAATAATAGGGGCTGAACCCTGCTAGAGCCATTTCTCGCTGAATTTTCCCAATATCGTATTCAACCCGATGAATATGAAATGAGTTTCCATCCCACGTCGCGAATGCAGCTCGAGGATCTCCATCACGGGGTTGACCTACTGAACCAGGATTACAGTATGTTTTTTCACCATTGCTCCACACGTGTTGTACGTGGGTATGGCCTGAAGCAAAATACTTACCTGCAAATGCAGCAAAATACTCTGAGCTGGGCCTAACGTATTCATCAATAGGATCATTCCAACCGCCGTGTACAATATCCACGTCGTGGACCAATGCGCGTTCGGGCAGTGAAGCCAGCCATGCTAAGTTGTCTGAAGTTATGACTTTGCGCTGATAATTCAAGCAATCATTGGCGCTGTTTGAGCGAGGGCAAGCTTCTCCTTTGGCTAAATACCAATCATGATTTCCCATGATGGTTTTAATGTTTCTTTGACGAAGTGTTTCGCAGCACTCGTTGATCTGGCAGTAGTAGCCGCCTACATCACCTAAACAAATAACCTCTGCTATACCCAATTCATCCAGTTTGTTGAGGACTGTCGAAAGGGCGACGTGGTTGCCGTGAATATCAGAAATGATCCCGATCATAAACAATATGGTCCTCAATATAACGAACCGCAAAACCCTTCCGAATCGATGGTTGCACAGGGACGCGTTTCTTTAGATAGAACTCAAGACACATGGCTGCTTCGTTATAACCAAATGCCGTACGCATGGAACTAGTGGACGAAATTCTTGGATTTATTTCCAGTAACTTCCATCCATGATTTTCGTCACGGCGAAATTGAAGATTTGTAGGGCCGATGGGCATAAAGTGTTTGCACAGTCGCGCGACGGTTTGGTCCAGACTTTCGTCACTTCGCACCCAGGCTTTAGCAGTTGACCCATCCGCAGCGAGGCTTCTCTGGAAGGTTATGGATGCACAAACATTTCCGGTGCCGTCGCCAAACACCGCTACGGTGAACTCTTGGTCTGCCGAACCAATGATAGGTTGAGCTATGAGGTGCTCACCCAGATGCTTTGCATTGGGCTCGAAATCCTCGGCTTTTTTTACCCATACCAGACCTTTGGAGGCATAACTTCTACGGGGCTTGAGAAGAAAAGGCAGGCCGAATAAGTCTGACAATAACTCGAAGGTCCCAGTCAAACTGCTAGGGATTCTACACGTATCGTTTAGTGCTTTTAGTTCCTCATGCATCGCCCACTTATCGCGTGACAGATTTATCAGATTTGCATTGTTGAGGACAATCTTGCATTTGAGATGCGATAGCTGTTCTCGATGATCCGATAGCCAATGGATATCTTGCTCAATACCAGGTATCAGAATGTCGACTTGATGTTTGTCAAGTGTTTTTATCAGCCAGTCAGAATATTCTGGGCTTGATGTTAGCGGTGCCTGCTCGAAAGCATCGCACCATGCCCTTCCTGCGCCATCGTTGTAAATATCGGTGCCTATCAATGTGATACCGGGCTCGGCGCGGCGCAGAGATTTAAGCAGGCCATAGCCCATGATTGCACCGATACCAGTGACCATTGCGACTGTCATAACTCGCTCACCCGAAATTGTCGAATACGCTCAAACCCTTGCTTTATGTCGACAAGCGGATAAAAATCTATTTCCTCGTAAAGTGAGGAGCTTGTCACTAAAGGAAGGTCCATAAGGTTAGGTTTGTCGGCCTGAAATTGCACTTCCCCCCCTTTGGCGAATGCCGAAAATGCTGCCTCTGCGACCTCGCTTAAGCGCGGATTCAGCGGATGCACGCAGTCAAAAACACCCGTGATCCTGGTTTCCACTACCCGACTGCAAATCTCTGCAAGGTCCTCTAGATAAAGGTAGTTGCGCAGAGGGTCATGGGTGCCATAAAGGTAGATATTCTCTCCTGCCTGGGCCTTGTCCGCCATGCTATAGAGAAGGGGCTGATGCTTGCGACATTTTCCTTGTGCATCGTACATCTGGCTGGGGCGCAAAACCGTTAATGCCAATGCGCGCTCTGAGCAAAACAACAGGGCCGCCTCTTCGGCATGCTTTTTTGAAAGCGCGTAGATGCCGTAGTAAGGGTCGCCGAGCTGGTAGGTGGCGGAGATTGACGAGATCAGTATGAGGTGTTTGGCGTGACAGGCTTCTGCCAGGCGACATACCGATAGTGTTCCGACTGCATTGACTAATTCGGCGCGAATGAAGTCATCTGTCGCCGTACCACCAAAATCGGCCGCTACATGCACCACGACGTCAAATGATTCGATAACTGTTGGCTGGGTATCCCAGAATGTCAAATCGAAAAAAAGATCGGCATTCTCGCGGCCGGCAAACTTGACGTGCCCCAGGTGCTCGAGATTCTTACCAATTGAATATCCAATTGATGACGAACTCCCAACGATTAAGACTTTCACGGCGTCTCTATCTCTGCTTCAAATAAAAGTGCGCAGCTTAATTCGGGGTATTCAATGCCAACGGTGCACATTGCTTTGATGATTGCCTCGTTCAGGTTCAAGGATTTGAGCTGCGGCGTTGTGAGCGGCTTCAGGAACAGCCCCTCCTTTCGTACCACCTGATAGCCCGCCTGATTTAGCTCATTGGTGAGGCTTTCAGATGAGTACAAACGTCTATGTCCAAGCTCCAGGTCTCCCTTTCCCAGCGCCATCATATCGTCCAGTAATCCGGCCGCATGCCCAAATCGTCTATGGAGAGACTCACCGTTGGGCACTAAAACAAAACAGCGTCCACCAGGGGCCAAAAAGTCTTTAAAACGTCGCAAGACAATTTGTGGATCATCAACGTGCTCCAAAACGAAACCCATGACAATCAGATCGAATTTAGAATCGGATTCGAAATTTTCAAAGTAACTTTCAACTATTTTTGCGCTGCTGTCAGGGTATTGCTTGCGGAACTGCTCAATGACTGAGACGGAACCATCAATTACGACGTGTTCCGAAAAGTATTGAGAAAATCGATTGGTTGAAAAGCCATGGCCAATTCCCAGTTCAAGCAGTTTGCCCGTATTTGAACAAAGCTCCATTAAACGTTGTGGGTACCAGTTCAGCATAATATTGTTGTCGTAGGCGTAGTTGAATCCTTCACCATACGCTTCGATAAAGTCGTCAAGCTTATTGTTCATTTTCGTATCCATAAGTCTTGCGGACGATATATAAGGGGCGGCGTTTGGCTTCCTGGAAGATTTTTGCGATGTAGAGCCCAATAATCCCAGTGCCAAGGATTATGGTACCGCCCAAAAACCAAATCGAAATCATAATCGAGGTAAAACCAGACAATACTGTCTGAGGAAATAGTAATTTTTCAATAAGTATGCCGAGCGCGAAAATCACTGATCCCAGCCAGATTAATAAACCTGTTAGAAACAACACCATGAGTGGCGCTACACTAAATGATGCAAATGAATCAGCGACCTGCATGAGTTTGCGGGACAAGCTATAGCTGGATTTTTGTATCGCAATCCGCGGGGTTTTTATCAAAGGCACGGCGACTTGCGTAAAACCTGCCCAGGCAAACGTTCCCGCGAGGTAGAGCACGCGATCCTGGACAGTAAGGAGGGCATCAACGTACTTCCGAGTCATTAATCGGCATGTCATCGGGTTATGAGGAATACGGACGCTGGACATAAAGTTTAAAGCGGACCAGAAAAGCTCTCCAAAAAAATTGGATGTGCGGGACGCCGTTCGTTGTTGCTGTACGCCATACACAACGTCGGCCCTGCTTTGGTCCATTTTTTCAGTAAATATATCTAACCATTCAGGTTGTTCTTCTAGATCACAGTCAATCAAAAGGACTTGCTTGCCAACGCTAAGCTCTAAACCGGCCACTATCGCTGCGTGGTGGCCAAAGTTTCGTGATAGATCAACGATTTTTATGGACTGGTATTGTTTCTGCAATTCCAAGGCCAATGGAAGGGAGGTGTCGGGAGAACCATCGTTGACTAATATGATCTCGAAGTCTTCGCCAGCATATTTTTGTGCCGCGGCAACTGTACGCTGGCAAAATTCTTCCAAGAACATGCTGGATTTATAGAGGGTAGAAATAATAGAAAGTTTCACGATGTAATATGCTTCATGTAGTTTTTAGAGTGCTCGCCGCAGTTGAACAGAAGGTCGAGAATAGATACCTCATGTGAAAATTCTCCCCACAATTGGGGGTATTCCGGATAGTCGGAATAGTCAATCCATGTGATCCTTATATCTCGCTCTGAAAAAATTGGCTTTTCCAGATAATTTTTTGCTGCTGGTCCCGAAATGTATTCGTTAGCCCTGGCTTGAACACACAGATCAACTAACCGTTCGGATTTTCCTTCTGTCAGTATGTAATCCCAAGAACGGCTGATTTTTGTTTTGATATCTAGATAATTGCAGATCGCTTCAATGAGCTCGCAGTTTAGGTGGCTGAGATTACTATGCTGCTGAGCTAAATATAGAGGCTCAAGCCATTCGGAGATTTCACGAAAGTATGGAGATTTCCTATAATTGGAGGCAAGTGATTTCCAATGTTTTATCTGCCAGCGATGATCGGATAATTCAACATCTCTAATACGGCGACTGATATCTTGCCCAGCCGGAACAGTTAGCCATTCAAGACCTTTTGGAGTCTTTATTCTGTTGCGGTTTCGCCAATCATTTTTTGTATATTGCATGTCGTCGTAGATGATGAACTCATCCACGGCTGCGATCATGTCAAAATATCCCTTCCAAGGAATGTAGTTCGATTGAAGAATTGCTACTTTTTTCATTGTGTGTTCTTCATCGCGCTTTTTCCTTCAATCTGGATTACGTGAGTCACTGGAGCCCCTGCCTGCGCTGCGGCTAAGTTTATACGGTAGTGGTTTGATCGAAAAGCGCGGTGAGCACCAAAAGAAAATCCATGTAGTTGTTGCTGATTTTACCAAACAGGACCGGTTCGTTGAGCGAATCGAATCCACGGAGCCAGGTCACGATCTCTGTGGAGGTCAAGAAGGATGGTTGCCCCTCATTCATTCTCGAAAATCAAGACGTAAATCGCACATAATCAGTAACTTATGCTTTTTTGACAGGCATCGCCCAGCACCTACATTTGGGAGGCAGCTTCGGAAAAGCTGCTTCCTCAACCGATGTCATGGAGCTTCATTATGCGTACAGGTTTTTTCTACTCTCTGGTTTTTTCCCTGCTCACTAGTGTCTCGACGGCAGCCATTTCCGCGCCTGTTGTGAAGGCGGAGGCGGGTAGTGCACCGCTGATGCAAGAAATTTCGACGAAGGCGCAGAGCGGCAAAGTCGATCTCAACGTGGCAGATGCGCCAACCTTGCAGCGCGAATTGTCCGGTATCGGCGAGACCAAGGCCAAAGCGATTGTTGCGCATCGTGAAACTAATGGGCCGTTTGTATCGGTGGACGACTTGCTGGAAGTGAAGGGTATCGGCAAGGCGATTCTGGATCGCAATCGCGAGAAGCTGGAAGTGAACTAAGCTGATTATTCAACGCCAAGGGGCCGGTCATTGACCGGCCTTTTTGCTTTGCGGCGAACGCTGTCAGGCGTTGCCATCAGTCGGCATTATGAAAATTATGTCTATCATATGCCAATTAAATTATGTCTATAATAAATTAGTTTCCCGTCCAGGTGCCCTAAACCCCAGGCGCTAGGCCATTCCACAAGCATCCTCTGCGGAGCACAGTCATGAATTCTGTCCAGTCCCAAGGTACGGCCCTCGTCACCGGTGCTTCTTCCGGTATCGGCGCGGTTTACGCGCAGCGTCTGGCGGCGCGTGGTTTTGATTTGTTGCTGGTGGCTCGCGATCAGCAACGGCTCGACGAGGCGGCCAGCAAGTTGCGCGCTGAGTATGGCGTTCAGGTCGAAGTGCTCAGGGCGGATCTGACGCAAAAGGATGATGTGCTCAAGCTCGAGCAACGGCTGCGCAGCGATTCGAGTATCAGTCTGCTGTTGAATAACGCCGGCGTGGCAGCGGATGGGTTGTTGGCCAATGCCGACACCGATCAGCTGGAGAGAATGATTCAGTTGAACGTGACGGCGGTCACGCGTCTGGCATCGGCAGCTGCGGCCAGTTTTGCCAAGGCGGGCCGGGGTACGATCGTCAACATCGCGTCGGTGGTGGCGTTGTTTCCCGAGCGTTTCAACGCGACTTACAGTGCCAGCAAGGCTTATGTGTTGAGCCTTACCCAATCGTTGAACGCCGAGCTTGATGGTACCGGGGTCAAGGTTCAGGCTGTGTTGCCAGGGGTAACACGTACTGAAATCTGGGAGCGCTCCGGTATCGATGCTTCGCAGATTCCGGCGGAGATGGTCATGGAGGCGGGCGAGATGGTCGACGCAGCGCTGTTTGGTCTGGATCAGGGTGAGTTGGTCACCATTCCGTCGCTGCCGGATGCTGCTGACTGGGAGGCCTTCATCGCGGCCCGTCACGTGTTGGCACCTAACCTTTCCAAAAGCAAAGCCGCTACGCGTTACAAATGAAGCGCGATAAATCGGCATGAGGTATTGCGTTATGAGTGATCGTCGAGTGGTTGTAACGGGTATGGGCCTGGTGTCTCCGCTGGGTAGCGGAGTCGAAGCGGTCTGGCAGCGTCTGTTGGCCGGGCGCTCCGGTTTGCGTAATTTGCCGGACGAGGTGGTGGCGGATTTGCCGGCCAAGGTTGGTGGCGCAGTGCCGACGTTGGTGGATGATCCGGAGGCGGGTTTTGACCCGGACCGTGCGACGCCACCCAAAGAGCAGAAGAAGATGGACCGCTTCATTCTGTTTGCCATGGAAGCGGCGCGTCAGGCACTGGAGCAGGCGGGTTGGCAGGCGCAGGGCGCCGATGCCCAGGAGCGTACAGCGACCATCATTGGTTCCGGCGTGGGTGGTTTCGGGGCGATTGCCGATGCGGTGCGCACCACGGATAGCCGTGGTCCTCGGCGCTTGTCGCCGTTCACCATCCCGTCGTTTCTGGTCAATTTGGCAGCGGGCCATGTGTCGATCCAGCATGGTTTCAAAGGCCCGTTGGGGGCACCGGTGACGGCGTGCGCGGCCGGGGTCCAGGCGATTGGCGACGCGGCGCGGCTGATTCGTACCGGCGAGGCGGACATCGCGGTGTGTGGCGGCGCGGAGGCGGCGATCGATCGGGTCAGCCTCGCCGGATTCGCTGCCGCTCGCGCCCTGTCCAGTGGGTACAACGACACCCCCGATCGTGCTTCACGCCCCTTCGACAGTGGCCGTGATGGCTTTGTCATGGGCGAGGGCGCCGGTCTGTTGGTGATCGAGTCCCTGGAGCATGCGCTGGCCCGTGGCGCTAAACCCCTGGCGGAACTGGTGGGCTACGGCACCAGCGCCGATGCCTATCACCTGACCGCTGGCCCTGAAGATGGCAGCGGTGCGCGTCGCGCGATGTCGCAGGCATTGGCTCAGGCAGGTGTTTCGCCGGAGCAGGTTCAGCATCTGAATGCGCACGCGACCTCGACACCGGTTGGCGATCTGGGGGAGTTGGCGGCAATCAAGTCGCTGTTTGGTGCGGATAACAAGATCGCGGTGACATCGACCAAATCGGCCACCGGGCATTTGCTCGGCGCGGCAGGTGGGCTCGAAGCGATCTTCACCCTGTTGGCGATCCGTGATCAGGTCGTACCGGCGACGCTCAACTTCGATAACCCGGACCCTGCTGCCGAGGGTGTGGACATTGTCCACGGTCAGGCCAGGCCGATGGCCATCGAGTACGCCTTGTCCAATGGCTTCGGCTTTGGCGGGGTCAATGCCAGCGTGTTGTTCAAGCGCTGGAACGGCTAGGCCTGGGACTCGTTCAGGTGAGTCCGCGTGACGTCGAGAATCTGCCGGGCAAACTCGGGATTCTCGACGCTGCGCGAAAGCAGCAGCGCCCCCACCAGTGTCGACATGATGACGATGCTTCGGTCCACGACGTTTCCACCTTCAAGCGTGCCTTGTATCTGTTGAAGCCGGGCGTTCAGCACCTCGTCGGAGGTCGGGCTCGGCTGCCCGCGCATACCGAGTTCCGATGACATGGTCAGCAGCGGGCAACCTTCCTGGGGTGAAGTCTGGTGCCATTCAGACAAATAGGCATCGATGAACGCTTCAAGCGGGCGATCCTGGGCAAACAATTCGGCGCAAATACCGGCGACCTGATCGCCGGCGGCCTGTAATGCCTTTTCTACCAACTCGTCCTTGGATTTGAAGTGCGAGTAAAAGCCACCGTGAGTCAAGCCCAGCGCCTTCATCAGGGGTTGCAGGCCGGTCGCGCCGATACCGTCACGGCGAAAACGTGCCGAGGCTTCCTTGATGATGCGTTGGTGGGTCTGGGCTTTATGGTCCTGCGAGTAACGCATCTGATATCTCCACATCAATGCGCCCATATTAACCAATGAAAATTGGATGGTGACTGTACTTCTACTTCTAAAAAGCATGCAGATGCGTCGAACGAGTATGAATCGCACAAGCTACTGGCACGAATAGTGATTACTCATTAACTGACGATTGTTGAACAATCCTGAGGCAATGAGTATGAACAGCGGACTGTCACTGGCCGATCACATCACATTGGAGTTGCGCGCCGACATCATCGGCGGTCGCTTGCTGCCGGGCATGGCGCTGGTGGAAAACGATCTGGTGTCTGCCTACAACGCCTCGCGCAATACCATCCGCGAGGCACTGCATCGCCTCGGGCAGGAAGGCCTGACCCGGTATGTGCGCAACAAAGGCGTGATGGTGCGGCGTTTGGGTTTTGATGATGTGCGGGACCTGTTCAAGGTTCGCCGCACGCTCGAACTGCAAGCCATCAGCACCAGCCGCCCGCTGCGCGACTACCAATCCGACCGGATGCTCGAAGCGCTGGAAGCCAACGAGTTCGCCCGGGAGCGCGAAGACTGGCGCGCCGTCGGCACCCACAGTCTGGCCTTTCATCAACACGTCGTCGGGTTGCTGCGCAGTCAGTTGTTCGATGAGTTCTTCACCAATGTTGTCGCGCAATTGCGCCTGGTGTTCTGCGCGGCTCCCGATGAATCAAGTTTCCAGGCGCCCTGGCTGATTCGCGACCGACAGATCCATGAGCTGCTGGTCGAGGGTGATAAACGCGCCGCCGAGGATGCGATGAGTCTCTATCTCGACGATTCCGAACACCTCCTTTTACAAATGCTCGCCCCATCTTCCCATCACTGATCGAGGATTCTTGCCATGTACAAAGACTATCCGGCGGCCTATCAAGTCAGCAAAGGCTCGGCCTTGCAGGTGGACAAGGCCTTCTATGAACGGGTGCGCGACACGAAGGACGGGCGCACGTTGATCGAGTCTTTCGAAGTGCCGATTCGCACCGGCCGCGCCTGGAATGTTCCGGCCGGGCATGTGTTCCGGGTTACAACGCCTGTTGGCCCGCAAGTGGGCGACTTCAATGTCTGGAATGCCCATGATCCTCGCGAACGCCTGTGGGCTTCACGCACCCGGCAACTGCAGGGCGCGCATGTCAGCACCCATGACCGGTTGTGGTCGAACCTGCCTTTTCTGCGACCGCTGGTGACCATCACCGATGACAGCCTGGCCGGTTACGGGATCGATGAACACGGTGGCCGCTTGCACGATTTGCTCGGTACGCGTTGCGATCCCTATGTGAACAAAATGCTCACCGGCGAAGATTTCCATCATCACTGCCACTCCAACCTGACACGCGCCGTACTGCCTCACGGCCTGACCGAATTCGATGTGCATGACGTGCTGAACATTTTCCAGTGCACGGGCCTGAACCACGACGACATGTACTTCATGAAAGCCTGTCCGGCGCAGAAGGGCGATTACCTGGAGTTCTTTGCCGAGATCGATTTGCTGTGCGCACTTTCGACCTGCCCGGGGGGCGACCTTTCGCTGGCCATGTGGGGGCCGGATGCTCAGGACCCGTTAAGCGTATGTCGTCCGCTGGGCGTGGAAATCTATCGTCTGGAGGATTCATTGCTGGAGGGCTGGAGTCAGCCGGAGCGCGCAGCGTACAAAGGCCTGCATGGCTTGCACATCGCCAAGGCCGATTGGGAAAAATAATCTCCGCACACATTGGACTTGTAGGAGCAAGGCGTGCCCGCGATAGCGTCCTTGAGATCGCCATCGCGGGCAAGCCTTGCTCCTACGAAAAGCGGTTTAGCAGTTTTTAGCGGTCCTGCGCATCCTTGGCATCCGCTTGCGCGTTGCGTTCAGCCACGCGAGCGCGCTGTTCTTCGGTCAGCTCAACCTTGGTGGCGGTGTCGCGCAGCATCATCAACCCGCCAACGATCGAGCCTATTGCAACGATCAGAATCAACCAGGCATACCAGGGCATAGGGGCTCTCCTTAAAAGCAGGTCGATTGACGGATTTCGCCAATCAATCCTGCATACCACTATTGAGCGAATTGTTTTCGCAGTGGTTCCATTCTATGCCTGATATGACCCCGCACCGTCATTGATTAAAGCCCGGTCAACATCGCATCCGCCGGGGCATCGGCGCGCAGTTGCGCAGTCAGCACGAAGTACACGAAACCCACGGCCATGAAGGCGAGGAAAATCAGCCCGATCAGGGTGTTGAACCACGCCATGGCCACCAGGCACACCACCGCCAGCACCAATGCAATCATTGGCACCAGTGGGTAGCAGGGCGCGCGGAAGGTACGCTCCAGATTCGGTTCGGTTTTACGCAGCTTGAACAGGCTGAGCATGCTCATGATGTACATCACGATGGCGCCGAACACGGCCATGGTGATCATCGCGGCCGTCAGCGTCATGCCGCCGAGATTGATCAGGCCGTCGCTGTAGATCGCCGCGATGCCGATCACGCCGCCGGCGATGATTGCCCGGTGTGGCGTTTGAAAGCGCGACAGTTTGGCCAGTGACGCTGGCAGGTAACCGGCGCGGGCGAGGGCGAAGAACTGCCGCGAATAGCCGAGGATGATCCCGTGGAAACTCGCCACCAGCCCGAACAGACCGATCCACACCAACATATGCAACCAGCCCGAGCTTTCGCCGACCACGGTTTTCATCGCTTGCGGCAGCGGGTCGTTGATGTTCGACAGGGTGCGCCAGTCGCCGACACCACCGGCAAAGAACATCACACCCATCGCCAGCAACACCAAGGTCAGAATACCGCTGATGTAAGCCTTGGGAATCGTGCGTTTCGGGTCCTTGGCTTCTTCGGCGGCCATGGCCGCGCCTTCGATGGCGAGGAAAAACCAGATCGCGAACGGAATCGCTGCGAACATCCCGGCAATCGCCGGTGCGCCGAATACATCAGACCCGGCCCAACCATTGAGGGCGAAGTTGCTGAAGCTGAATGCGGGCGCGACCACGCCCATGAACACCAGCAATTCAGCGACTGCCAGCACGCAGACCACCAACTCGAAAGTCGCCGCCAGCTTCACGCCGAGGATGTTCAGGCCCATGAACACGATGTAGGCACCGACCGCCGCGTGCTTTGGATCGAGGGCGGGGAATTGCACGTTGAGGTAAGCACCAATCGCCAAGGCAATGGCGGGCGGGGCGAAGACGAATTCGATAAGCGTCGCCAGCCCGGCGATCAATCCACCTTTCTCGCCGAAGGCGCGGCGGCTGTAGGCAAACGGCCCGCCAGCGTGGGGGATCGCGGTGGTCAGCTCGGTAAAACTGAAGATGAAACAGGTGTACATGGTGGCGACCATGAAGGACGTCACTAGAAAGCCCAACGTCCCGGCCACGCCCCAGCCATAACTCCAGCCGAAGTACTCCCCGGAAATCACCAGCCCGACCGCAATGCCCCACAAGTGCAGAGTGCCCAGCGTGGGTTTGAGTTGTGTGTTCATGCGTTTGCTCCCTGAACGGTTTGGAAAGCTCGGGGAGGGCAGTGCAGTGGACGTGCCAGTGTTATGACAGCGGTCGTAAAGGAGGAAAAGTTGTCGTATCGGGGATGTTCGCTGCTAAGTGCCGGCTTTTTGTGCGCCAGTCAGGAGCGGGACTGGCTCGGGTGCCATCTTCGTGGGCAAGTCTCATGTACTCAGGCTTGTTGGGCCAGGCATTCGCGCAGCGCAATTTGCCAATCCGGCTGGCTGACTCCCCATTCGCGTTGTAGTCGACTGCAATCCAAGCATGAATTGAGTGGACGGGCGGCAGGCAGCGGGTAATCGCTGGAGGAAATCGGCAGCAGAGTTGCGCAAGTTTTTCCCTGTTGCCGCAACGCCTCGCCAATGGCCTGGGCAAAACCAAACCAGGAAGTGCTGCCCTGAGCAGTCAAGTGATAAACACCCCAGTTCGCCGGGGCGTGTGACTGCCAGCGCTCAATCAAGGCCAGGGTGCTCTGGGCTACGGTGCCGGCCCACGTGGGCGCACCGATCTGATCGGCAACCACCCGCAGTTCTGTTTTTTCTTGCAGTAACCGCTGCATGGTCAACAAAAAATTGCGGCCCTCGGTCGAGTAGACCCAACTGGCGCGCAAGATAAGGTGTTTGCCCTGCACCTCGATGATTGCCTGCTCCCCCGCCAGCTTGCTCCTGCCGTAGACCCCCAGCGGGTTTGGCCTGTCGTCCTCGTTGTAAGGCGCAGTTTTCATCCCGTCGAATACATAATCGGTCGAGTAATGAATCAGCGGGATGTCGAGTGTCAGAGCCTCTTCGGCAAGGATGCCGGGCGCTTCGGCGTTGATGGCGAAGGCTGTTTGCGGTTCGCTTTCTGCGAGGTCGACCGCGGTATAGGCTGCTGCGTTGATGATCAGATCGGGATGGATGCATTGGACCTGACGACGAATCTGATCGGGTTGCGCCATGTCGAGCTGATCGCGACCCAGTACGATCAGCTCGCCGAGAGAGCCCAACCGGTGTTGCAACTCACGTGAGACCTGGCCCCGACGGCCGATAATGAGAGTTTTCATCTGGGTAGTCCGGCTCCTTCCATTTCAGAAGCCGGATTCATTCAGCTTCATTGTTCCCCGGCCAACTTGGCAAGGTACTGCCCATATCCGGTCTTGCCGAAATAATGGGCGCGCTCAAGCAGCTGTTCGCGATTGATCCACTTATTGAGATAAGCGATTTCTTCAAGGCAGGCAATTTTCAGACCTTGGCGATGTTCGATGGTCTGCACATATTGTGAGGCCTCGAGCAGGCTATCGTGGGTGCCGGTGTCGAGCCAGGCAAAGCCACGGCCGAAGCGCTCGACTTGCAAGTCACCACGTTCCAGGTACGCGATGTTGATGTCGGTGATTTCCAGCTCCCCTCGTGGCGAAGGTTTGACCTTCTTGGCGATTTCAATCACATCATTGTCGTAGAAATACAGACCCGTGACGGCATAGCTGGATTTAGGTTTTTTTGGCTTTTCTTCGATTGATACCGCACGACCTTCGCTGTCGAAATCAATAACGCCGAAGCGTTCAGGGTCTTTGACCCAATATCCGAACACGGTAGCGCCAGAGGATCGTTTTGCCGCGTTCTGCAACTGACCACCAAAGTACGAACCATGGAAGATGTTGTCGCCGAGAATAAGGCACACGGAGTCGGTGCCAATGAACTGTTCGGCAATCAGAAAGGCCTGAGCCAAACCATCCGGCGATGGCTGTTCGGCATAGCTGAAACTCACCCCAAACTGGCTGCCATCACCGAGCAGGTTGCGGTATTGAGGCAGATCCTGAGGAGTGGAGATCACCAGAATTTCTTTGATGCCGGCCAGCATCAATACTGAAATCGGATAGTAGATCATCGGTTTGTCGTAAACCGGCAACAGCTGCTTGGACACACCGAGTGTAATCGGGTGCAGGCGCGTACCTGAGCCCCCCGCCAAAACTATTCCTTTCATCACGCGAGTAACTCCTTGGGATTGATGGCACCCAGGCGTTCACCTTGGTAGCTGCCATCTTGTACACGTTGGCACCACTCCAGATTGTTCAGATACCACTGAATGGTTTTACGCAAACCGGTCTCGAATGTTTCTGCGGGTTTCCAACCTAACTCGTGTTCGATTTTGCTGGCATCGATTGCGTAGCGCAGATCATGACCTGGGCGATCCTGAACAAATGTGATCAGGTCGGCGTAATGCGCGACACCTTTCGGTTTTTGAGGAGCCAGTTCCTCCAGTAGTGCGCAAATGCTCCGCACGACATCGATGTTCTTTTGCTCGTTGTGCCCGCCGATGTTGTAGGTCTCTCCGACTTTTCCTGTGCTCAGCACTTTGAGCAGTGCCCGGGCGTGATCTTCGACAAACAGCCAATCGCGCACTTGCAGGCCATTTCCATATACCGGTAATGGCTTGCCCGCCAAGGCATTGAGTATCACCAGCGGGATCAACTTCTCTGGGAAATGGAAGGGTCCGTAGTTGTTCGAACAGTTCGTCAGCAAGACCGGCAAGCCATAAGTGCGATGCCAAGCGCGGACTAAATGATCGGAAGCCGCTTTGCTGGCGGAGTACGGCGAGCTGGGGGCATAGGGCGTTGTTTCCGTAAACAGATCCTCGGCACCATGCAGGTCGCCATAGACCTCATCGGTGGAAATATGGTGAAAGCGGAAAGCACTTTTTTCCGGCTCGGCGAGGGTCTGCCAATAGGCGCGAGTGGCTTCTAGCAGGCTATAGGTTCCAACGATATTGGTCTGGATGAAATCAGACGGTCCGTCGATGGAACGATCGACGTGGGATTCAGCTGCCAAATGCATGATCGCATGTGGTTGGAAACGGTTCAGCACAGCACTGACAGTCGGCAGATCAACGATGTCGGCTTGAACGAATTCATAGCGAGTGTCGTTGGCAATGGTGGTCAGTGATTCGAGATTGCCGGCGTAAGTCAGCTTGTCCAGGTTAAGCACTTCATGGCTGGAGTATCGAATCAGCTCGCGAACCAGGGCAGAGCCGATGAAACCGGCACCGCCGGTAATGAGGATACGCATGATGACCAGCCTTTTCAGTAAGTCGATAACAAATGGGTATAGCTTGTCGGCATGACCGGGGTTGCGCAATAGGAGTGTGGGACCGATTTTGCTTTAGTCGAGCAAGCGGAGGACTTTCTACTGAGCGCCTGTGCGTAAGGTGCCTATGAGCACGGTTCAGGAGAATACGTCAGCAACTTTAAAGAACGCCGCCGCCTGATCCTTCGCCGACAGTTGCGGTGCTTCGTCCAGTTGCCAGTCGATGGCGAGTTCCGGATCATTCCAGCGGATGCTGCGTTCGGCAGCCGGGTTGTAGTAGTCGGTGGTCTTGTAGAGCGATTCGGCGAAATCACTAAGCACCACGAAACCATGGGCGAAACCTTCAGGAATCCAGAGCTGGCGATGGTTCTCGGCGGACAGTCGCACTGCCACCCATTTGCCGAAATGCGCTGAGCTGCGGCGAATGTCCACGGCAACATCGAGTACTTCCCCATTGATTACACGAACCAGTTTGCCCTGGGTGTTCTCCAGTTGGTAATGCAGACCGCGCAATACCCCTTTGCTTGAGCGCGAATGATTGTCCTGAACGAAATCAGCGTCCAGCCCCGTGGCTTCCATGAAAACCCTGGCGTTGAAGCTCTCGTAAAAAAAGCCTCGTTCATCACCAAACACCTTTGGCTCGATGATCAGAACACCGGGCAAATCGGTGGTTAATACATTCATGGTGTTTTTCCGGCGATGGGCAGTGACAGCCGACATTCTTGCGCAAAGTCGCAGTGGGAGCGAGCCCGCTCTTGCCAGCGGTCATCAAAACACCGCCGTAACACCCGCCTAAACCCACTCTTTACGCTTTCTTTATGCCCCGCGCGCACCCTCGCTCTCGTTCCTTTACAGCCTCCTTTCCGACAATAACTCCACACGCGGCAATAAGCCGTAACACGGAGATCTTCCATGAGCGTTCTGGATGGGGTGTCACTGCTGCTGGCAGTGGGGCTGTTCATTTATCTGTTGGTTGCGCTGTTGCGCGCGGACCGGAACTAGGAGCGGCTATGCACAGTTATGACTATTGGCTGATCCTCGCGTTTTTCGCGGTGGTATTGGTCCCCGCGCCGTTTCTCGGGCGCTTCTACTACAAGGTCATGGAAGGCCAGCGCACCTGGCTGACACCGATCCTCGGGCCGGTGGAGCGTGGTTGCTATCGCCTGGCCGGCGTGGACCCGCATTCTGAACAGAGCTGGCAGAAGTACACCCTGGCTTTGCTTGCCTTCAACCTCGCGGGTTTTGTGCTGTTGTTCGCGATCCTGTTGTTCCAGGACCATTTGCCGCTCAACCCGCAAAACCTGCCGGGCCAGGAGTGGACGCTGGCGTTCAACACCGCCATCAGTTTCATGACCAATACCAACTGGCAGGCCTACAGCGGCGAAGCCTCGCTGAGCTATTTGAGCCAGATGGTCGGCCTTACCGTGCAGAACTTCGTCAGCGCCGCCACCGGTTTGGCTGTGTTGGTTGCGCTCTGTCGCGGTATCGGCCGCAAATCCACTGCGTCCCTGGGCAATTTCTGGGTCGACATGACCCGCGCCACACTCTACGGGCTGCTGCCGCTGTGCCTGCTGCTGGCGTTGTTCCTGGTTTGGCAGGGCGTGCCGCAGACCTTCGCGCACTACGTGAATGCGCTGACGATGCAAGGCGTCGACCAGGTGATCCCGCTGGGCCCGGCGGCCAGCCAGATTGCGATCAAGCAACTGGGCACCAACGGCGGTGGCTTCTTCGGCGTCAACTCGGCGCACCCGTTCGAGAACCCGACGGCGTGGAGCAACCTGTTTGAAATGGCCTCGATCATTCTGATCCCGGTGGCGCTGGTGTTCACTTTTGGTCACTACGTGAAGGACCTGCGCCAGAGTCGCGCGATCATCGCCTGCATGCTGGCGCTGTTCCTTATCGGCGGTGCGACTTCACTGTGGGCCGAATACCAACCGAACCCGGCCTTGAACAACGTAGCCGTTGAGCAGACCGCGCCGCTGGAAGGCAAGGAAGCGCGGTTCGGCACCACCGCCACCGTGTTGTGGTCGGTGACCACCACGGCGGCATCGAACGGTTCGGTCAACGGCATGCATGACAGCCTCAACCCGCTGAGCGGCATGGTCGCGCTGGTGAACATGATGGTCGGCGAAGTGATCTTCGGCGGTGTCGGAGCAGGGCTCTACGGCATGCTGCTCAACGTGCTTATCGCGGTGTTCCTCGCCGGACTGATGATTGGCCGGACCCCGGAATACCTCGGCAAAAAACTGCAAGCCAGGGAAGTGCAATTGCTGGTGGTGACCCTGATGGTCATGCCTATTGGCGTGCTGGTGCTCGGCGCCATCGCCGCCAGCCTGCCGGGGCCGATGGCCTCGGTGAGCAACCCCGGCGCCCACGGGTTCAGTCAGTTGCTCTACGCCTACACCTCGGCCAGTGCCAACAACGGTTCCGCGTTCGGCGGCTTCGGCGCCAACACGCCGTTCCACAACCTGATGCTGGGCCTGGGCATGTTGATCGGGCGCTTCGGCTACATCCTCCCGGTACTGGCGTTGGCCGGCAGCCTGGCGATGAAGAAAACCGCGCCGATCGGCCAGAACAGCTTCCCGACCCACGGCCCGCTGTTCGTGACCTTGCTGACTGTGACCATTTTGCTGGTGGGTGGCCTGACCTTCCTGCCGACCCTGGCGTTAGGCCCGATTGCCGAACACCTGAGCATGGCCTTCTGAGGAGCCAATGATGAACATGCCCGTAGTCAAACCGGTCGCCGCAGCGGCGCCGGAACAACCAAAAACCGCGATCTCGGCCCTGTGGCGCCCGGCGCTGGTACAAGCGTTCGTCAAGCTCGACCCACGGCAATTACAGCGCGCACCGGTGATGCTGGTGGTCGAACTGACCGCGATCCTGACCACCGTGCTGTGCTTTATTCCCGACACGGCCGTGCCGACTTTTGTCGCCGCGCAGATCGCCGTGTGGCTGTGGTTCACCGTACTGTTCGCCAACTTCGCCGAGGCCTTGGCCGAAGGTCGCGGCAAGGCCCGCGCCGACAGTCTCAAGGCCGGCAGTGAAGGTTTGAGTGCGCGCCGCAAAACCGGCAACGGCAGTTTTCAGGTGGTGCCCGCCGCCAACCTGCGCAAGGGCGATGTAGTGCGCGTCGAAGCGGGGGAGATGATTCCCGGTGACGGCGAAGTGATCGAAGGCATTGCGGCGGTCAACGAGGCGGCGATTACCGGTGAATCGGCGCCGGTGATCCGCGAGTCCGGGGGCGACCGCTCGGCCGTGACCGGCAACACCCGCCTGGTCTCCGACTGGCTGCTGGTGAAGATCACCGCCAACCCTGGTGAGTCGACCCTGGACCGCATGATCGCCCTGGTTGAAGGCGCCAAGCGCCAGAAAACCCCGAACGAAGTGGCGCTCGACATCCTGCTGATTGGCCTGACCCTGATCTTCCTGCTGGTGGTCGTCACCCTGCAGCCGTTCGCCCACTTCGCCAACGGCAGTCTGCCGCTGGTGTTTCTGGTGGCGCTGTTGGTCACACTGATTCCGACCACCATCGGTGGCTTGTTATCGGCCATCGGTATCGCCGGGATGGATCGCTTGGTGCGCCTGAACGTGATCGCCAAGTCCGGCCGTGCGGTGGAAGCAGCGGGGGATGTGCATGTGCTGTTGCTGGACAAGACCGGCACCATCACCTTCGGTAACCGTCGTTGCACGGCGGTCTACGCAGCGCCCGGTGTGAGCAGCAAGGAACTGGCTGAAGGGGCGTTGTTCGCGTCGCTGGCCGATGACACCGCTGAAGGCAAATCCATCGTCGAATACCTGTGCGGCACCCAGCCACAACCCGAGCCGGCCACACATTTGCTGACCGCAGTGCCGTTCAGTGCCGAGACGCGTTTGTCCGGTGTCGATTATCAGGGGCGTGTCTACCGCAAAGGCGCGGTGGATTCGTTGCTGGCCTTCGTCGGTCTGAAGCGCTCTGACCTGGCCCCGGCGCTGTCGCGGGAAATCGACAGGATTGCGCAAAGCGGCGGTACGCCACTGCTGGTTTGCGCCGACGGTAAGTTGCTGGGCGCGATTCACCTCAAGGACGTGGTCAAGCCCGGCATTCGTGAGCGTTTCGCCGAGCTGCGCAAGCTGGGGATTCGCACGGTCATGGTGACCGGCGACAACCCGTTGACCGCCGCCGCCATTGCCGCTGAAGCGGGCGTGGATGACGTGTTGGCCGAAGCCACTCCGGAGAAAAAACTGGCACGCATTCGTCATGAGCAGAACGACGGTCGCCTGGTTGCCATGTGCGGCGACGGCGCCAACGACGCTCCGGCCTTGGCCCAGGCCGACGTCGGTATGGCGATGAACGACGGCACACAAGCGGCGCGTGAAGCCGCCAACATGGTCGATCTCGACAGCGATCCGACCAAGCTTTTGGACGTGGTGCAGATCGGCAAGGAATTGCTGGTGACTCGCGGTGCGCTGACGACCTTTTCCATCGCCAACGACGTGGCCAAGTACTTCGCCATCCTGCCGGCACTGTTTGCCGCGATCTATCCGCAACTGGGCGTTTTGAACGTCATGCACTTGAGCAGCCCGCAGAGCGCGATTCTCTCGGCGATCGTGTTCAACGCGCTGATCATCGTGGTGTTGATTCCATTGGCGCTGCGCGGTGTGCGGGTGCAGGCGGCGAGTGCGGCGGCGTTGTTGCGACGCAATCTGCTGATTTATGGACTGGGCGGGATTCTGGTGCCGTTTGTGGGCATCAAGGCGATCGACATGCTGTTGACGGCGTTGCATCTGGTTTGACGCTTACCCCGTTCCCTGTGGAGCGAGGCTGATAGCCCATAAGAGGATTCTGCAATGTCCACAATGATACGCCCGGCCTTGAGCCTGCTGGTCCTGATGACCCTGATCACAGGCGTCGCCTATCCCCTGGTGGTGACCGGCGTTGCCCAGGTCGCCTTCCCGGATCAGGCCAATGGCAGCCTGGTGCACGATGCCGACGGCAAGGTCCGCGGTTCGTCGCTGATCGCCCAGGATTTCGTCGGCGACGCCTGGTTCCACCCACGGTCATCGGCCGGTGCTTTCGCCACCGTGTCCAGCGGTGCCAGCAACCTTTCGCCGAGCAACCCGGCTCTGGCCACTCGTGTGATCGACGACGCCAACAAACTGCTGGTACCGGGGCAAGGGCCAGTGCCATTGGCAATGGTCACCACCTCCGGTAGCGGCCTAGATCCCCACTTGCCACCGGCCGCGATTGCCTATCAACTGGCGCGTGTGGCAGCGGCGCGCAACCTGCCGGTGTCGACCTTGCAAAATTTGTTGGACGCGCACATCGAGCAACCGCTGGTGGGGCCGCCGGTGGTGAATGTGCTTGAGTTGAACAGGGCACTGGAAAACCTGTAGTAGATGATCGTTCCCACGCTCTGCGTGGGAATGCATCAATGGACGCTCCGCGTCCGCTTTTGGGAACGCAGAGCGTCCCGGGCTGCATTCCCACGCGGAGCGTGGGAACGATCAACATACGAGTATTTCAAACATGAGCAACTCCGGCCGCGCTGACGCGCTGTTAGCAGACCTGCCCCGCGATGGCCGTGGCCGGCTCAAGGTTTTTCTCGGCGCCGCACCCGGTGTCGGCAAGACCTACGCCATGCTGCAAGCGGCCCATGCCCAGCTGCGCCAGGGCGTGAAAGTCATTGCCGGCGTCGTCGAAACCCATGGCCGGTCCGAGACCGAAGCGTTGCTCGGGGGGTTACCGCAACAACCCTTGGTGCGCTCGGAATACCGTGGCGTGATGCTCGAAGAAATGGACCTCGATGGCCTGTTGGCCGCCAAGCCGAAACTGGTGCTGGTGGACGAACTGGCCCACACCAATGCGCCCGGCAGCCGTCACGAAAAACGCTGGCAAGACATTCAGGAACTGCTCGCCGCCGGTATCGACGTGTTTACCACGGTCAACGTCCAGCATCTGGAAAGCCTCAACGATCAGGTGCGCGGCATCACCGGTGTGCAGGTCCGCGAAACCCTGCCGGATTGGGTGCTGCAAGAAGCCTTCGAACTGCTGCTGATCGATTTGCCGCCACGGGAGCTGTTGGAGCGTCTGCGTGACGGCAAGGTCTACGTGCCGGAGCAGGCGCGGGCGGCGATCGACGCGTTTTTCACCCAGACCAATCTCACGGCGCTGCGTGAACTGGCGATGCAAACCGCTGCTGCGCAAGTCGACAACGATCTGACCCAGGGTTATCGCCAGATGGGCCAGGCGGCGCCGACGGTGCGTGGTCGTTTGTTGGTTGGCGTCGATGGCGATGCTCAGGCCGAACGCCTGGTTCGTCATGCCAGTCGCGTGGCCCAACGTCGGCATTTGCCGTGGAGCCTGGTGCACGTGGATAACGGCAGCGTGCGTGACGAGCAATCGCGCCTGCGCCTGCAAAGTGCCCAGCAACTGGCCGAACGCCTGGGGGGCGAGGTGGTGCTGCTGCGCGCTGGCGAGGTGGCGAAAACCCTCATCCAGCATGCCGCCGAACGCCGCGCCAGCCTGGTCTTGGTCGGCCAGTCCCGATCACGATTACGCCGACGATTGTTTGGTGGCGGGTTGGCGGCACGCCTGCTGCGCTATGCACGTGGATTGGAAATCAACGTCCTCGACAGTGATCATCAACAGCATCAGCCTCGGCAGCATTCGATGCAGTCTTTGGTGTGGTTCGACTATGCCCTGGCTGTTGTGGCAACGGTGTCAGCCAGTGCCCTGGCGTGGGCAGTGGCGAGTGTTTTGCCGTTGCCGAATATCTCGTTGGTGTTTCTGGCCGCCGTGTTGCTGGTGGCGGTGCGCAGCAGCCTCGGTCCGGCGCTGGCCTGTGCTGCGTTGTCGTTTTTGACGTACGACTTTCTGTTCATTCCGCCGAATTTTTCCTTCAGCATCCAGCGCGAAGAAGACGTGCTGACGTTGTTGTTCTTCCTGCTGATGGCGGCGCTCACCGGCAACCTCGCGGCCCGGCAACGCCGGCAAATGCAGGCACTGCGCGACACCCAGGAAGAAACCAGCGAATTGCTCGATCTGTCGCGCAAGCTCACTGCTGCCACCGACCGCCAGGCCGTGGTCAGCGCTGCTGCTCAGCACCTCAACGGCTGGAGTGATCTGCAGCTGTGCCTGCTCAACCGCGACGGTCAAAACGGCTGGAAAATTGAAACCGGTGGCCCGCTGGAATTCACCGAGGCCGAGCGCGCCGCCGCCGATTGGGCCTGGCAACACGATCAGCCGGCTGGCGCGGGCACCGGCACTTTGCCGTTCGGGCGCTGGTGGTGGTGGCCGTTGTCGGTGGAGGAGGGGCCGTTGGCGTTGCTCGGGGTGTGCGCAAAAGAAGGCCAGACCTTGAGCGGTCAACGTCGACGTTTGTTGACTGCGTTGAGTCAGCCGCTGGCACAGGCGCTGGCCCGCGCGCAGTTGGCTGACGACCTGGAGGCGGCGCGTCTGCACGGCGAAACCGAGCAACTGCGCAGTGCCTTGCTCGCCTCGGTGTCCCACGATTTGCGTACGCCGCTGACCTCCATGCGCGGCAGCATCGACAGCTTATTGGCACTTGGCGAAGCGATCCCGCTGGAGGATCGCCGTGAGTTGCTAGAAGGCACCCGCGATGAAGCCGAGCGCCTGGACCGCTACATTCAAAACCTGCTGGACATGACCCGCCTCGGTCACGGCGCCCTGAAGCTGGCGCGGGACTGGGTATCACCGGCGGACATCGTCGGCAGTTCGCTCAACCGCTTGCGTGCGGTGCTGGCGCCGTTGCAGGTCAGCACCGAAGTCGCGCCGGACTTGCCGCTGCTGTTCGTCCACGCGGCACTGATCGAGCAGGCGTTGATCAACGTGCTGGAAAATGCCGCGCGCTTCTCACCGTCCCACGGACGTTTGCAATTGCGCGCAGGGGTGGATGACAACGAACTGGTTTTCTCGGTCAGTGACGAAGGGCCGGGGATTCCGGAGACGGAGCGGGCGAAGATTTTCGACATGTTCTATACCGCCGCACGGGGTGATCGAGGCGGGCAAGGCACCGGCCTGGGGTTGGCGATCTGCCAGGGTATGGTGGGTGCCCATGGCGGGCGTATCAGCGTTGCCGACGGCATCGAAGGGCGCGGCACTTGCATCACACTGCATCTGCCATTGCAGGAACAGCCTGCATTTGAAAGTGAGCCCTGAAAGTGAAGCCTGATACCCTTTGGATCTCTCCACGTAGCGACCGCAAACCATGAGCCAGACCACGACCATTTTGGTCATCGACGACGAGCCGCAGATCCGCAAATTCCTGCGCATCAGCCTCGCTTCCCAAGGGTACAAAGTGCTGGAGGCCGGCACCGGCACCGAAGGGCTGGCCCAGGCTGCGCTGAACAAACCGGACTTGCTGGTGCTCGATCTGGGTTTGCCGGACATGGACGGGCAGCAGGTACTGCGTGAGTTCCGTGAGTGGTCCGCGGTGCCGGTGCTGGTGCTCTCGGTACGTGCCGGCGAAGGGCAGAAAGTCGAAGCGCTGGATGGCGGCGCCAATGACTACGTGACCAAACCCTTTGGCATTCAGGAGTTTCTGGCGCGGATTCGCGCGTTGTTGCGCCAGGCGCCAGCGGGGGAAGCCCAGCAAGCGGCACTGATATTCGGGCCGTTGACGGTGGATCTGGCCTATCGCAGGGTTTTACTCGATGGCGCCGAAGTCGCGCTGACTCGCAAGGAGTACGCAGTGCTGGCGCAGCTGGCCCGTCATCCCGGACGGGTCATCACCCAACAGCAATTGCTCAAGGACATCTGGGGGCCGACCCACACCGACGACAGCCATTACTTGCGGATTGTGGTCGGACACCTGCGGCAGAAACTGGCGGATGACCCGACCCGGCCGAGGTTTATCGTGACCGAAGCGGGGGTGGGGTATCGGTTGCTGAGTGAGGTCAGCATTTAGATTTTTGTTGTCTGACCTGGCCCCTTCGCGGGCAAGCCCGCTCCCACAGGTTCCGTGGTGTTCACATTATTTGTGTACCACGCAAATCCCTGTGGGAGCGAGCCTGCTCGCGATGAGGCCGGATTATTCAACCGAGAACCTCAGGAATCCCGCTCACTTTCATAACGATCCAGCGTATCCCGCGCAATCTCCCGCCCCAGCGCAATCAGCTCCGGTGCCTTGTAGAACTCGAAAAACCGGCACACCCGCTTGGGCACGTTGATCAGGATGTCCGGTGGATATCCGGCGATCTTGTACTGCGCCAACGACGTCTGCATCACTTCGAAACTCTGGTTGATCAAATCCAGCAAAGACGCCGGGCCGACGTTGTCGATGATGAACGAGCCGGTGGCGGATTTCGGTGCACCGTCACGCTCGGGGGCGGCGGCGGGTTGCTGGGCTTCCGGCTCGGCGGATTCGATCCAGGGATTGATATTGACCGCTTCAGCCAACAACGCTTCCTTCTCCAGCAACAGCAGTTGCTCGGCCTGTTTGCGCCGGAATGGCATCTTCGAGCCAAGCGAGTTGATCAGGCTGTCGAACCGGCTCTTGAACGCAGCGGGGCGCTGGATCACCGGCAGCTTGTAGTGACGCTGGTTGGTTGAGTTGAGGTTGACCGCGATGATCAAGTCGCAATGACTCGACACCACCGGCACGATGGGCAGCGGGTTGAGAATGCCACCGTCCACCAGCATGCGATTACCTTGCATCACCGGGGTAAACAGACTGGGAATCGCCGCCGACGCGCGCATGGCCTGGTGCAAGCAGCCTTCCTGAAACCAGATCTCCTGCTGGTTGGTCAGGTCGGTGGCCACCGCCGTGTAGGGAATGCGCAGGTCTTCGATATTGATCTCGCCGACGATCTTGCGGATCTGCCCGAAGACCTTTTCGCCACGGATGGCGCCCAGACGAAAACTGACATCCACCAGACGCAACACGTCGAGGTAGTCCAGGCTCTCGATCCAGTCGCGATAATCATCGAGTTTGCCGGCGGCGTAGATCCCCCCGACCACCGCCCCCATGGAACATCCGGCAATGCAGGCGATATCGTAGCCACGCCTTTCGATCTCTTGAATGACGCCAATATGGGCATAGCCCCGGGCTCCACCCGAGCCCAACACCAGTGCGACTCGCTTTTTCATCAATCGCCCTCGTTCGAATGATTCCACAATGCACCCATCGAGGGGCGCGCTTCAATCGGCAAGGTCGTTCGCTGTAGCGACTGCGTCGTTATTTCGACACTCCATGGCGGCAGATGGTTATTCTTGCCAGCGCTATAGTTTGCTCTGGCGATGGACGGCACTTTTCATGCGCCAGACCGTCCTACCTGCATGACTGTTCTCCTATTTTTGAGGTGTGTGTGATGAAAGCCTGGATTTGTGTGCCACTGATTGCCTTGGCACTCGCCGGTTGTGCCGGTAAAACCGCTTATCGCGACAGTTGTGGCAGCAATCTCGATGCCGCCTGGCATGAGCTGGACCTGGCCAAGGCAGAGGGTTTCGCCGGAACTGTCAGCTATTCCAAGGCCCTGTCGCTGTTGACCGCGGCCAAGACCCAGCAGCAATTCGAAGGATTCGAAGGCTGCGCCAGTAAGGCCCAGAAAGCGCGATTCTATATTCGTGAGTCACGCGCCGGCCGTTGAGGCATGATGTAAGGCTACAGGGGCATTCGAGTCAGGGAGCAAGCGATGTCGGCATTGGTTGATCGGTTGGTAGCCCATGTATTGGGTCTGGAAGTTCGTCTACTGGCCTGCCAAGCGCGCTTGAGCGCCCAAACAGACCCTGAAGCCTTGCACGATCTGCGCACCACGGTGCGCCGTTTACGCAGCCTGTTGCGACCATTGCGCGGATTGCCCGGTGTCGAACAGATGGAAACGGCGGCATCCGATGTCGGCGACCTGACCACGCCCTGGCGTGATCGCGAGGTGCTGGCGGCGTACTTGCTCCAGCACGATCAACCCGAAGCCGCGCAACGCCGTCTGGCACAGATGGCGCAGGCTTATCCCGCGGTCGCGGCGAGTAGCCAGCTTGCGCAGTTGCTGGTGATTCTTGATGCCTTTCCGCGGTTTTTGCGCGCATCTCAACGCCAGGGTTTGCTCAAGGGGTTGGGCAAACGCATTGAGAAACGCCTGGGCAAACAATGGAAGAAACTGGACGAAGCCCTGCACGACCCCGCCCATGATCGCCATCGTCTGCGCTTGCTGATCAAGCGCGTGCGCTATGGCATCGATGCCTACCCTGAACTGGATCGCTTGCCGAAAAAGAGCATGCCGCGATTGAGATCGGCTCAAGGCGCCTTGGGCGACTGGCATGACTGCCTGCAATGGCTGGCCATGGCCGAGCAGGAAGCCGATCTGCAACCCTGCGTCGCTGATTGGCACGCCGACATGGCCAAGGCTGAAGAGCGCGCCGACCGCGTCCTGGACAAGCTCAGCGCGGACTGCTTCAAATCCTGATTCACCTCAGTGTTTTCGATCATTCCCACGCTCCTGCGTGGGAATGCAACCCGAGACGCCGCAACGGCCCATCTGTCGGTCAATTTGGCCGGAATGCGCGCTGTACAGCCTTCGCCGGCTGGTTAAGATCCCTTCATTCAATTCCTTCCTTGAGGTTTTCATGCGCTTTTCCGACCTGCTCGATGCTGTCCGCCGTCAACCTTCGCAGATCACTATTCCGGCCGGTTGGGCTCAGGGCCGCGCGAGTTTCGGCGGTCTGGTGGCAGCCTTGCAGTACGAAGCAATGCGCGCAAAGGTTCCGGCAGATCGACCTGTACGTTCGTTGGCGATCACCTTCGTTGGCCCCGTCGAGCCTGAAGTACCGGTCAGTTTTGAAGTCGACGTGCTGCGTGAAGGCAAAGCCGTCAGTCAGGTGCTGGGTCGCGCAATGCAAAAGGGCCAGGTGGTGACCTTGGTTCAGGGCAGCTTCGGTGCCTCGCGTCCCTCTGAAGTGGCAGTGACCGCGCATCCCGCGCCAGAGATGAAACATTGGGACGACTGCCAGGAGCTGCCTTTCATTGAAGGTGTCATCCCGGAGTTCATGCGCCATCTGGCGATGCGCTGGAGTGTCGGCGGGTTGCCGTTCACCGGCAGCACATCCCGCCAGATGGGTGGCTGGGTGCGGTTGCGTGGCGATGTGAAGGAAGAGGCCATCAGTGAGTCGCACATTCTGGCGCTGGTGGATGCCTGGCCTCCGGCCGTCATGCCGTTTCTGAAGAAGCCGGCAATGGGCAGCACGCTGACCTGGACCATCGAGTTCGTGCAGCCATTGCTTGAGCTGAGCACACTGGACTGGTGCAAGTACCTCGTCGAAACCGAATATGCCGCCGACGGCTACGGGCACGCCGCAGCGAAAATGTGGGACGCGCAAGGCCGATTGATTGCCATGAGCCGGCAAACGATGACGGTGTTCGCCTGATCAATGACGACGGTGGCGCTCACGCCAGGCGCGCCACCAGCCGCCACTGAGGAAAAATCGCGGAAAGGTCAAAAATTGCTCGACCAGCAGGCGCGAAACGGCGTCCTTGCGATCGCTGAACGGCTCGGAGGCTTGCACCTCCAGGCTGTGACCGTGACGTTGCAGGCCGAGCGCTGCGATCACACCGATGATGCCAATGGCTAAGTTCGCCAGATTCAGGCCGAACACCCCGCTAACAATCAACAGAAACGCCACGATGAACAATGGCACGGCAATCAGGTGCAACACCAGATTGGTCGGGTGCTGATGATTGTTGGGGTAGGCACGCCATTGCCAGGCGGGAAGGTTGGGGTGACGTTTGCCCATGATGCTGATCCTCGATCCATGTTGAACACATGAATGAAGAATAGGCCCGCCAAATGCGGGCGGCGAATCGAGGTTGGCTATTGGCGCAATAGAGGTAATGGGTAAAAAAGATCGCAGCCTTCGGCAGCTCCTACATGGGTCACATGCACTTGTAGGAGCTGCCGCAGGCTGCGATCTTTTGATTTAAAGCTTGAGCTGGCCTATCGCCTTGCTCAACTCCCCGGCCAGCGCCGCCAATTCATGGCTGGTGGTCGCTGAATTGACGGTCTGCTGCACCGTGTTATCGGTCACATCGCGGATGCTGACCACGGCCCGGTTCATTTCCTCTGCCACCTGACTCTGTTGCTCGGCCGCCACGGCGATCTGCGTGTTGCTCTCACGCATCTGCGCCACTGCGCCAGTGATTTTTGCCAACGCTACGCCGGCCTCCTGGGCCTGTTGCACGCAGTCGTCAGCCTTGAACGAGCTTTCCTGCATGAAGTCCACGGCATCCCGGGTTCCGGCCTGCAATGCCGAGACCATCACGGTAATTTCATCGGTCGAGGACTGCACGCGTTTGGCCAGGTTGCGCACTTCATCGGCAACCACCGCAAACCCGCGTCCCATTTCGCCCGCCCGGGCTGCCTCGATCGCGGCGTTCAGCGCCAGCAGGTTGGTTTGCTCGGCAATACTGTGAATCACGTTGACCACGCCGTTGATCTTCTGACTGTCCTCGGCCAGACGTTGAATCATCTCGGCGGTTTGCTGCACTCCAGTGGACAAGCCGGCAATCGAACCCTGCACACGCAGGACCACTGCCTGTCCGCTGCCCGCCAGGGTGTCGGCCGATTGCGATAGGTCGCGGGTAGCGCCGGCGTGCTGGGCGATGTGGTAGACGGTGGCGGTCATCTGGTTGATGGCGGTGGCGGCCTGATCGGTTTCACTCTGTTGGCCGAGCATGCCGTGACGGACTTCATTCATGTTTGAAGCCAGTCGTGCGGCACCCTCGTCCAGTTGCCGTGCCGTACTGGCGACGGTATTGACCACTCGCTGATAACCGGCCTGCATGGCGTTGAAGGCGTTCGCCATTTGCCCGACTTCGTCGCTGCCGACAAGGGGAGCGCGGGCAGAGAGGTCGCCGGTTTTTTCCACGTGCAGCATCACGTCCTTCAAGGTGTTGAGCTGGCTGAGCAGGAAGCGGATCAACAGCTGAGAGGCGCCAAGCATGGCCAGCATCAGTACGAACACCGCCACCGCGTAATGGGCAAAACGCTCGCCAAACACCTGGCTCAAGCTTGGACCATGGGCAAGCACCGCAACCTGCTGGCCGTCCGCGCGCGCGAATACCTCGGCGCCGATCAACAGGTCGTCACCGAACAACGGCATGGCGTTGATCTCGACCCAACCTTTTGCATCGGCCAGCTCCAGCACGGGTTGGCCATTGAGCAACGGTGCGTGTGCGCGATTGAACGTCAGCAGGTTGTCGGCCTTGGGCAGCGGTTGCCCGACAGGCCTGGCACCGAGCAATCGCGCTTGGGCCTGAGCTGATAGCTGAGCGGCATGGCAGCGGGCTTGTTGTTCGAGCTGCACGGCGTATAGCACCAGCAGCAAGGTGGTGACGAAGGCGACGGCGTTCACCGCCCAGAATTTGTATTTCAGCGAGATATTGCTAAGCCAGGCACCCATGGAGGTCTTCTCTGATAGCGGAAACAGCATTGGCAAGGTGCCATTATTGTGCCGCTATACAGCAAGTTGATACTTGATGCAGGTCAATGTGCCGCAATTTCCCCCTGTGGGAGCGAGCCTGCTCGCGATGGCGGTGTGTCGGTCACATCCTTGTCAAATGTGCCACCGTAATCGCGAGC
>NZ_JBOIBY010000070.1:0-22401 GCF_050739655.1 Pseudomonas sp. | reverse complement strand
ACCAGCACGTCGAGGGGATCACCGTCGTCAGCCAGGGTGTTCGGGATGTAACCGTAGTTGGCCGGGTAGAACATTGGGGTGGCCATGAAACGGTCAACGAACAGGCAATCGCTGTCTTTGTCGATTTCGTATTTGATCGGCGCGTGGTTGGCCGGAATCTCGATCGCGACGTAGATGTCGTTCGGCAGGTCTTTGCCAGCCGGAATCTTGCTGTAGCTCATTGGGCGTTGCCCCCGTTAGTTGACCAAAAAGTGGCGGCGATTATAGGCATATTCCTACATCGATGCCATGTACCAGAGGTCGTAGACCTTAGTCATGTGCCGAATAGACAGGGTCCGAGGCGAGAAGTTGCTTGAGCCTCGCCAGTGGATCCTGGCGATAGAACAGCTTCAGTTGCTCATACACCTGTGGATAAACCTCGTGCAGCAAATCCGGGGCGCTGAAGAAGTACTCGCTGGTGACAGCGAAAAATTCGGCGGGGTTCTCGGCGGCATAGGGGTCGATGGCGGTCTCGGTGTCCGGATTGCGGTCCAGTTGTCGGTCGAGTTCGTCGTAGGCTTGCTGCATGATTTTGGCCCAGTCGCTGACCCGCATGTCGGCGTGCAGCGGCGGCAGGCCGTTGGCGTCACCATTGAGCATGTCGAGTTTGTGCGCCAGTTCGTGGATCACCAGGTTATAGCCTTCCCAGCCGCCGCTGGCCATGACACCGGGCCAGGCGAGGATGATCGGGCCTTGTTGCCAGGCTTCGCCACTGTGCTCGCCGTCCCACTCGTGTTCGACGCCGCTGGCGTCACGATGGCGTTGGGGGCTAAGAAAATCGTCGGGATAGAGGACGATCTCGTGAAAACCCTGGTACCAGTTCAGGTCGCCCAGATGCATCAATGGCAATTGCGCTTGAGCGGCTAGCAGCAGGCGTTGTTCCTGATGCAGTTCGACACCGGGCAGGGCGGTCAGGTGTTTGTCTTCGAGGAACAGCACGCAAGCTTCACGCAGCCATTGGTCCTCGGCGGCGGTGATCCCGTCGAGAAACCGCAGGTGATGTCGCACCCGTTGCCACATGTCGTCGCCGATCGGGTGCTTCGCCAGGATGCGCCGGCGACGCCAGGCGCTCAGGGACCACATCGAGAATCAGCGTGGGTGGACTTTGGACGCCGCGTTGCCGAAGCGGCTGCGGATGATGCCGATGATCATCGGTAGCAGCGACAGCAGAATGATGCCCACCACCAGCAGCGACAGGTTCGACTTGATGAACGGTACGTTACCGAAGAAGAAGCCGAGGGTAACCAGGCCGCCGACCCAGAAGATTGTGCCAAGTACGCTGAACCCAAAGAAACGCGGGTATGGCATCTTCGCTACGCCAGCGACGAACGGTGCAAAGGTGCGGATGATGGGCAGGAACCGCGCCAGGGTCACGGTTTTGCCGCCGTGCTTGTCATAAAAGTCGTGGGTTTGTTGCAGATAGTCACGGCGGAAGATTTTTGAGTTCGGATTGCTGAACAAGCGTTCGCCTGCCGTTCGTCCGATCACATAGTTGGTACTGTCGCCCAGTATCGCCGCCAGCATGAGCAGGCCGCCGAGTAGCACCGGGTCCATACCGCCGCCAGCCGCAACGGCGCCAGCGATGAACAGCAGCGAATCACCTGGCAGGAACGGCATGACCACCAGGCCGGTTTCACAGAAAATCACCAGAAACAGAATGGCGTAAATCCATGGCCCGTAATTGGTTACCAGCAAATCGAGGTAAACATCGAGATGCAGGATAAGGTCGAGCGGGTTGAAATCCATGGAAAGCACCTGTGATAACGGTCCGAGTCAGCGGGCCTGTGCGAATGACTTCGCGTAAGCCTACAGACGAATGTAGTTTTTCTTACGAGCCGGAAAGGTCGGCATTATACGAGCTGAATAGTGAAAAGCGCGTCGAGATTGTAGCGGGGCATGTCGGTAGAGCAATCGGAAGTCTGGTGACAATTAATAACTCTAGGCAATCCCCAACAATCTTGAGTTTGAGGGATAAGGAAAATTTCACGGGCTGGATTGATGGATGCCAGATAGCCAAACGGGGCCCAGCTTCGTCGCAGAGACCGACCCCGCTGAAGTGGCTTTACAGCTCGTCGCTGATCGGCAACACGTAGTTCTTGAACTCGGTGTCTTCCTTGAATCCGATGGACTCGTAGGTTTTTTGCGCCACTTCGTTGTTGCTGCTGGTGGAAACACGCATACGCACGGCATTGGTTTCCTTGGCCATCTTCTTCGCGGTGCGAATCAGGTTGTCGGCCACCAACTGACGGCGCGCGTCCTCGATGACATAGATGTCGTTGAGGATCCACACACGTTTGAGCGAAAGCGATGAGAAGCTTGGGTACAACTGACAGAAACCCATCAGTTTGTTGCTGTCGTCATCGGACAGGGCCAGGTAGATCACCGATTCCTTGCGACGCAGGCGTTTTTCGAGGAACGCCCGGGACGAGTCCGGATACGGCAGGGAGCCATAAAACTCGCGATATTTGACGAACAACGGGGTCAGCAGGTCCAGGTGTTCGAGGGTCGCTTGAATAATCCGCATGGTAGGTCTCGTCCTTCAAGTGGCTGTCTTCACGTGCTCTGGCGGCAATGCTCTGGCGACAAAGGGATACTCACTGGCAGCCGTGCGTCGATCCTGCCTCAAACCGGCCCGAAAACGCAATGCGGAAGCGGTTCAGGCATCCGGCGGGCTCAGTAGGAAATTACCTTTCATGTCTGCACCAGCGTCTGACTCCAGCGTCTGAACTTGCGCCTCATCCTTAAGATGGACCCCGGATAGCTGGCGCCGACAGGCTTCGCGCATCAAGTACAGCAAGCGGTGTGCCGCCATGCCGTAACTCAAGCCTTCGAGGCGCACATTGGAGATGCAGTTGCGATAGGCGTCTGTCAGGCCGACCTTGGGGTTGTAGGTGAAATACAATCCCAGGCTGTCTGGGGAGCTCAGCCCAGGGCGTTCGCCGATCAAAATCACCGTCATTTTTGCGCCCAACAGTTCGCCGACCTCGTCCGCCACGGCTACGCGACCCTGTTCCACCAGGACTACCGGGGCAACCGACCAGTTTTCAGCGCGAATCTGTTCTTCCAGCCGTGCCAGGAATGGCAGGGTATGACGGTGAACAGCCAATGCTGACAGGCCGTCGGCGACCACGATGACCAGGTCGATCCCGCCCGGATGCGCAGTGGCGAATTCACGCAGGGTTTTTGCCGAGGCATCGCTCAACTTGCGCCCCAGATCAGGGCGTTGCAGGTAGCTGTTGCGGTCTATCGCCGCGCTATGCAGCAAAATGCTTTCATGCCCCCGTTCCGCCAGCTGTGAGCGCAGGGCGTCATGGTCAAACGGCAAATGCACGGCGTCCCGGGCCTGGGCATGGGCGTATTGAAAGTCCAGCTGCGCACGAGTGGGCAAACTGGTGCCGGTACGGCCCAGGGCAATCCGCGCCGGCGTCAGGCGACGCAGCTCCTGCCATGGGTTGTGCGGGTCGAAGGGTAGTTTTTCCATTTCAACACTCATCCCAGTTGCGCCAGGGCCTGGCGGAAAGCCGGCGGCAGGCTGTTGCCAAACAGAACCCGGCCGTCCGCCTGGGTGAAAATGCCCATTTTCGCCAGCCACTGCTCGAATTCCGGCGCAGGCTTGAGCCCCAGCGTCTGCCGGGCGTAAAGCGCATCGTGGAAGGACGTGGTCTGGTAATTGAGCATGATGTCATCGGAGCCGGGGATGCCCATGATGAAGTTGATACCCGCCACGCCCAGCAATGTCAGCAGGGTGTCCATGTCGTCCTGGTCGGCCTCGGCATGATTGGTGTAACAGATGTCGCAGCCCATCGGCACGCCCAGCAGCTTGCCGCAAAAGTGGTCTTCGAGGCCTGCACGGATGATTTGCTTGCCGTTGTAGAGATATTCCGGGCCGATGAACCCTACAACGGTGTTCACCAGGAACGGATTGAAATGTCGCGCTACCGCGTAGGCCCGGGTTTCGCAGGTCTGTTGATCGACGCCATGGTGAGCGTTTGCTGACAGCGCACTGCCCTGACCCGTTTCGAAATACATCAGGTTCTGCCCGAGCGTGCCGCGATTGAGGCTCAACCCGGCGTCGTAACCTTCCTTGAGAACATTCAGGTTGATGCCGAAGCTGGCGTTGGCCGCTTCGGTGCCGGCGATGGACTGGAACACCAGGTCCAGCGGCACGCCGCGATTGACCGCTTCGATTGACGTGGTGACATGGGTCAGCACGCAGGCCTGGGTCGGGATCTCATAACGCTGGATGATCGCATCGAGCATCTCCAGCATGGCGCAGATCGAAGCGATGCTGTCGGTGGCCGGGTTGATGCCGATCATCGCATCACCATTACCGTGCAGCAGGCCATCGAGAATGCTTGCGGCAATGCCCGCCGGTTCATCCGTAGGGTGGTTGGGTTGCAGGCGAGTGGACAGGCGGCCGCGCAGGCCGAGGGTGCCGCGAAACTGCGTGACGACGCGAATTTTCTGCGCCACCAGGACCAGATCCTGTACGCGCATGATCTTCGACACGGCAGCAACCATTTCCGGGGTCAGGCCGGGGGCGAGGGCACGCAGGACCTGTTCGTCGGCGGCATCGCTGAGCAGCCAGTCACGAAAGCCGCCGACGGTGAGATGGCTCACGATGACGAAGGCGTGTTTGTCGTGGGTATCGATGATCAGGCGGGTGACTTCATCGTCTTCATAGGGAATCAGCACTTCCTGCAGGAAATGGCTCAGCGGAATGTCGGCCAGCGTCATCTGTGCGGCGACGCGCTCGCCATCGTTGAGGGCGGCGACACCGGCGAGGAAGTCCCCGGAGCGCGCCGGGCTGGCTTTGGCCATCACTTCCTTGAGGCTATCAAAGCGGTAGGTCTGGGCGCCGACTGAATGGGCATAAACGGCCATGGGGCGGAGTCCTCCAATAATGACTGCAATCTGCTCTTACTGTGGGAATCGGTGTGCACTTCAATAATGCAGGCGCCGGGTGGTGAGCCCGGCGCCGGTGCACTCATATCCCTTCGAGCATAGCGTCCACCGGTGCTTCGGAGCGCTGCCGGGCGGTCAGTTGGAAGTACAGGTAACCGGCGACCATGAAGCCGAGGAAGACCAGGCCGATCAAGGTGTTGAACCAGGCCATCGCCACCAGGCAAACCACCGCCAGGAACAGCGCGATCCCCGGCACGATCGGGTAGCCCGGTGCGCGGAAGGTGCGTTCCAGATTAGGCTCGGTTTTACGCAGCTTGAACAGGCTCAGCATACTGATGATGTACATCACGATGGCGCCGAATACCGACATGGTGATCATTGCCGCCGTCAGGGACATGCCTTGCAGGTTGACCAGGCCGTCGCTGTAGATCGCCGCGATGCCGATCACGCCGCCCACCAGGATTGCCCGGTGCGGTGTCTGGAAGCGCGAAAGTTTCGCCAGGCCAGGAGGCAGGTAACCGGCGCGGGCCAGCGCGAAGAACTGCCGAGAGTAGCCGAGGATGATCCCGTGGAAACTCGCCACCAGACCGAACAGGCCAATCCACACCAGCATGTGCATCCAGGTCGAATTGTTGCCGACTACGGCTTTCATCGCCTGGGGCAATGGATCGTTGATGTTCGACAGTTGACGCCAGTCGCCGACGCCACCGGCCATCACCATCACGCCGATGGCCAGGAACACCAGGGTCAGGATGCCGCTGACGTAAGCCTTTGGAATCGTGCGTTTCGGGTCCTTGGCTTCCTCGGCGGCCATGGCCGCACCTTCGATAGCGAGAAAAAACCAGATCGCGAAGGGAATGGCGGCGAATATGCCGGGAATCGAGCCCATCGTGAATTCATTGGCGCCCGACCAGCCATTGAGTACGAAGTTACTGAAACTGAAGCCCGGTGCAACCACGCCCATGAACACCAGCAATTCGGCGACGGCCAGGACGGTGACCACCAGTTCGAAGGTGGCCGCGATGCTGACGCCGAGAATATTGAGGGTCATGAACACGAAATAGGCGCCAACAGCGGCGATTTTCGGGTCCAGTTCCGGGTACTGCACGTTGAGATAAGCACCAATGGCCATGGCGATGGCCGGGGGAGCAAAGACGAACTCGATCAGCGTGGCGATGCCGGCGATCAATCCGCCTTTCTCGCCGAAGGCCCGTCGGCTATAGGCAAAAGGTCCGCCCGCGTGGGGAATGGCGGTGGTCAATTCGGTGAAGCTGAAGATGAAACAGGTGTACATCGTCGCCACCATCAAAGCGGTGACGAGAAAGCCCAGCGTTCCTGCGGTTCCCCAGCCGTAACTCCAGCCGAAATATTCGCCGGAAATCACCAGGCCGACGGCGATGCCCCATAAATGCAGGGTGCCGAGTGTGGGTTTGAGCTGTGTGGAAGAAGTAGTCATAAGTCCTCTCTATTTTTAAGTTCAAGCTTTTGGACTTTCGGGTACGACGGTTTTGGAGTTGCGCGCTGAATGACGGGTACGCAAGGCCCGTGCCAGAGCGGCCAGCCTTGTGTTGTTGTGTCATTGAGGACGCCTTCGCGGGCAAGCCCGCTCCCACAGGGTTGCGGGGTGAGCTCACAATTCAGGAATCAGCCCGAATCCACTGTGGGAGCGAGCCTGCTCGCGATAGCGGTTGAAAGGGCGACACCGAATCATCAGTGTCGCCCCGGGGTTTAGAAGAAGCCCAGCGGATTGATGTCGTAGCTCACCAGCAGGTTTTTGGTCTGCTGATAGTGATCGAGCATCATCTTGTGAGTTTCACGGCCGACGCCGGACTTCTTGTAGCCACCGAACGCGGCGTGCGCCGGGTACAGGTGGTAGCAGTTGGTCCACACACGACCGGCCTTGATGGCGCGGCCCATGCGATAGGCGCGGTTGATGTCGCGGGTCCAGAGGCCGGCGCCGAGGCCGAACTCGGTGTCGTTGGCGATGGCCAGGGCTTCGGCTTCGTCCTTGAAGGTGGTGATGCTCACCACCGGGCCGAAGATTTCTTCCTGGAACACGCGCATTTTGTTGGTGCCCTTGAGCAACGTTGGCTGGATGTAATAACCACTTGCCAGGTTGCCCTCCAGTTTTTCCACCTTGCCGCCAGTCAGCAGCTCGGCGCCTTCGCCCTTGGCGATTTCCAGGTACGAAAGAATCTTGTCGAATTGCTGCTCGGACGCCTGGGCGCCCACCATGGTGTCGGTGTCCAGCGGGTCGCCGCGTTTGATTTGCAGGACCTTCTTCATCACCACTTGCATGAATTCGTCATAGATCGACTCTTGCACCAGGGCGCGGGAAGGGCAGGTGCAGACTTCGCCTTGGTTGAAGAACGCCAGCACCAGGCCTTCGGCGGCTTTTTCGATGAAGGAAGGTTCAGCCTTCATGATGTCCTCGAAAAAGATGTTCGGCGATTTGCCGCCCAGCTCCACGGTGGACGGAATGATGTTTTCGGCGGCGCATTTCATGATGTGCGAGCCGACTGGCGTCGAGCCGGTAAAGGCGATCTTGGCGATACGCTTGCTGGTGGCCAGGGCTTCGCCAGCTTCTCTGCCGAAGCCCTGCACGATGTTCAGCACGCCGGGCGGCAGCAGGTCGCCGATCAGTTCGACCAGCACGGTGATGCCCAGCGGAGTTTGCTCGGCGGGCTTGAGGACCACGCAGTTACCGGCAGCCAGAGCCGGGGCGAGTTTCCAGGCGGCCATCAGGATCGGGAAGTTCCACGGGATGATCTGCCCGACCACGCCCAGTGGTTCATGAATGTGATAGGCAACGGTGTTGCCGTCGATTTCGGCAGCGCTGCCTTCCTGGGCGCGCAGACACCCGGCGAAGTAACGGAAGTGGTCGGCGGCCAGCGGGATGTCAGCGTTGAGGGTTTCGCGTACAGCTTTGCCGTTGTCCCAGGATTCGGTGATGGCCAGGGTTTCGAGGTTCTGTTCAATGCGGTCGGCGATTTTCAGCAGCACCAGCGAGCGCGCCTGGGCGGACGTGGCGCCCCAGGCATCGGCCGCCGCGTGGGCAGCGTCCAGGGCCTTGTCGATGTCTTCGGCCGTGGAGCGGGGGAATTCGGCAATCGGTTGGCCATTCACTGGCGAGGTATTGGTGAAGTACTGACCTTTGACAGGCGCGACGAACTCGCCGCCGATGTAGTTACCGTATTTGGCCTTGAACGAAACGATAGCGCCTTCAGTACCGGGGTGAGCGTAACGCATGATGGTTCTCCTTGGTTCTTGTGTTTATAAGAAGACGCGCATGGGCGCTTGCTATAAGCGTAGAGCAAAGGTCGGGCCACTGCCCTGCAGCTCAAGAAAATCAAGGCCTTACGCTGAATTCGTCGGACGGGCGGGTGGCGTGTGTGACGCTTTCGGTACAGCCTGCGTGACACTTTGTACCGGTTGTGGCACAGCCTGTGACGGATGGTCTTGTCAGCATTGCAATGCGGGCCAGGCTGGAGGATGCTCGGAGCCATCGCTGCTGATAACCCCTTTGTGTAGGAGCTGCCGAAGGCTGCGATCTTTTGATTTTGTTTTTAAAGCAGGATCAAAAGATCGCAGCCTTCGGCAGCTCCTACAGGGGGTGTAAACCTTTCGGGGAATAATAAGAAATGCACGACAACCATTTGAGTCGCCATGCCCGCCAGGTATTGACCGTGACTCAGGGGAAAACCCCATACGGTCCAGGCAGTGACCCCTCCATCGCCCGTTCCTGGTTGCGTTGTCTTGAGGACTATCACCTCGATCCGGCCCTGACCATGGCACCGACGGTGCTGGAGCATGGTCGCGTACTTGAGAGCCGTGAACGCTTGCAGCAAGTGCTGCACATCGCTGGCAATGAAATGACCAGCCTGCATCAACAACTCTCGGGCGCCGGGCACGCGGTGCTGCTGACCGATGCACGCGGCGTGATCCTCAATTGCGTCACCGCACCTGCCGAACGAAAGATTTTCGAGCGCGCCGGCCTCTGGCTCGGATCTGATTGGAGCGAGGCCTGCGAAGGCACCAATGGCATCGGCACCTGCCTGGTGGAGCGCCAGTCACTGACCATTCATCAGGATGAACATTTCCGCGGTCGCCACACCGGCCTGACCTGTTCGGCAAGCCCGGTGTTCGACCCTCATGGCGAATTGCTGGCGGTGCTCGACGTGTCCTCTGCGCGGCATGACGTATCGCGCCAGAGCCAGTTCCACACCATGGCGCTGGTCAATCTTTCGGCGAAGATGATCGAGAGCTGCTATTTCCTGCGTTGTTTCGACAATCAATGGTTGCTGCGTTTTCACCTGCAGGCCGAGTCCGTGGGGCTGTTCAGTGAAGGTTTGCTGGCATTTGACGGAGAAGGGCGAATCTGTGCAGTCAATCAGAGTGCGCTGAACTTGCTGGGGCATGTTCGCGGCGGCTTGCTGAGCAAACCGGTGGAGGCGTTTTTCGACTGCTCGCTGGATGAATTGCTCGGCCGAGCGAGCGTCAATGCCAGCGCCAGTTGGCCATTGCGCACCCGCGACGGGCGTAGTCTGTTTGCCGTGTTGCGCGGGCAATCGCGCCGCGTTCCGGTGCCGCTGGTGCCGAGCCCGATCATTGAGGATCGCACTGCTTTGTCTGATATCTGCCTGGGCGATGCCAGCTTGCAGACGGACTTCCGCAAAGCGCTGCGTGTGTATGAGCGGGATGTGCCGCTGCTGATCAACGGCGAAACCGGGTCGGGCAAAGAGGCATTCGCCAAAGCCGTGCATCAGGCCAGTCAGCGCGCCGAAAAAGCCTTCGTGGCCCTGAACTGCGCGGCCATCCCTGAAAGCCTGATCGAGAGCGAACTGTTCGGCTATCGCGGCGGCAGCTTTACTGGTGCGCGCAAGGAAGGCATGCGCGGCAAGTTGCAGCAGGCGGATGGCGGAACCTTGTTCCTCGACGAGATCGGTGACATGCCCCTGGCCTTGCAGACGCGGCTGTTGCGGGTGCTGGAAGATCGTCAGGTGGTGCCGATTGGCGGGGAGCCGGAATCGGTCAATGTGCGAATCATCAGCGCGACGCACCGCCATCTGCTGGAGCGGGTGCAGGACGGCAGCTTCCGCGAGGATTTGTATTACCGCCTCAATGGACTGGAAGTCGCGTTGCCGGCATTGCGCGAGCGCAGTGACAAGTCGCAACTGCTGGATTTTTTGCTGGCACAAGAGGCGCGCGGAGAATCGGTGTTGATCGATGGGCCGGCACGGGAAGCATTGCTGGCATTTTCCTGGCCGGGCAACGTGCGGCAGTTGCGCAATGTCCTGCGTACGCTGGCGGCGTTATGTGAGAACGGGCGGATCGGGCTGGAGGACTTGCCCGCGATGATTCGTCAGGCGCGGCCGGTGGTTGTGCAGACCATTGAAGAACCTTCCGAGCATCCGCTGGAGGATGCCGAGCGGTTGGCGCTGCTCAATGCGCTGGAGCAGACGCGGTGGCATATGACGAATACGGCTGAGCAGTTGGGGGTTAGCCGCAACACTCTTTATCGCAAGCTGCGTAAGCACGGTATCGCCCGGTAAACCGCGTCGCGGCCATCGCTAGCAGGCTAGCTCCCACAGGGTAACGGGCTGAATTAACAATTTGGGAGTTCACTCAATTCCACTGTGGGAGCTAGCCTGCTAGCGATGGCGCCGGTATGGGCGAAACAAAGGTGCGATTTTCCCTTCCCTAAGCTAACCTGCGGCCATGTTTTACGAGGTCGACTATGCACATTCATATTCTTGGTATCTGCGGCACTTTCATGGGCTCGATGGCGGTTCTGGCCAAAGAGCTGGGCCATCACGTGACGGGCTCCGACGCCAACGTCTATCCGCCGATGAGCACTCAGCTTGAGGCTCAAGGCATCGAGTTGACCCAAGGCTACGATCCGGCGCAATTGGACCCGGCCCCTGATCTGGTGGTCATCGGCAACGCCATGTCCCGTGGCAACCCCGCGGTCGAATACGTGCTGAACAAAGGCCTGCCGTATGTTTCCGGCCCGCAATGGCTGGCCGATCACGTGTTGCAAGGTCGCTGGGTGCTGGCAGTGGCCGGTACTCACGGCAAGACCACCACCAGCAGCATGCTGGCTTGGGTGCTGGAACACGCGGGCATGAGCCCCGGCTTCCTGATCGGTGGTGTGCCGCAGAACTTTTCGGTCTCGGCGCGCCTGGGTGATACGCCGTTCTTCGTGATCGAAGCCGACGAATACGACAGCGCATTCTTCGATAAGCGTTCCAAGTTCGTTCACTACCGTCCACGCACGGCAATCCTGAACAATCTGGAATTCGACCACGCCGATATCTTCCCCGATCTGCCAGCCATCGAGCGGCAATTCCACCACTTGGTGCGAACCATCCCGAGCGAAGGCCTGGTGATTCATCCGACCACTGAACCGGCGTTGCAGCGCGTCATCGAAATGGGCTGCTGGACCCCGGTACAAACCACCGGTGCAGGCGGTCAGTGGCAGGTCAAGTTGCTCAGCGAAGACGGTTCGGCCTTCGAAGTGATGTTCGAAGGTGTATCCCAAGGCGTGGTCGAGTGGGACATGACCGGCCAGCACAACGTTGCCAACGCGCTGGCCACGTTGGCGGCGGCGCGTCATGTCGGTGTGGTGCCGTCCATGGGTATCGCTGCATTGAGCGCCTTCAAAAGCGTGAAGCGGCGCATGGAAAAAGTCGCGGAGGTCCGTGGCATCACCATTTACGACGACTTTGCCCACCACCCGACCGCCATCGCCACTACGCTAGACGGCCTGCGCAAACGCATTGGCGACGCGCCGTTGATTGCGATCATCGAGCCGCGCTCCAATTCGATGAAGCTCGGCGCGCACCGTGACGGCTTGCCGGAAAGCGTGGTCGATGCCGATCAGGTGATCTGGTATGCGCCGGCCAACCTCGGCTGGGATCTGGCCGGTACCGCGGCGTTGTGTACCGTGCCGTCGATTGTCAGCGATTCGCTGGAAGGCATCATCGAACGCGTGAAGAGCCAGGCGCAGCCGGGCACCCACGTGGTGATCATGAGCAACGGCGGCTTCGGTGGACTGCACGGCAAACTCGCCGAGGCGCTCAAATGAACAACGGTCCGGACCGCATCACTCTGGCGATGACAGGCGCTTCCGGCGCCCAGTACGGCTTGCGCCTGCTCGACTGTCTGGTGCGTGATGACCGTGAAGTGCACTTCCTGATTTCCAAGGCTGCGCAGCTGGTGATGGCCACTGAAACCGACGTCACGCTGCCGGCCAAGCCCCAGATGATGCAAGCCTTTCTCTCCGAGTACACCGGTGCGGCCGCGGGGCAGATTCGCGTTTATGGCAAGGAAGACTGGATGTCGCCGGTGGCTTCGGGCTCCGGTGCACCAGCGGCAATGGTGGTGGTGCCGTGCTCGACGGGCACCTTGTCGGCCATCGCCACCGGAACCTGCAACAACCTGATCGAGCGTGCTGCTGACGTGACACTCAAGGAGCGTCGCCAATTGATTCTGGTTCCCCGTGAAGCGCCGTATTCGAGCATTCACCTGGAGCACATGCTCAAGTTGTCGAACATGGGTGTGACCATATTGCCGGCATCGCCAGGCTTTTATCATCAGCCGCAGACCATCGACGACCTGATCGATTTCGTCGTCGCACGGATTCTCAATCTCTTGAACATCCCCCAGGACATGCTGCCGCGTTGGGGCGAACACCATCTGACCAGCGATGAATAAGCTGCTGGTGATTGTGCTGGCGTTGCAGCTGGCGGGGTGTGCCACGGCGCGTACGCTGGACGCCGCCAAGCCGGGTGCGCCGGTGGTTTACTCCGGAACGCGACTGGATTTGTATGCCATCAATGGTGGCTGTTGCGCCATGGACCGTTTCGGAGCCGAAGCGCCGAGCTATCCCGGCGTCGACCTGCCAGCGAGTGCGTTGCTCGACACCTTGCTGTTGCCGTTGTCGCTGTTGACGGTGATCGGCGTGAGTTTTCAGGCGACAGGTGGATTGTAAAAGCAAAAGATCGCAGCCTTCGGCAGCTCCTACAGTGAACACATTCCATCTGTAGGAGCTGCCGAAGGCTGCGATCTTTTGACCTTACTTGCCCAACTTCCTCAATTCATCCGATTCGACAACCCGCACCCCATCCTGCTCTTCCAGCGCCAGGCGCCACATCGCACGGGCCAGTTGGCAGGCTTCGATGCCATGGTATTTGCCGGGGATCAGCCGAGACAGCGGCCCGGCGATTTTTTCGCCCAGGCGCGGTGCGGTGCGTTCACCGAGCAACAGCGACGGCCGACAGATGGTCAGTTGCGGCCAGTTCTGTGCACGCAATGCGTACTCCATTTCGCCTTTGACCCGGTTGTAGAAAATCGAGGATCTGCGATCGGCCCCCAAGGCACTGATCACAATCAGGTGTCGTGCACCCATCTCCCGGGCGCGCTTGGCGAACGCCACTACCATGTCCAGGTCCACGGCGCGAAACGCCTGTTCGGACCCCGCCTGCTTGATGGTGGTACCGAGGCAGCAGTAGGCGATATCGACACGACCGCTTAGTTGCGGCAGGAACATCGCCGGGTCGCCCACCGGATTCTCCAAGTGGGGATGCTTGGCCAATGGCCGGCGTGAGGGGGCCAGTACTCGGGAAATCGTTGGCTCGTTGAGCAAGCGATCAAGTAAGTGTTCACCGGTCAAGCCGGTGGCTCCCGCGAGCAGCACATGCTGAGGCGTCAAGTACATAGTGTTTCTCCCTTGATACTGTCAGCTTAGTTGTTCTTTGTATCCTTGCTTTCAGTGGCGGCACTTTGCAGTGCTTTTCTTGCTTGTTGTTTACGCAGCAACTGCCAGTGTGAGAGTACGGTTTTCGGTGCCCAGATCTGCGGCTCGGAGGCTTCGAAGTTGTCCGCCAGTTCCCGTTCGGCAACAGTAGCCTTGGCTAGCTTGAAGGCTTGTTCCAGGTCATCGGTCTGATTTAGCGCCTGGGCGAACAAGGCATCGCCAAAGTAAGTGAAATTGGCTTCTTCGGAACAACCGAACGACACGCGGTCAGCCCGCGACGCGGTCATGATCAGCGTGCGCTCGTCCTTGAGGGCAGGAATGAAACCGCCGGAGTAGCAGGCTGAAATCACAATGACCTTGTCGCGGTTTTTCAATGGGGCTAGGACAGCCGCCAGTTCATCGGCGGGCAGGTCGGCCAGTTCCATGCGAGGCTGGTCGAGCACCAGTTCGTGTTCGCTGGTACCGTGACTGGTCAGGTAGATGAAAATCAGGTCTTCCGGGCCGCTGCGCTCGGCCAGGGTCATCGCGGCGCGGCGCAGGTTTTCCCGAGTGGCCATCGGACGGTCGCCGAGATGGTCACGATGGTTCACCAGGCGGATCTGGCCGAAGGCGCCGAAGCGACTGTGGAGCATGTTGGCGACATAGTCGGATTCGCGCAGGAAAACGCTCTGCTTGCCATCGCCACCGAGCGTCAGTGTGTACAACTCCACCGCCGGCGTCGAGGCTGGCACGTTGCTCAGTGCGTCCTGGAGCAAGCGTCCCTGGGCCAGCAGACCCAGTTCAAGGGTGTCGGGCAGTAGCTTGCCATCGGCGTCGCGCACGCGCTGGCCATTGACCCAAGTGCCGCTGAGTACCGAACCGTCGATCAGCACCAGCGTGCCGCGACCCTGGTAACTGTCGTTGTCGAACTGGCCAATGTAGAAACTGCCGTCGGCCAGGTTCAATCGGCCCTGGCCGCTGAAGCGCCAATCGCTGAATTGGCCGATGTAATGGCTGCCGTCGGCACCGATCAATTCGCCTTTTCCGTTCAGCGAGCCTTCTTTGAATTGACCCAGCCAGACGTCACCGTCGGCGTTCTCGTAGCGACCTTTGCCGTGTAATTGATTGTTCTTGAAGCTGCCGACGTAGATGTCGCCGTCGGCGCTGTTGAAGGTTCCGTTGCCTTCCAGCTGACCATCAACGAAGTGCCCGGTGAACTGGTTGCCATTGCCGTCGCTGCGCTGGCCTTCGCCGTTGGGTTTGCCGTGAGCGAACTGGCCCTGATACGCACTGCCGTCGTCGAGTTCGAGGCGGCCCAGGCCTGAATATTGATCGGCTTTGAACTCGCCGCGGTAGGTCATGCCGTTTTCTTTAAGGGTGCCTTCACCGTCGCGTCGGCCGAGTTTGAAGCCGCCGCTGTAACTACTGCCATTGGTGGTCAGGTTGCCTTGGCCGTCGAACAACCCCTGATTGAATTGACCGCGAAAGACTTCGCCATTGCTGCCGTGCCATTCACCCTGGCCGTGCCATTGACCTTTTTCGAACTCCCCGGCGTACCAGCTGCCATTCGGGTAATCGATCCGGCCCTGGCCTTGCAGCAAGCCGTTGACCAGATCGCCACGATAGCGTCCGCCGTCCGGCAGGCGAGCGTCAGGGGGCAACAGTGATTCGCCGTCTCCGCAAGCGGTGAGCATCAGGGTCAAGGCAAGGAGTGCAAGTGAGCGCATAGCGGGTTCCGGGCAATTAGGCGACCGAGTATGCCGCAGCTATGTGTCCATATACAGTCGATAGAAAAGCCGCGGGCGCGAAACAGCGTGAGCTGCTTCGCATCCGGGAAGGTTTACACGAAGCAGAGCGACAAAGGTTCGGCGACGTAAGCCGGTTTGTCCGAGCCTTCAATTTCCAGGGTGGTGGTGGCTTTGAGCAGCCACTGGCCAGGTTTTTTCTCGATGACTTCAGTCAGGTCGACTTTCAGGCGCACTTTCGAATTGACCTTGACGGGCTGGATGAAACGCACGCTGTCCAGGCCGTAATTGACCACCATCTTCAGTCCTTCAGGGACGACGAGGATGTCTTCCATCAATTTCGGGATCAGCGACAACGACAGAAAACCGTGGGCAATGGTGCAGCCGAATGGTGTTTGCGCGGCCTTGACCGGATCGACGTGGATGAACTGATAGTCCCCTGTGGCCTCAGCGAACAGGTTGATGCGCTCCTGATCGATGGTGAGCCATTCGGAACGTCCAAGTTCCTTGCCGACATAATCTTTGAGCTCTGCAACTGGAACAAAGGGCATTGAGACTCTCCTTGGGTTCATCGGTTTTATAGTTTTGAGGTGGAGGGTTTTTGTCCTCCGGGATTACCACTTTAGATCAACATGGCAAATTGCTCCGGTCAACCGACCATGCTTTTGGCGAATGCCGATGTATAGGGCAGGCATGCTTATAATGCCCGGGCCAATGCGGGTGACGGATTTTGCGGGAGATAAAAAATGTTGTTACGGGGCCTGACCTGGCTGGTGCTGTTTCAATTGCTTGGCACCGCGATCAACCATTTGTTTTTAGCGTTCCTGCCGGGGCCGATCATTGGTCTGCTGTTGTTGCTGGTGTTTTTGATCAGCCGTGGGCAGGTTGGTGAGCCGCTGAGCCAGGCGGCCAGCAGTCTGCTGCGCTATCTGCCATTACTGCTGGTGCCGCCGGCCGTGGGCGTGATGGTGTATGCCGCCGACATCGTCGCGGACTTCTGGGCCATTGTCGGCGCACTGTTTTTATCGCTGCTGCTGTCAATGGCATTCGCGGGCGTGCTGATGCAACGCCTGGTCAAGCGCCATGCTCATCCAGAGGACGGCCAATGATTCTCGACTGGCATGGCGCCTTGGCGTCGGTGATTCATCATCCCTTGTTTGGCATCGGCATTACGCTCGGCGCCTATCAGCTGGTACTGGCGGCGTACGAGAAAACCCGCTGGATCTTTTTGCAACCGGTGCTGGTCTCCATGTTGCTGGTGATCGGTGTGCTGGTGGGTTGCGGCCTGACCTACGCCGAATACCGCAAGAGCACCGAAATTCTCAGCATCCTGCTTGGCCCGGCCACGGTTGCGTTGGCGGTACCGCTTTACCTTAATCTGCGGCGCATTCGGCAGTTGTTCTGGCCGATTTTTACTACGCTGGTGATAGGCGGTGTGGTCGCCACGGTCATGGGCGTACTGCTGGGATGGTGGTTCGGTGCCGAGCACATGATCCTGATGACCATGGCGCCGAAGTCGGTCACCTCGCCGATTGCCATGTTGGTGGCCGAGCAAATAGGCGGTGTCGCGGCGTTGGCGGCGGTGTTCGTACTGATCACGGGCGTGATCGGCGCGATCTTCGGCCCGGGCTTGTTGACCCTGCTCGGCGTCCACAGTGCCGAGGCTCGGGGCATGGCCCTGGGCATGACCGCACACGCGGTTGGCACGGCGGTGGCCATGCAGGAAAGTGAAGAGTGCGGCGCCTTCGCGGCGCTGGCGATGAGTCTGATGGGCGTGGCCACGGCGGTGTTGCTGCCGTTGGCGGTGTCGATGGTGGTGTAAAGGAAATGTCTATGAGTCTGCCGCTTTTCCCGCTGAACACGGTGCTGTTTCCCGGTTGCATCCTCGACTTGCAGATTTTCGAGGCGCGCTATCTGGATATGATCGGTCGCTGCATGAAGCAGGGTGGCGGCTTCGGTGTGGTATGCATCCTGGAGGGTGAAGAGGTTGGCATCGCCCCGGCGGGTTATGCGCTGGTCGGCTGCGAGGCGCTGATTACCGATTTCAAGACGCAGGAGAACGGCCTGCTGGGGATTCGGGTGCAGGGCGGTCGACGCTTCCACGTATTGCGCACCGAGGTGCAGCGCGATCAGTTGATCGTCGCTGAAGTCGAGTGGCTGGAAGATGAGCCCGAACAACCTCTGCAGGACGAGGACGCCGATCTGGTGGCCTTGCTCAAGGCTCTGGCTGAACACCCGATGGTCGAAGCGCTGAACATGGGTACTGAAGCGGCCGGGCAACAGTCGCTGGCCAACCAGTTGGCGTACCTGTTGCCGTTTGCTGAACTGGACAAGATAGACCTGCTGCAACTCGATGATCCGCAGCAACGGTTGGATGCGATTCAGGCGTTGCTGGATGAGTTGCAGGGTGAGTTGTTTGCCTGAGCAGCATTTGGCAAAAGTTGAGTTCGATTGCCAGCATTGCTGGGGCCCGGGGAAATGATTAGGTTGCAGATGCCCACACGAAGTGGCCAATTTCATCAATAAAAGGAATTAAACCCATGACTATTTTCACAAATGAGCGCGCCGCCTGGGAGGCAGCAGCCGTTGGTTACATGCTTAAGAACGTCAGTGCCGGCCAGTCTTTCGAGGCCCTCGCAGTCACAGCAGGCCGACTCGCTGATGCACTGATTCTGGAAATGCGTAAACGTGAACGTGCTTGATCGCTGTTGAATGCGCGAGCTTGAAAAAGAACCTCGACCAGTCTGGTCGAGGTTCTTTTTTTTTGGACGACGCGGATAGTTCGTACTTACTTTTCAGTAGGCATATCGCAACATCGTATGCGGCAAATGCCGCAACACGAAGAACCCGAACAATGCCACCAGTGATGGCAATACCAGCCACCAGATTTTTGGCGGCATAGAGTTGAGTGGAGCCTTGCGCTGACTCAGCCACAGGCTGGCCGCGCAGACACAAGCCGCCAGCATCGCGCCAGCCAATACGTCCGTTGGCCAGTGCGCACCGAGGTATACCCGAGAAAGGGCAATCGCCAACGCCGGCAAGCAAGCCACCAGTAGCCAGGTCAGGCGCATCCGTGGTGGTTGTCCGCGACCGGCCAATACGGCAAGGGTCAGGAACAGCGCAAACGAACCCGATGCATGTCCGCTGGGCATGCTGTAGCTGGTCAAGGGATCACTCATTACTTCCGGGCGCACACGGGCAAAGAAGTTTTTTGTTGCGGTGTTGGCCAGCGCAGTACAGAGCAGCGTGCCAATGGCGAAGATTGCCTGGCGCCATTGTCGAGTGATCAACAGCAGCGCTACCAGCAGGGCGCTGAACAGCAGCATGTTGCGGAATTCGCCGATCAGCGTGAACACCACGGCCACTTCGTCGAGCATCGGGCTGCGATGTTCCTGTATCAAGGTCATGAGTCCTTGATCGAGGGCGGTCAGGTGCGAGTAACCGATAAACAGGCCTGCCAGAATCAGTAGGCTCATTGCGGTAATAAACAGCGTCACCCGGCGATGCCGACGCAGGCTACTGGTTGCGCTCAACCCCACCATCACTGCAATGCTGCCAGCCACGATTCCCGCCTGGAGCCAGAAACCTTCAGGGAGCGGCAGGCGAATCGCCGCACCCGTTGCCCAACCCGGTAGCAAATACGCGACTGACCACCCCGCACCTGCCAGCAAGCTGACGGCGAAAAAACGGGGGAAGGGCATATCGAACATGCCGGCGACCATCGGCAGCATAGGGCGTAGAGGACCAATAAAGCGACCGACCAGCAGGCTGGCGATGCCGTAGCGCTGGAAGTACGACTCAGCCCCGGCGATCCATTCCGGATGATGGCGCAAGCCTGGCAGACGCCGGATGTTCTGATGGAAATGGCGCCCGAGGAAGTACGAAACCACGTCGCCGAGTACGCCGGCGACGAAACCCAGCAAGAGAGTTTCACTCAGCGACAGCGCACCACTGCCAGCCAGTACCGCCACGGCGAACAGCAGCACCGTGCCGGGCACGATCAATCCGGCGATCGCCAGGCACTCGACAAAAGCCACGATGAAAACCGCCGCCGCCAGCCATTGCGGGTTGACCGTCAGCCAACCGGTCACGCTATCGAGCCATGGGCCCATAAAAACAACTCCATTTCTTTCGGATAACAGGGGTTTTTTTGTTCAATTCAGGACAACACAAAATAATCGCGACCTTCAACCTGCCCCCGTCGTAGCGGGTTGCGGGTGCAGCAGGCTGCGTAGGCCGCATCGACAAAGCGGTACATCAGGTGTTCGTCACGGCCATGGGGAATACCCAGGCGTGTGGTCTGGATGACATGGGCGGGCGTCTGGCCGACATCTTCCACCAGCAATACGTCATGATCGAAGCGCTTGGCGTCCCAGACCGGCACCTTCAATCCCAGGGACTTGCACAGCAGCGTCTGTCCGGCGCAAAGCTTTTGTGACGGGCGAGGTCGGCCTTGGGCATCGGGATTGTTCAACAACATCTGGGCCAGGCTCGCTGGCCCGCTCAGTTCGTCGACCCATGGGTAGGCAGATTTGATCAGTACCGCGTTGCCCGGGCCTTGAGCGCTGAAGTTCAGGGAGTCACCGCCTCGGGCGTAGTACATATAGATGTGCCCGCCATCCAGAAACAAAGCCTTACGTTTTTCTGTGTAGCCCAGGGACGCATGGCTGCCTTTTTCTGCGCAGTAATAGGCTTCGGTTTCAATAATTCGGGCGCTGAGCCACAGGTCGCCCACTCGATGACGAATGACTTTGCCCAGTAAATCCCGGGCGAGCAGTTGGGCGTCGCGGTCGAAAAACGCATCCGCAAGGCCCGTGGGCAGGCTCGCAGCGGACGCTCGAACAGTCAGGTTGGACATGATGACCGGCGTTTATCAGGGCTGATTGAGTCGTGATGATAACAATTTGCAGCTTAATCCCGGCTGAACGTCGGTAAATTGTCGTCCATTTCGACCATCCGCCCGTCACCGCTGTTAGTCGAGAGACACGACAGCTATAATCTGCCGCTTTACTCTTTACCAAGACCTTAGAAAAGACCACGCCAGACCATGACTGAGTCCGTTCTTGACTACATGACCCGCCTGGGTCGCGCCGCCCGCGAAGCCTCCCGCGTCATCGGCCGCGCCAGCACTGCGCAAAAAAACCGCGCCTTGCAGGCTGCTGCCAATGCACTGGACGCCTCACGCGCCGAGCTGACCGCTGCCAATGAACTGGATCTGGCGGCCGGCCGCGCCAATGGTCTGGAGCCGGCCCTGCTGGAGCGTCTGGCGCTGACCCCGGCACGTATCGACGGCATGATCGTCGGTTTGCGCCAAGTGGCGGCGCTGCCGGATCCGGTCGGTGCGATCCGCGACATGAGCTACCGTCCGTCCGGCATTCAAGTCGGCAAGATGCGTGTGCCGCTGGGCGTGATCGGGATTATTTACGAATCCCGGCCCAATGTGACCATCGATGCCGCCAGCCTGTGCCTGAAGTCCGGCAACGCGACCATCCTGCGTGGTGGCTCCGAAGCCATTCATTCCAACCGTGCCATCGCCGCCTGTATTCAGCGTGGCCTGGCCGAAGCTGATCTGCCGGCAGCCGTGGTGCAAGTGGTCGAAACCACCGACCGTGCCGCCGTGGGTGCGCTGATCAGCATGCCTGAATACGTCGATGTCATCGTGCCCCGTGGTGGCCGTGGCCTGATCGAACGCGTCAGCCGCGATGCCCGCGTGCCAGTAATCAAGCACCTGGACGGCATCTGCCACGTTTATGTGAGCGAGCATGCCGACCTGGTAAAGGCCCAGCGCATTGCGTTCAACGCCAAGACTTATCGCTATGGCATCTGCGGTGCCATGGAAACGCTGTTGGTCGATCGAACCGTTGCCAAGGATTTCCTGCCGGCGATGGCTGCCCAGTTCCGTGAAAAAGGCGTCGAGTTGCGCGGCTGCGAACGCACCCGGACAATCATCGATGCCTTGCCAGCCACCGAAGAGGATTGGAGCACCGAGTATCTGGCGCCGATCCTGTCGATCCGAGTGGTCGAAGGGCTGGACCAGGCGATCGAACACATCAACCATTACGGCTCCCACCACACCGATTCGATTGTCAGCGAACACCAGGGCGATACCCGGCGTTTCGTGGCTGAAGTCGATTCGTCGTCGGTGATGATCAACACGCCGACATGCTTCGCCGATGGATTTGAATATGGATTGGGTGCCGAGATCGGCATTTCTACTGATAAGCTGCACGCCCGCGGCCCGGTGGGCCTCGAAGGTTTGACCTGCGAGAAGTACGTCGTGATCGGTGATGGCCAATTGCGCGGACAGGAGCCGGTCTGACTTGGGCGACCTTGACCTGTCAGCCCCGATAGCCGCCAGCACGCCTCGACCCAGGCGTATTGGTGTATTGGGCGGGACCTTTGACCCGGTACACATCGGTCATTTGCGCGGCGCGCTGGAAGTCGCCGAAACACTAGCGCTCGATGAACTGCGTCTGACGCCCAGCGCCAGGCCACCCCATCGGGATACGCCGCAGGTGTCGGCGAAAGACCGTCTGGCAATGGTCGAGTGCGCGGTGGCCGGTGTGGCGCCGTTGGTGGTGGATGCCCGCGAATTGCAGCGGGACAAACCGTCCTACACCATTGATACCCTGGAACTGATGCGTGCCGAACTGGCTGCGGATGACCAGGTTTTTCTGCTTTTGGGCTGGGACGCATTTTGCGGCCTGCCCACTTGGCACCGCTGGGAAGAGTTGCTCCAGCATTGCCATATCCTGGTGTTGCAACGCCCGGATGCCGACAGCGAACCGCCGGATGCCTTGCGCAACCTGCTGGCAGCGCGCTCGGCGAGCGACCCGCTGACCCTCAAGGGGCCGAGCGGACAGATTGCATTCGTCTGGCAGACACCGCTCGCGGTATCCGCCACCCAGATCCGTCAACTGCTGGCCAGCGGTAAGTCGGTACGTTTCCTGGTGCCCGACGCGGTCCTGGCCTACA
>NZ_JBOIBY010000069.1:0-3695 GCF_050739655.1 Pseudomonas sp. | reverse complement strand
CTTTTGATTTTGTTTTTACAAGCAAGGTCAAAAGATCGCAGCCTTCGGCAGCTCCTACATGGGGTGTGCGGTGTTCTTGAAAGTGGGGGCGAGCAGACCCGCCCCCTCATCTTTTAAGCGTAGCTTTCGATCGACGGGCAGGCGCAAACCAGGTTGCGATCGCCGAACACGTTGTCGACGCGACCGACCGGCGGCCAGTACTTGCCTTCGATCAGCGAGGCAACCGGGTAAACCGCTTGCTCACGGCTGTACGGATGGGACCATTCACCCACCAGTTCCGCAGCGGTGTGCGGGGCGTTTTTCAGTGGGTTGTCGTCTTTGTCCAACGTGCCGTTTTCCACTGCGCGGATTTCTTCGCGGATGCGGATCATGGCGTCGCAGAAGCGGTCCAGTTCTTCTTTGGATTCGCTTTCGGTCGGCTCGATCATCAGCGTACCGGCCACTGGGAAGGACATGGTCGGGGCGTGGAAACCGAAGTCGATCAGGCGCTTGGCGACGTCATCGACGCTGATGCCGCTGCTGTCTTTCAATGGACGCAGGTCGAGGATGCACTCATGCGCCACCAGACCGTTGCTGCCGGTGTAGAGCACTGGGTAATGCTCTTCAAGGCGACGGGAAATGTAGTTAGCGTTGAGGATCGCCAACTGCGAAGCGCGCTTGAGGCCCGCACCGCCCATCATGCTGATGTACATCCAGGTGATCGGCAGAATGCTCGCGCTGCCGAACGGCGCCGCGCACACCGCGCCTTCTTTGCGCGCCATCTGCGCGTGGCCCGGCAGGAACGGGGTCAGGTGCGATTTCACGCCGATCGGGCCGACGCCCGGGCCTCCACCACCGTGTGGAATGCAGAAGGTCTTGTGCAGGTTCAGGTGAGAGACGTCACCGCCGAACTTGCCAGGGGCGCAGAGGCCGACCATGGCGTTCATGTTGGCGCCGTCGATGTACACCTGGCCACCGTTGTCGTGAATGATGCCGCAGATTTCGCGGATGCCTTCTTCGAACACGCCATGGGTCGACGGGTAGGTGATCATCAGCGCAGCGAGGTGTTCGCGGTGCTCGATGGCCTTGGCACGCAGGTCTTCGATGTCGACGTTGCCACGGGCATCGCACGCGGTAACTACTACGCGCATGCCAGCCATTTGTGCGGTGGCCGGGTTGGTACCGTGGGCGGACGACGGGATCAGGCAGATGTCGCGACGGTCTTCGCCACGGCTCTGGTGGTAGGCGCGGATGGCCAACAGACCGGCGTATTCACCTTGCGAACCGGCGTTCGGTTGCAGCGAGATCGAGTCGTAACCGGTGGCGGCGCAGAGCATCGCTTCCAGTTCATCGGTCAGTTGCTGGTAGCCGGCGCTTTGCTCGGCCGGGGCAAACGGGTGCAGGGCGCCGAATTCGGCCCAGGTCACCGGGATCATTTCGCTGGCGGCGTTGAGTTTCATGGTGCACGAGCCCAGCGGGATCATGGTGCGGTCCAGCGCCAGGTCTTTGTCCGCCAGCTTGCGCAGGTAGCGCATCAGCTCGGTTTCCGAGTGGTAGCGGTTGAATACCGGGTGGCTGAGGATCGGCGACTGACGTACCAGTGCGGCCGGGATGGTGCTTTCAACAGTGGCAGCCAGTGCAGCGAAGTCCGGCAGGGTTTTGCCATCGGCGAAGATAGCCCACAGGGTCTCAACGTCGGCCTGGGTGCTGGTTTCGTCGAGGGACAGGCCCAGGCGTTCAGCGTCGACCACGCGCAGGTTGATCTGACGGGCGCGAGCCTGATCGTGCAGTTGGGCGGTGTTAGCGCCGGTTTTCAGGGTCAGGGTGTCGAAGAAGTGTTCCTGTTCGACGCTCAGGCCCAGAGCGCTCAAGCCTTTGGCCAGGATCGCGGTCAGATGATGCACGCGGTTGGCGATCTGCGTCAGGCCTTTAGGACCGTGGTACACGGCGTACATGCTGGCGATGTTGGCCAACAGAACCTGTGCGGTGCAGATGTTGCTGGTGGCCTTCTCGCGACGGATGTGTTGCTCGCGGGTTTGCATGGCCAGGCGCAGGGCCGGCTTGCCGAAACGGTCAACCGACACACCGACCAGACGGCCTGGCATGTCGCGCTTGAACGCATCCTTGGTGGAGAAATAGGCCGCGTGCGGGCCGCCGAAGCCCAGCGGTACGCCGAAGCGTTGTGCGCTACCGATGGCCACGTCGGCGCCGAACTCGCCCGGCGGGGTCAGCACGGTCAGGGCCAACAGGTCGGCTGCTACAGCGACCAGGGCGTTGGCGGCGTGGAAACGCTCGGTCAGGGCGCGGTAGTCGAACACATCACCGTTGCTCGCCGGGTATTGCAGCAGGGCACCGAAGAACGGGGTCACGTCGCTCAGCTCGCGCTCGTCGCCAACCACCACGTCGATGCCCAATGGCTCGGCACGGGTGCGCAGCACGTCGAGAGTCTGCGGGTGGCAATGCACGGAAGCGAAGAACTGGTGGCTGCCCTTGTTCTTGCTCAGGCGTTTGCAGAAGGTCATGGCTTCGGCAGCGGCGGTGGCTTCGTCCAGCAGGGAGGCGTTGGCGATCGGCAGGCCGGTCAGGTCGCTGATCAGGGTCTGGAAGTTCAGCAGCGCTTCGAGGCGACCTTGGGAAATTTCTGGCTGGTACGGGGTGTAAGCGGTGTACCAGGCCGGGTTTTCCAGCAGGTTGCGCAGGATTGGCGACGGCGTGTGGGTGCCGTAGTAGCCCTGGCCGATGTGGGTCTTGAACAGCTGGTTCTTGCCGGCAATGGCCTTGATCGAGGCCAGGGCGTCGGCTTCGCTCAGGCCGTCTTCCAGGCCCAGGATGCTGGTGCCTTTGATGCTGTCGGGAATCACGCTGGCGCTCAGGGCTTCCAGAGAGTCGAAGCCCAGGCTGTTGAGCATGGCTTGCTCGTCACCGGCGCGTGGGCCGATGTGACGGGCGATGAATTCGTTGGCGGTGGTCAGGTGAGTCATGTTCGCGCTCCTCAGGCTTCGGCTTGGGCTTTGATCAGGCGGTCGTAGGCGTCCTGGTCCAGCAGTTGGCCGACAGCGGCAGCATCGGCAGGATTGAAGCGGAAGAACCAGCCTTCACCCAGCGGGTCTTCGTTGACCAATTCAGGGTTGTTTTCCAGCGCCGGGTTCACTTCCAGCACTTCGCCATCCAACGGCATGTAGACGCCACTGGCGGCTTTTACCGATTCCACGGTGGCGGCTTCGGCGCCTTTTTCGTAGGACTGCAGCTCAGGCAGTTGTACGAAAACCACGTCGCCCAAGGCGTTCTGTGCGAAAGCAGTGATGCCGACCGTGACGCTACCGTCAGCTTCGGTACGCAGCCATTCGTGATCTTCAGTAAAACGCAACTCGCTCATGGAAACTCCTAAGGGGCCAGACTCGTCTGGTGGACGCGATTGAATGCTGGGGCAATGCCCTGGTTATAAAGGACTACGTAGCAAGATCGCGGCCAATGTTGTTTTTGTTATTTGAATCAATGATTTAGAGGGTTTCTTCGATCGCTGACGTGTAGGCGTTGTAGCGAAATCGATACGGCGAATGTCGTGGATAAAAGCCGAGGTGGATCAAAGCCTTGCGCAGCCGTGATCGCAGAGGGGTGTAGCGATATCGTTCCGCTGTAGCGCTTTCAGTACAGGTGGAGGTCGTTTTTAGCGCGGTTCTCACGATGCCCTTCCCCCTGTAGGAGCTGCCGAAGGC
>NZ_JBOIBY010000068.1:0-3083 GCF_050739655.1 Pseudomonas sp. | reverse complement strand
CCATCTGAATGACCGCGTTGCCCATACGTTTTTCGCGAGCAAGCTTCGCTCCTACAGGTTACGGGCACAAATTGTGCGGATTGATTGCCACCTCATCCGATAGGCTTTTTGTTTGCCCACGCACGACCGACAAGCAAATACACACGCCGAAAGTTGCGAGGAGTGCAATCTGGTAGTAACGTTTCTACATTCGACACTCAGGAGGGTCACACATGATGGCCATCACCACCATTTCCAGCCGTGAATTCAACCAGGACACAAGTGGTGCCAAAAAAGCCACGCGTCAGGGACCGGTTTTCATCACTGACCGAGGCAAACCAGCCCACGTACTGCTAAGCATTGAGGATTACCAAAAATTGACCGGTATCAACGCCGACATCGTCGACTTGTTGGTAATGCCAGAAGCGGCAGACATCGAGTTTGAAACCGAGCGCGCCGTGATCACTCATCGCCCAGTGGATCTGTCCTGATGTACCTACTCGATACCAACGTTATTTCCGAGCTACGCAAACCCCAGGCTGACGCAAACGTCGTCGCCTGGGCCAAAAGCATCATCGCTCCACGCATGTTTGTTTCTGCTATTACCGTAAAGGAACTGGAAACCGGTGTTCTGCGCATGGAGCGCCGCGACCCGGCACAGGGAAAGGTATTACGCACCTGGCTCAAGCGCCACGTCATACCAGCTTTCGATGCCCGGATTCTACCGATCGATACTGCCGTAGCCCTTCGGTGCGCCAGTTTGCATGTACCGGATCGCGCCAATGAAGCCGACTCCTTGATTGCTGCGACGGCACTGGTCCACGGCCTGACGGTTGTCACTCGTAACGTCAGCGATTTTCAATGCAGCGGCGTTCAGCTCATCAATCCGTGGGCCGATTGAACTCTGCCCCGCCCAAAACCGGCCATAATTCACAAGTCAATTGATACAGGTCATTACACGGTCATTCGATTTCCACCAACGTGACCAAAGGTCGCACCCTTGAGCTAGAGCGACAGGCGTATCATTGCGCCACTGCAACACCCCTTTTTGACCGCGGTTGGCACGTACTGACCGAGGCATTTTTCCACTGCCGTGGGATACAACCGATGAGCAACCAGATTCCGGTACACGACGTTACCCCGCCTGCCAAAAACGCGAACAACAGCGTCGACCTCTACGCCTCCCGGGAAAAGATCTACACCCGCGCCTTCACCGGCCTGTTTCGCAACCTGCGGATGGCAGGCGGCGCCGTTCTGTTTCTGCTGTATTTCGGTACGGTGTGGCTGAACTGGGGCGGGCACCAGGCCGTCTGGTGGAATTTGCCGGAACGTAAATTCTTCATCTTCGGCGCGACCTTCTGGCCCCAGGATTTCATCCTGCTCTCCGGCATGCTGATCATTGCCGCGTTCGGCCTGTTCTTCATCACCGTGTATGCCGGCCGCGTATGGTGCGGTTATACCTGCCCGCAGAGCGTCTGGACCTGGATTTTCATGTGGTGCGAAAAGGTCACCGAAGGTGATCGTAACCAGCGCATCAAACTCGACAAGGCGCCCATGAGCGCTAACAAGTTCCTGCGCAAATTCAGCAAACATGCCATGTGGCTGCTGATCGGCTTCGTGACCGGCATGACCTTCGTCGGTTACTTCTCGCCAATCCGCGAACTGGTGATCGAGTTCTTCACCGGCGAAGCGGATGGCTGGTCGTACTTCTGGGTCGGTTTCTTTACCCTCGCCACCTATGGCAACGCTGGCTGGCTGCGTGAGCAGGTGTGCATCTACATGTGCCCCTACGCACGTTTTCAGAGCGTGATGTTCGACAAGGACACCCTGATTGTTTCCTACGACCCACGCCGTGGCGAAGGTCGCGGTCCGCGCAAGAAAGGCATCGACTACAAGGCCCAGGGCCTGGGCGACTGCATCGACTGCACCATGTGCGTTCAGGTCTGCCCGACCGGCATCGACATCCGCGACGGCCTGCAAATCGAATGCATCGGCTGCGCCGCCTGCATCGATGCCTGCGACGCGATCATGGACAAAATGGAGTACCCACGCGGCCTGATCAGCTACACCACCGAACACAACCTGTCGGGGCAGAAAACCCATAAACTGCGTCCGCGACTGATCGGTTACGCCCTGGTACTGCTGGCGATGATCAGCCTGTTGGTGACCGCTTTCTTCATGCGCTCGCTGGTAGGCTTCGACGTCAGCAAGGACCGTGTCCTGTATCGCGAGAACGCCGAGGGCCGGATCGAAAACGTCTACAGCCTGAAGATCATGAACAAGGACCAGCGCGATCATACCTATGTGCTGGAAGCCACCGGCCTGCCGGACCTTAAATTGCAAGGCCGGCGCGAGATCAAGGTCGCCGCTGGCGATATCGTCAGCCAGCCAGCCGAACTGTCCGTGGCCCCGGAACACCTGCCATCGAGCACCAACGAGGTGAAATTCATCCTCAAGGATGCCGATGACGCCAGCATTCACGTTGAAGCCAAGAGCCGATTCATCGGCCCACAAAATCGTTGAGAGAAGTGAACATGCCCGCAGCAAACGCCGCAAGCCCCTGGTACAAGCACCTTTGGCCATGGATCATCATCGGGATTCTGGCCTGCTCGGTGACCCTGACCTTGTCCATGGTGACCATCGCGGTGAACAACCCGGACAACCTGGTCAACGACAACTACTACGAGGCCGGCAAAGGCATCAACCGCTCCCTGGACCGCGAACTTCTGGCCCAGACCCTGTTGATGCGCGCCAGCGTGCGTCTGGATGATGTCACCGGTGAAGTCGACCTGCGCCTGAGCGGCAACAGCCAGCCGAAAACCCTTGAACTGAACCTGATCTCGCCAACCCAGCCGGAGAAAGATCGCAAGATCGTTTTGACCCGCAGCGAAACCGAGCAGGGTCGCTACCTCGGTCAATTGAACGACAAGGTCGAAGGTCGGCGCTTTGTCGAATTGCTCGGTACTCAGGACGACCATATCTGGCGTTTGTTCGAGGAAGAATCGGTCGACCATGAAAAGGACCTGCTGCTCGGTGATGAGCCGTTGCAGGGGGCCGAAGACCTGAAAAAATAAAGGCACACATTCCCGTCCCTTTGTAGGAGC
>NZ_JBOIBY010000067.1:0-5555 GCF_050739655.1 Pseudomonas sp. | reverse complement strand
CGCTAATGGGCTGAAAGGCCCTTTTTCGTCTGTTGCCCGCACAAAAACAAACGCCCCGAACAAGTCGGGGCGTTTATTGGGCTGGCCTTTAGTGCGTTTTCACACAGTCTGTTTCGGTGGCCTTTTTTTACCTTTCCGTAGCAAGGGTCATAACAGCCCCCGCATTTTCGCTCCTATCCAACGACCAGATTGCTTCTACCAACGCTTCGACGTTGATGGTACTCCCACTTCGTTTAGCGAGGATGGTTAGCTTTTCTACCAAGTCAGAATCAGAAAGCGGCGCCATCAACCCCCCTTTTGCTGAAGCAACACGGTGCTCAAGATACCGCCCAGTGTCCAAGAGGACTCTCACCGTCGCCGACTCAACAGAACAGTCAGGATCATCGTAGAAGTCTACCAACGGGTACGTTGCCCGCAAAACCGGATCTGCCACGGCAGCATCACTGAACTGATCTAGGCCTGCCATTCCCGTCGCCAAGGTAATGGCAACAGCATGCTGCGCACTTACTTGAGACTCCCGCCCAAGCTTGATGTGCGGACGATCTGTACGCTCTCGCAACAAAGGATTACCAATCAGCTCTACCCGACACACCTGGCCATATGTCCAACTCTTGTCTGCACGCAATGCGATGCAGGCCTCAATGACCGGATTTAACACCACCCCACAAGGATAGGGCTTATAGGTGTTGGCCAACACCGCCCATGAGCCTCCCAACTCGTGCGTCAGCTCGTCAAACTTTGGAGAATCACTCATCACCTGGAGGAATCCTCGCGTGCCCTCCAGAGGGCACTCAGGGCCCGCAAACCCTCTCTGCGCTAACAATGCCGACAGTAGTCCGTTTCTTGGAGCATTTCCAACACTCAGACTTTTCGCTGCACTCCCCAGAGTCTCAACGAGACCCGAAGCTTGCGCACTGGCATTTCCAATGGCCCATGCCAACTGACGAACATCTAGTCCAATGGCTTTTCCGGCAGCCAGAGCCGCTCCAAATACGCCGCAGGTTGAGGTTATATGCCAGCCTCGTTGGTAGTGCCAAGGGTGAAGCGCCTTACCCAGACGGCACTCAATTTCCATCCCCAACACTAGTGCGAGCAGTAACTGCTCGCCCGAGATTTTTGTCTCTTCAGCCAACGCAAAAAGCGCAGAGGCAACCGGCCCAGTGGGATGGATGATTGTCGGAATATGGGTGTCGTCGTAATCGTAGACATTTGCACTCATCGCATTCAGAGCAGCGGCGTCAAGCATTACCAGGGCTTCTGAGCGCCCAACAAACCCTCCTCGACCGCCAGGATGAAGGCTCTTGAGCAGCTTCATTGCAGTGTCGATATCTGAATCCTTGCATCCAGCAAATGCCACAGCGAAGTAGTTGATCAGAGCGCGCTTGGCTTCGTGACGTACCTCGTCGGGCAAATCAGCCCATTCAGTTGCGTACACAAACTCAGCGATCAATTGAGTTACCGCCCGCACCTCTTTGGTCATGGCAGCGCAATTATCCATGCAGCATCTCCAGGCAGACTCAAGCAGTACAAGACGTTATGAGAACCAACGAAAGGCATGCACCTATCCAACGGCAGGAATGCCGCGTTCATTCCTTCACTATCTTTCGGCAGGTGCCTATCCAACGCATGCGCGCAACTCTGACCCCACAAATGAGTACGGCAAGCTCTGCCTTGCTGCCGCCGACAAAAATTAGAGGGCGTAAGAAATGCTTAAAGGGCATTGTGCATGGGCGCCGGCCAAGGCCCCTAGCCAGACTCCAAACTCAGTTGCCTGCAGCACCGATTTACTTGGGGGCCTCGGAAAATGAAGCCTCTGAAAAACAAGCGCGCTCTAATCACAGGCTCTACAGCAGGACTTGGTCTAGCCATTGGTGAAGCCCTGGCAGCGGCCGGCTGCAGCATCGTCTTACACGGAAGAGCTCCAGCCGACGAATTCAGCGCTTTGTGCGCAAACCTGCAAGAACGACACGGCGTTGAAGTCAGTTACGCTGCAGCAGATCTGAGTACCGAAGCCGGTGTTGAAGAATTAGTCAGTATTGCGCAAGCCCGACTGGGCGGCATCGATATTCTGGTCAACAACGCAGTGGCCAGACACTTCGCCCCGGTACACGAACTCCCCGTCGATGCTTGGAATCGTGCTCTAGCAGTCAATCTGTCTGCCGTTTTCCATGCAACCCGACTTGCGCTCCCTGAGATGCGCCTGCAGGGCTGGGGACGCATTTTCAACATGACATCGATCTACGGAGTACGTGGTGCTCCGAACAGGGTCGACTATGTAACGACAAAGAGCGCGCTCCTCGGTTTCACCCGCGTTGTTGCTCTCGAGAATCTTGACTTCGGAATTACCTGCAATGCCATTTCACCAGGCTCGACCCTAACGCCTTCGATCGCAGCTCGTGTAGACGAACTGAAAGAGCAGGCCCAACTGAGTGAGAAGGACGCGGTTCGTCAATTTCTGACCGGAAAACAACCGTCCGGTCGTTTCAACGATGCCACACATGTTGGCGATCTCATTGTTTTTCTTTGTGGCCATTCGGGCACCGATATCACTGGAGCGATGCTACCGGTCGATGGCGGCTGGCTGGCTAGCTGACTACCTCGAGGAGACACGAAAAAAATGTCACAACTCAGTATCGGATTCATCGGCCTCGGCACCATGGGTGAGCCTATGGCCACTCGCTTGGCACAAGCAGGTCTGAACCTAACTGTATTCGACCTAAATGAGGCAACTGTAGACCGCCTTGTTGCGCTTGGAGCAAAACGCGCCGACAGCCCTGCCTCCGTTGCATCGCAAGCGGAAATTGTCTTCGCAAGCCTGCCTACTCCTGATGTAGTTCAGAAGGTTGCGCTAGGTGATCAAGGAGTAAGCAGCGGAAGTAAAGTCCGCATTTTCGTTGATCTTTCCACCACAGGGCCTCGCACCGCCAAGCTGGTCGCCGAAAGTCTCGAAAAAAATGACATTGTCGCTGTTGACTGCCCTGTGAGTGGCGGCGCAGCAGGAGCTGCGAAGGGCACCCTCGCTCTCATGGCTTCGTGCCCTAAAGCTATCTATGACGAAGTTAAACCGATCCTGGATAACCTCGGAAAACTGATTTTTTGCGGTGAGGCGCCTGGTCTTGGCCAGACCATGAAGCTGGTTAATAACCTCGTCTCGCTGACGGCATTGGCAGTGTCGTCAGAAGCTCTCGTCATGGGCGTTAAGGCAGGGCTTGATCCTCAGATTATGCTCGATGTCTTCAACGCTGGCAGCGGCCGAAACAGTGCGACGGCCGACAAGCTTCCGCGTGCAGTTCTTCCTAGAACCTTCGACTTTGGGTTCACCACTGGCCTCTCGCTCAAGGACACTCGTTTGTGCCTAGACGAGGCAGAAGCCATGGGTGTACCGATGCCCGTTGGCAGTGCCGTACGACAAGTCCTCAACATGACCCGTGCAGCTTATGGCGACAACGCTGACTTCACCCGCATCGTCTGCCTGTTCGAACAGTGGGCTGGCGTTGAAGTACCCACCCGTCCCAAACCGTAATCAAGCGAGACACCATGAACAACGAACTGTTTGAGAAAGGCTTTGCCAACCGGAAGGCCGTGCTAGGTGATATCCATGTTGAAAAATCGTGGGCAGCAGCTGACGAGTTCAACAAGCCGATGCAAGCTCTTGTCACCGAGTATTGCTGGGGCGCTATTTGGGGCGATGAAGCTCTCCCGTTTAAGACTCGTAGCATCATCAACATTGCGATGCTCACAGCCATGAGCCAGCATCACGAGCTGGGCGTGCACGTAAAAGGCGCTCTCACAAATGGTGTCACCAAAGAGGAAATTCGAGCTGTGCTTATGCAGGCCGCAATCTACGGTGGTGTCCCATTGGCTCTAGCCGCGTTCCGAGTAGCTAGCGAAGCCATCAAAGCTTGGGAAGCCGAACACAACGCATGATGCTATATGAAGCACCGCTTACTGGAGCGGTGCTTCAAAAGTGACGATGGATATCACAGCAAGGAGTCTTCCATGATCAGCCTGCTATTCCATGACCTTGTCGCCCTTGGCCATCGCCATTACACCTTGTACCTTCCATTCAGCAGCTAAACTAGACAGTCTCCGCCCTTTCAGAGATAAGAGTGTTACCTGACACTTTATGTGGCATAACCGCCCAGCCTGCAATTGGCGACAAGCAAAACAATGTACAAGAGGCCGAAGAATCGGCTCAGATTTTAGAGGCTCCAAGCCCATGTCCAGAGCTCTTTTACACGCTGACAGCAGCAACAATGATGCTATCCAGGTATTCCTTTTAGGATCCCGCCTGCAGCCGCCTGAAACCACAGGATTAATCTGCCGTTCCCGACTTTCCAAGCGCTTTGGTGACTCTGGTGATGCTGTCTTGGCGCTGATTCAGTCACCTCCTGGCTATGGCAAAACCTGTTTTATGGCCCAGCAGTATCATTGGCTGAAGCAGCATCACCAAAAGGCGGCGTGGCTGTCTCTCGATGCTGACAGCCGAGACTTGCCGATTTTCATCGCCCACTTGAAGGGTGCCCTGGAATTAGCTGAAACCCCGGAGCTATTGATAGAGCAGCTCTCCCGTATCGGAGAAAAAAACCTGCAGCAAGCCTTCAGCTCAACCATTAAGCTCATTCGGACGCAGCCTACTCCCCTCTACGTTTTTGTAGACGACGTTCATCACCTCGCTGGTAGCGACTCTGTACGAGCGCTTTCGATGCTGGTTGACCACGCTCCTCCAGGGCTTCATTACATTCTTTCGTTTCGCGGCGAACCATGCATGTCGGTCGCCCGCCAGCGGATGCACGGTCAGGTATATGACGTAGGCTCGAGGGATCTGAAATTTACTCAGTCCGAGACGGCAAAGCTCATGGAGCGGCACGGAATTGGGCAGCTGGATCAAGCCCAACTGGACATTCTCGAAACTCGCTTGGAAGGCTGGGCTGGCGGCCTGAAGCTGGCCGCAATGCTGCTCCAGCGGGATCCTGATCTACTCGAAAACCTTGCCAACTTCACTGGAGAGCGTCGACAGTTTGCCGATTTCTTCCTTCAGGACGTGCTATCCCGGCAAACACAGTCCATTCAGAACTTCCTTCTCCAGAGCGCGATTCTTGATCGATTAAGCATCCCTCTCTGCAATTTCCTGACGTCGCGCAACGACGGCCTGGAGCTTCTGCGAGAGTGCGAAACCAAAGGTCTGTTCTTGCTACCGATGGATGAAGAACAGCGGTGGTATCGGTACCATCCTTTGTTCGCGGAGTTCCTGCGTCGTCATTTACGTGAAAGCAACCCGGGTCAATTTGAGCAGCTCAATCGAAGAGCCAGCGATTGGTTTGCAGACAACGGCCACTATGTCGAAGCCTTCAACCATGCGCTTAGTGCTGGCGACCCGATGCGTGCTGCGGAAATAATGGACGCCCACTGCGACTCTATTTTCGGAAATGAATCCAGCGCCGATCTCCTTGCTGAAAAGCTCCCGAAGCATATTCTCGAACACTTCCCTCGGATTTTATTGGCACAGACCTGGCGCCTTCTGATGGGCTGGCATTTCGAGACAAGCAAAAAGC
>NZ_JBOIBY010000066.1:0-14137 GCF_050739655.1 Pseudomonas sp. | reverse complement strand
AGTGAGCCTTGCGCGGAGTGATGTAGCTGCTGATGAACGCAGGGTTATTGGCCATGATCCGGGTGTAGACCTCGATGCCGAAGTCGACCCAGTCACGCATCAGTTCGCAGTAGTGATAGGTCGGGTGAGTCGGGTCGCCGTACCGGGCGTAGCTCTCGTGATAGCAGCCACCGGAACACAGGTTGCGGATATTGCAGTCGTTGCAACCGGTGTTGGTGCGGTCCAGCCGCTGGGACAGGAAGTCGTTCAACTCCATCTGTTTCACGCCACTGTGGACGTTGCCGAAGGTCGGCATCGAAGAGCCGGTGAAACGGTGGCACAGGTTCAGTTCACCCTTGTGATCCACCGCCAGCATCTTCAGGCCCGCGCCGCATGGCAGGGCTTTCTTGTGGCCTTCGTGGATGTCGGTGATCAGTTGGTGCAGGTTGGAGAAACCAATGTTGCGGTGCTCCAGCGCGGCTTCCAGGTAGCGCCGACCGAGGGCCTTCATGTTGGCGAACACCTGTACCAATTCTTCGCTGGTGAGGTTGAAGCTGCTGATGTCGCCGGAGGTCACCGGGGCAAAGCCGACTTCGGCAAACCCCAGTTCGTTGAACAGGTGATCCCAGATGGTTTCGACATCGGTGACGCCGGTGGTCAAGGTCACCCGAGCGCCCACCGGGCGGCTGTTGTAGCGCGACAGCAGCATCTCGGCCTTGCGCCGCACCACGTCGTAGGTGCCCTGCCCGCCCACGGTGATGCGATTGCGGTCGTGCACGGTCTTCGGCCCGTCGATACTCACTGACAAACCGAAGCGGTGGGCGTTGAGATAGTCCACGGTTTCTTCGGTGAGCAGCGTGGCGTTGGTGGTCATGACGAACTCGACGAACTTGCCAGCCTCGGCAAAACGCTTCTCGCAGTAATCGACCATGTACTCGATCAGCTTGCGATTGCTCAGCGGTTCGCCGCCGAAGAACACCACGGTGAAACGCTCTTCATCCGGGGATTCCTTGAGCAGCATCTCCACCGAGGCAATCGCCGTTTCGACATCCATCTTCTTGCCCGCTGACGGCTTGTCGAGGTCTTCCTTGTAGCAGTAGGTGCAGCTCAGGTTGCAGCCGGTGTTGACGTTGAGCACCACCGTATTGATGGCGGTACGCTCGACCCGCTTGGTGGCGATGTCGGGGGTCAGCGGCGAGCCGTCGCTGACCAGTTCCAGGGCCATCAGCTCACGCACCGTCTCGGTGATTTCCTCACCACTGAAACGCGCGGCCAGGCGCTGGATCAGGTCGTCCGAGGAACAGCCGGGGCCACGCAAGGTGTCGATGATGGTGCCCGTCAGTTCATCGCTGGCGAACAGCGAACTGCTGGGGATGTGGAACAGCATGCGGTCGGCATCAACGTGCACTTCGTGCAGGTTACGTTCGACCAGATTCAAGATAGCGCCCATGGCAAACCTCCTGTGCAAGCCCCTCTACACGGGGCTTGCGGTCATTCCGAAAAGTGTCTGAAACCGCAATCGATCAGCCAGCTTAAGGAATGGGTGGATTGTTCCAGCGTTGCACGGTCACGATCATGTGGCCTTCGCCGGTCAGGGATTTCCCCGCGTCGTCGACGGCGGCGATCACCTTGAGGTTGCCGGCATTGTTGGTGGACATTTTGCGCGCCGGGTTCGGCCCGGCATCGCCCGGGGTGAACACGCCCGCGTCAGCCTGCATGGTGCCGGCGTACTTGACGTCTTCGTCTTCCTTGGCGCGGTCGTCGAAGGCCTCGACCTTCCACTGCGCCGGGAATACACCGATGCGATACGGCTTGCCATCGGCGCCCTTGCCCCAGGCTTCGGCGTCGAAACGGCCCTGGACTTTCGGCGTCGAACCACCGCCTTCACCGATCCGCGCCACCGAGAATTCCGGTACCACTTTGACCGAGGCGATCTTGCTGTAGACCGACAGGCTCGGGCCTTTCACGGTGCCGACGGTGACCGCGCGCAGGCCCGGCTGTGCGTTGGCGGCGGCCTTGAGTTTGACTTTGATCTGCTCCGGACTCTGGGAGACGATTTCCACCACCTCCACGCCTTTGCCGAAGTTCGGCTTGCCGGTCAAGCCGCTGCCGATCAGGGTCACTTCGGTTTCGCTGCCGGCCTTCACATAGCCCGGTTGCACCGCCAGTAAACGCTGGGAACCCTGCTTGGCGGCAACGAAATCCAGGCCGCGCTCGTCATGCTCGGCCTCGAACATCCGACCCTGCATGGCATTGCCCTGGGCGGCGAATACCTGGCGCATGGTCACGCCGTCGATGGTCACGTTGCCGCGCCATTCATAGCCGGTGTAGAGAATCGCGCTGCCGTCGCCATTGAACGGCGTGCCGTCGGCGTATTGGCCTTTGACGCTAACCTTGAAGGTATCGCTGCCGTCGGCGCTGACGCTCATTACACCCGCCAGTTCGCCCTTGCCCGGCACGTGACCGCTGAAGCTCCAGTCACCCACCAGCGCATCCGACTTGGGCGCCACGCTCTGCCATTTCTTCCAGGCCGGGTTGTCCAGCGGATAACGCTTGGCCAACAGCGGCACCATCTCTTTGCGGGCGATATCGAACCAATCACGGTCACGGGCCAGGGCCTGATACTCCAGCGACGGCCATTGGCCGAGGTGGAAGTTCACCAGACGCTCCCACTCCTGGGCCGGACGGCGTTGCAAGGCCACCCGCGCACCGGAGTGGCAACGGCCACACATCTGACTGGTCTGGTCGTCGAACTGCTCGACCGTGTTGAGCCGACGCTCCATGGCATAACGCACGCCATCGGTTTCGCTCGGCGCCAGGCCTTGGGTGTCGGCCAGGTATTTGACCAGCGTCCGACGGTCTTCATCGCTGATCTGCAAACCGTGCATGGTCTGCATGCGGGCGATGCTCATCAGCCAGCCTTCCGGCGTCTTGCGCTGGTGGCTGATACGACTGAGGGCGTTATCGGCTTCGGGGGTGTGACAGCCCTGACAAGTTTCCTTGAGGATGGTCTGGGCGTCGCGGGCTGCCAGGCTGTAAGGCGAATGCAGCGCCACACAAGCGGCCATGGCCAGCAGACTGGCACTCAGGCCTGAACGGAGTTTTCTCTTCATCAACGTCGAACCTCGCACGGTGCTTTCTTATTTTTGTGGCTTATCGTTTTTTGGGTTTCTGCCGTCGGCGGCGGGCCGCTGACGGAGGCAAGAGAAACGTCTGCGATGAGCAATACACGGAGCGTGCCAGCTTGTGAATGTGTCGATTAATCAATGATTTGTAGAGTGTGGGTCGGGTTTTAACGGGGATATCGTCGGCGTTGCACGTTTAATTTCGCGACACGTGTTGCAACCTGAGACAAGCATAGACCGCCCTTCTGTGGGAGCGAGCCTGCTCGCGATGGTCGTCAACGATAACGATGGCTACCTGACACACCACTGTGTTCTCTCGTTCATCGCGAGCAGGCTCGCTCCCACAGTAGTCATGCCCGGTGTGCGCGGAGTCTCATGTCGTCGCAATTTGCGACGGTTGCCAACGTCTTGCTGATCCCGAAAATACTCGCCAAGCCTGTCCGCTCGGGCTTTCAACGGCGAAACCCACAACTGGCACACCCATTGCGAAAGACCTCGCCACACGAACAAGACGAGGTTTCAACATGTCGCTCCCCAACCTGCTTCCCGCCACTTCGGCGTTTATCCAGCGCGCCCCGCGCATGCTCATTGGCGGCGACTGGGTCGAGGCCGCCGATGGCCAGACCATGCCCCTGCACAACCCGGCCACCGGTGAAGTGCTGTGCGTGGTGCCACGGGCCACGCCGGAGGATGTCGACCGCGCGGTGCTTGCCGCACGTCAGGCTTTTGATGACTCGGCCTGGACCCGCACCCGCCCACGGGAGCGGCAGAACCTGCTGTGGAAACTCGCCGACCTGATGCAGCGCGACGCCGAGCAGCTGGCGCAACTGGAATGCCTGAACAACGGCAAGAGCGCGATGGTTGCCCAGGTGATGGACGTGCAGCTTGCCATCGACTTCCTGCGCTACATGGCCGGTTGGGCGACCAAGATCGAAGGTTCCACGGTCGATGTGTCCGCGCCGCTGATGCCCAACGATCAGTTCCACAGCTTCATCCGCCGCGAAGCGGTGGGTGTGGTTGGCGCCATCGTCGCCTGGAACTTCCCACTGTTGCTGGCCTGCTGGAAACTCGGCCCGGCCCTGGCCACCGGCTGCACCGTGGTGCTCAAGCCCGCCGACGAAACCCCGCTGACCGCGCTGAAACTCGCCGAACTGGTGCTGGAAGCCGGTTACCCCGAAGGCGTGTTCAACGTGGTCACCGGCACCGGTATCACCGCTGGCTCCGCCCTGACCCACAACCCGTTGGTGGACAAGCTGACCTTCACCGGCTCCACCGCCGTGGGCAAGCAGATCGGCAAGATCGCCATGGATTCCATGACCCGTGTGACATTGGAGCTGGGCGGCAAATCGCCCACCATCGTCATGGCCGATGCCGACCTGCCGAGCGCCGCAGCCGGTGCCGCCAGCGCGATTTTCTTCAACCAGGGCCAAGTCTGCTGCGCAGGTTCGCGCCTGTATGTGCAGCGCAAGCATTTCGACAATGTGGTGGCGGACATCGCTGGCATCGCCAACGCCATGAAACTCGGCAACGGCCTGGACCCAAGCGTCGAGATGGGGCCGCTGATCTCTGCGCGGCAGCAAGAGCGGGTTTATGGCTACATCGAGAAGGGTCGGGAAAGTGGCGCGACCATCGCCTGTGGTGGCGAACAGTTCGGGCCGGGCTTTTTCGTCAAGCCGACGGTGATTGTCGATGTCGATCAGAAGCACTCGCTGGTGCAGGAAGAAATCTTCGGGCCAGTGCTGGTGGCGATTCCGTTCGATGACGAAGCCGATGCGCTGCGTATGGCCAATGACAGCCCTTACGGTCTGGGTGCGAGCATCTGGTCGAATGATCTGGCGGCGGTGCACCGGATGATTCCGCGGATCAAGTCCGGTTCGGTGTGGGTCAACTGCCACAGCGCCCTGGACCCGGCGTTGCCGTTTGGTGGCTACAAGATGTCGGGGGTTGGGCGCGAGATGGGGTATGCGGCGATTGAGCATTACACCGAGTTGAAGTCGGTGTTGATCAAGTTGTAATCGCGGCGCCCTTTAGGCCGCCATCGCTAGCAGGCTAGCTCCCACAGTGGAATTGTGTCGTTCACAGATCCCATGTGGGAGCTAGCCTGCTAGCGATGAGGCCAGCCCTATCAACACAAGATTCACGGCTTAAAACCTTGGGCCAACAACCACCCCCTGACCATCCGCCCCTGCTCCACCGTCAACCCCGCCAACGCCTGCTCAGCCGGCTCTGTGCGCAACCGCCGCACCAACGGCGCCAGCTCCACCCCTTGCACATGCCAGATCCCCAACGGCTGATCCGCCGTGATCACCACCTCGGCCTCATCGACAAACCCATCGCGCAGCACCGGCGCCCGCTCGATGCGTAGCGCATCGAAGTCCGCCTCGGCATGAGCAACCTCAGAGTCTGGCCACTGCCGCCGAGCCAGCCAGAACGGCAATTCCCGCCAGCGCTGCTCATCGGCATAAAAATCCCGACCAATGCGCGCGAACCGCAAGAACAACTGCTCCACCCGCTGTTGATGAAATCGCTGGGCCAACTCGGCGCGCTCGGGTTTGCGCAGCAAGGTGTTGATCACCGTTGGCGCCTGCAACGCCGAGGACAACGATTGAAAGATGCCATTGCCCGACAGCGGGTCCACCGCCATCGCCGCATCCCCAACCCGAATCCAGTTCTCGCCACACACCTGCAGGCTCAGGATCGCGGTGCTGCTGCGGGCGTGCAGTTGCAGGTCGATCTCTGGCTCGCCGCCAAAAAAGGCTTGAGCCAGCGCCGATGCCTGACGCCGCTGCCGACAGTAGTCGAGCAACTGCGCCTTGCCTGGCAGTTCGGCGCTGGCCACATCCACCGTCCATTGCCAGTAGCACTGACCGTCGGCCCGCCGCGCCATCCATGCCCAACCGTCAGCGAGACTTTCCACGGCGCTGGCTGTGGTACCCAGCGCGCCTTGCCAGCGATTGAGCAGGCTGACCGTCTCCGGCCCGCGCATGCCTTTACCGAGAGCCGGAGTCTGGCGGCCGCGGGCTTCCACTAGAAAGTCCGCAATCAACGGCTCACGTCCGTCGATTTCGACTCGATGGTCTGCTGCGCAACTGTGGACCGACAGCACCCGGCCTTCGATCAGCTCAACCCCGGCCACCCACAAATCTTCCCGCAGGCCGCGATCAAAGGTCGGCCGATCCAGCAGAAACTCGATGTTCTGCGCGTGCTGCTGGCCATTCCAGTTGACCTGTCGCTGCGACGGCAATATCGCCTGCGCCAGCCCGTGATGCAGCCCTGCCCCGCGCAGCGCTTCCAGCACCCGCTGGGAAACCCCTTCCAGCGCGGCAAAGCGGCGCCACTCGCTGATCAGCGTGACGGCATAACCCAGTCGCCGCAGCCCCAACGCCACCGCCGCACCCGCCGGTCCCGCGCCAAGAATCACAATCCTGGTCATGGCCCGGATCGCCGTTCAGGGCCACGATGGCGGGCGTTGTCCCGTAGATAGTCGATGACCTGTTGATTGCTCGCCTCGGGCTGCTCCACCAGAAACGCCGCGATGTGCCCGCTCAATGCCGCGCAACCGAGACTGGCGCCGGACTGCCCCGGATAAGTGCCATGCACACACGCGGCGAAATCCGCCTGGGCGCTGTTGAGCCATGACCATTCAAGTTCGGCGCAGCGTGCGTCGCCAGTGACACGCAGCACCTGTGGATAATTCGCCGGATACACGCCTTCGCCTTGCGCCGGGCTGGACGCGCAGAGCAGCACACCGCGCGTCACCGCTGCCGCGCAGGCCTCACGCAACAGGCTGCGGTCCTGCCGTAAACCGAGGCTCAAATTGATCAGGCGCACGTCCTGCGCCACCAACCAGTCAATCGCCGTGGCGATCTGCAACGCACTGGTAACGCCACGCTGGTCGAATACCTGGGCCACGCAAAACAATGCCGATGGTGCACGTCGGCCGATGGCTTCGATGACCGCGCTGCCATGGCCCAGCGGATCGTCGCGCAAATCGCTTTCGGCGAGCCCGTCCTCCACCAGCGAAAAGCGCCGCCCGGCGATCACCTGCACCCGCTGCGCCGCCGAGTGCCCGCTGTCCACCACGCCAATGCGCAACTCAGGCTTCATGCAGCACCGTCTTCGAAATCAGCACACCGTCGAGCAACTCAAAACGCAGATCGGCATCGGCCAGGGTCGAAGGACGATGGCTGATCAGGATCCGCGTGCGCCCGGCGAACAGGCGGTCGATGGCCTCGATGACTTCGCGCTCGGTGGCTTCATCCACCGCCGAAGTGGCTTCGTCGAGGACCAAAATCAGTGGGTCTTGCAGCAGTGCGCGGGCAATGGCGATGCGCTGTTTTTGCCCTCCGGACAACTGCTGGCCGCGCTCGCCCAATGGGCTGTCGAGGCCTTCGGGCAAAGACGCGATCAGGCTGTCGAGCTGCGCCAGACGCGCCACTTCGGCAATCGCTTCGCGACTGGCATCCGGCACCGCATAGGCCAGGTTATCGGCCAGGCTGCCACGGAACAGCACGATGTCCTGGCTGACCACGGCGATGCGCCGACGCAACTGGAACAGGTCCAGTTCGCGCACGTCCACTTCGCCCAACAGCACCCGCCCTGACTGCGGATCATGGTGGCGTTGCAGCAGGTCGATCAGGGTCGATTTACCCACGCCGGAGCCACCGCTGAGGGCGACTTTCAAACCGTAGGGAATACGCGCTTCGATACCGCGCAATGTCGTCTGTCGACCGGGATGGCTGAAGTGCACATCGTCGAAACGCAGCTCGCCAGATTCCGGCATCGGCTTGGGTGTCGCGGGCGTGAGCACGGTCGGCTCCTCACCGCGCAACTCCATCACCCGGCCGAGGCTGACGGTCATGCGCTGAATTGCCACATAGAGCCCGAGCAAACTTTGAACCGGCCCGACGGCCATGCCCAGATAGGTGGAAAACGCGATCAACGCGCCCAGTTGCCAGGTGCCCTGCACCACCCAATAACCGCCGATCAGAAACGCACAGGCCCGGGACAGCGAGGTCAATGTGCCGGGCACGGCCTGGGTGAAAAACTCGGTGACTTGCAGGCGCAACAACTGGCTCATGTAGCCCTGGCCCAGGCTTTCCAGGCGCCGGGCTTCGCGCTGTTGCTGACCAGCGGACTGGATGAACTTCATCACCGGCAGCGTCTCGACCATGAACGACGACATGTCCGCCGAGCGCTCGCGCAACTGCCGCACATCACGCTCAACCTTGCGTCGCATCCAGCGCAGCCAGATCACGTCGAGGGGAATCAACACCAGCGCCAGCAGCGAGAGTTTCCAGGACAGCGTCAGCAGCATGGCGATTGCCACCACCAGACCGATCACGCTGGACACCGCCGAGAACAGCGAGTCCACGGCAAAGCGCTGGATTTCCGCCACATCGCCATCCAGGCGCGACATCAAATCGCCGATGCGCCGCTGGCCGTAGAAGCTCGGCGAAAGGGTCTGCAAGTGTCGATAGAGGTCATCGCGCAGGGCAAACAGCATGCGCCCGGACAGACGCGTGTGCAGATAACGGTTGATCCCCGACAGCGCCGTGCCGAGCAAACCGGCGACTATCATCAGCCCGGCGATCAACACCAACATCGGGAAGTTGCGCGCCAGCAGGCCATCGTCGATCAGCAGTTTGGTCAGCCACGGCTGCACCAGCACCAGTGCCGACGCACAAACCGAAAGCCCCAGCAGCCCGGCAATCGCCAGCCGATGGGGGCGCACGAAACTGTAGAGCCACTGCAACGATGCATGCAGGGCTTCGGGGTTGTGGCTGTCGATCAGCCGAACGATCAGGCGGCGCATCACGAACGCAACTGTTTGAGCTTGCGATACAGGGTCGCGCGGCTGATGCCCAGGGCATCGGCGGCGGCCGAGACGTTGCCCTGATGGCTGTCCAGGGACTGGCGGATCATCTCCAGTTCGTTTTCCCGGATGCTGCCGGACTGTGGGCGTTCACCGGCGGTGAGTTCGTCGAGCATGCTGTCAGGCAAGTGATCGAGCGTCAGGACGGTTTCCCCTGGTTCGCGCATGGCCAGCGCAGTGCGCAGGACCATCTCCAGTTGGCGGATGTTGCCCGGCCAGTGATAGCTGCCGAGCAGGCGGTTGAGGTCGTCATGCAGCTCTACGGTTGGCGCGTCCAGCTTGGTCAGCAGGCGACTGACCAGCGCGCCGAAATCTTCTCGTTCGCGCAAGGCCGGGAGCACTACGCTGATGCCGTTGACCCGGTAGAACAGGTCTTCACGAAAGTGCTTGTCCTCCACCAATCGCTTGAGGTCGCGGTGGGTGGCGCAGATCAGTGCAACGTCGATGTCCTGCTCTTCGCCAGCGCCCAGCGGCGCGACCTTGCGGTCCTGCAACACGCGCAACAAACGCGCCTGCAACGCCAGCGGCATGTCGCCGATTTCATCGAGAAACAGCGTGCCGCCATGGGCCTGTTGCAAGCGACCGACCATGCCGCCACGGCGCGAGCCGGTAAACGCACCTTCACGGTAACCGAACAGTTCAGACTCGATCAGGCCTTCGGGAATGGCCGCGCAATTGACTGCCACAAAAGGTTTGTCGCAACGGGTGCCAGCCATGTGCAGGGCACGGGCGATGACCTCTTTACCCGTGCCGGTTTCACCCAGGAGCAAAACCGGAAGCTCATTGGCCAGACCTTGCCGGGCCATGCGCAGGGCTCGGGCATAACGGGTATTGCTCCCGGCCAGAGACTCAAGATCCGGTTGCGGTTTAGGGGGTTTCGCCACGCTACGCGCTGGGCTGCTGACATTGATCGAGCGTTGCGGCGCGCGCAGGGTCCTGTAGAAGAATTCACCCTTGGCGGTCTGCAGGCTGCCGGCGCCGCCCTGATGCAAACGCGCCAACAATTGCAGGCCATCGACCCCGAGAAACTCCTCGCAACGCCGACCGACCAGCGCTGAGCGCTCGGCATGCAGCAACTGGCAGGCCTGGGCACTGACCGCAAGAATCTGCCCGCCGAGGCTGACCGCCAGCAAGCCTTGCCAAGGGGATTCGAGGTATTGGCGACGACTGTGAAACGCCAGGACGATTTCGTCCGGGTAACTGGCGTTGAACACCCGGCTTTCGATTTGGCTGACCGCCATCGCCAGCAACGCGGTGCTGTCGTGGGCGCGACCCAACGGGCCTTCGCGGGTCAGGTCGAGCACGCCGAGGATGTCGCCCTGAGGGCAATGGATCGGGACCGAAGTGCAGGAAAAATCGCTGAGGCGATCCAGGTAATGTTCGCCGCAATCGATCAGGGTTGGCCGTGCTTCCACCAGCGCGGTGCCCAGGGCGTTGGTGCCGCGCGCGGCTTCGCTCCAGCAGGCGCCGAGGGTGATGTCTTGCAAGCCGCTGCCCTTGAGGCGATCGGCGCGCCCTTCGACGGCGAGGATGGTGGCGTCGGAGTTGGCGAGGATGATCAGCCCTTCCTTGCCCTGACGCTCGGCCAGGTAATCGATGGAAGGCAACGCGGCGTCGATCAGCAGGCGATTGCTCGCCAGCAGTATGTCGACGCTGGCACTCGATTCCAGCGCCAGCTCATGCTTGGCATTGAAATGCACGCCATGGCTAAGGCTGCGTCGCCACGAGGCATCGATTTCGGCGCGCAGGACGCCATCGGGCACTTCGCCTTCCAGATGCAGCTTTTCCCGGGCCAGCCGGGCTTCGCGATGCAGTTTGGGGGAGTTTGTTTTTATTAGCGTCATCAAGCGCTCCGGGTCGTCCGCCCTGCGCCTTCATGTTTCGGCGCCCTGAAACATCTTGACGTTAACGTCAGGGCGATGGCAAGTGCCTTACGGCGTTTGTGTTCTGGCAGGTGGATCGAGTTATCGTTCATCGCGGGCTTGCTCGCAGCGTATCGCCGCACGATCGAGCGTGCAGGCCGCCATGGCGGCGGCAACGCAACCAGTCTGATAGATCGGTTGCGTTTCAGCTGCTACGCCTTCGCGGCCTCGTCGATCAACGCGGCCACCTCTGCCGCGTGGGAGGCCAGCGACGCATGGCTGGCGTTCAGCGTGATGACCTTCTTCGCCCCGAGCCGGGACGACATCTGTTTCTGGTTATCCGGGTGGATCATGCGATCCTCGCTGGAAATCTGATACCAGGACGGTTTGTTCCGCCACGCCGGTGCGCTGATTTCATCGCCAAAGGTACTGGCCAGCGGTGCCTTTTGCGTAACGGCCATCACCAGTGCGTCATCCGCCGGCAGATCCTGACAGAAGCTTTCATGGAATTTGTCGGCCTTGAGCCAGAGAAAGCCGTCGCTGTCCGGCGCAAGGTTCGGTGCGGCGGCGGGCAGATGCTGCTGGGTGAGGCCGCCGGGGCTCTCGCCCTTGTCCGGGGCGAACGCGGCGATGTACACCAATCCGACGACATTCGGTTGATTGCCGGCTTCGGTGATGACTGCCCCACCATAGGAGTGCCCGACCAATAACACCGGACCATTCTGCTGGGCGATCATTTTGCGTGTGCGTTCGGCATCGTCGGCCAGGGAAGTGAGTGGCATTTCCACCGCATGAATATCGGTGTATCCCTTTCGCGACAGCTCAACAATGACCTTGCCCCAGTGCGCAGCTCCGCCCCAGAACCCGTGCACTAATACAATCGACGGCTTGTTGCTCATGTCCCTGCTCCTGTTCTTGATGAAAGTGAGGGTGTAATCGGCGCAGGAAGTATGGAACGATTGTGGCGAACCCGTGATTTGGCAGACCGAAGGCGACCATTGTGCATCCGGCCGAGATGATCTTTCTCGACAGTTTGCAACGCTGCCTGCATCCGTGATGCCTGTGCTGTGAATTCCTTGATGGTTTAAACGTGAGGGTCGCCCGGAGCCTTGGCCGGCGCGGCGTATTGCGGCTTGAGATGCCCGTCCTGATCGAGCAGCCAGGCGTCCATGATTTCCCTCACCACGGGCCCTGCGACGCGGCCGCCCGCCTCGCCGTTCTCGATCATCACCGAAATCACAATCTTCGGGTGTTCGGCCGGAGCGAAGCCGACGAACAAGGCATTATCGCGATTGCGTTCTCGGGTCTTCTCGCGGTTGTAGCGCTCGCCCTGCTTGATCGCCACCACTTGCGCGGTGCCGCTCTTGCCGGCAATCCGATATTGCGCGCCCGCCGCCGCGGCCCGGGCAATCCCGCGAGCATCGTGCATCACCATCTGCATGCCGTGATTGACCTGTTCCCAGTCACGCGGGTCCTTTAGCAATATGTTTGGCATTGGGTGCTCATCCACCGGCGCGACGCCGTCAACGGTCTTGGCCAGGTGCGGACGGTTCCACACGCCTTTGTTGGCAATCAGTGCCGTGGCCTGGGCCAATTGCAGCGGCGTGACCTGCATATAGCCCTGGCCGATCCCAAGGATCACAGTCTCTCCCGGGAACCACGGCTGACGGCGTGTGGCGCGTTTCCAGGCTTGGGATGGCATCAGACCGGAAGATTCTTCGTACATGTCCAGGGAGACTTTCTCTCCTAAACCGAACATCGCCATGTAGTCATGCAGACGATCGATGCCCAGCTTATGTGCCAGGTCGTAGAAGTAGGTGTCATTGGAACGCATGATCGCAGCGTCCATGTCCACCCAACCATCGCCGCTGTGGTTCCAGTTGCGGTATTTGTGATCGAAGTCCGGCAATTGGTAGTAACCCGGATCGAAGACCCGGGTCTGCGGCGTGACGATTCCGGCGTCGAGTCCGGCAATCGCGACTTCCGGTTTGATGGTTGACCCTGGCGCGTAGAGCCCGCGCAGCACACGATTGAACAGCGGCCGGTCGATGGAGTCGCGTAGCGTCGAGTACTCCTTGGAGCTGATGCCGGTGACGAACAGGTTCGGATCGAAGCTCGGGTTACTGACCATGGCCAACACTTCACCCGTCGACGGATCAAGGGCGACTACCGAGCCGCGACGATCACCCAGCGCTTGCTCAGCGGCTTCCTGAAGTTTGATGTCGAGGCTCAGTACAATGTTTTCACCGGGAACCGGGTCGGTGTGCTTGAGCACTCGCAAAACGCGCCCTTGGGCATTGGTTTCAACTTCCTCGTAACCCACATGGCCATGCAGTTGCGACTCGTAGAATTTTTCGATCCCGGTCTTGCCGATCGATTGAGTGCCACGGTACTCGACCGTATCCAGGACCTTGGACTCTTTCTCGTTGATACGTCCAACGTATCCGACCGAATGCGCGAAGTGCTCGCCCAGTGGATAGTGCCGAACGAACTGCGGCTCGACATCGATGCCCGGCAAACGGAACTCATTGACTGCGAGCACGGCGATCTGTTCTTCGCTGAGCTCATAGAACAGCGTCACGGGTACAAATGGATGCCGCGCCTGCTTCATCGCCTTGTCGAACGACGTGCGATCTTCAGCTGGCAGATGCAGCAGGCTGACGACCTCGTCCAGCTCTTCATTGACATTGGAGGCGCGTTCACGAGTGATGGTCAAGTTGTAGCTGGGGCGGTTGTCTGCCAGGACCACGCCATTGCGGTCATAGATCAACCCTCGGGTTGGGGTGATCGGCAGGACATGGACGCGATTGTTTTCGGAAATGGTGGAGTGATAATCGAATTCGACCACCTGCAGAACATACATACGTATGACCAGCGCACAGGTGATTGCGACAACTAACGAGGCGCAGGCCAGCAGTCTTTTGTTGACCAGGCGCGTCTCTTTTTCGTGGTCTTTGATCGGGATCGGTTGGGGCATTTCTGGAGCAACTCTTTAAAAAGAAGATGCCAGTCCGTGGGCCGCAAATCAGTCCCTTAAAAAAACGAGCTGCACCATACCAAAACTGCACGGTCACTTTAGTGAGATTTTTTTAACGACGGTGCTGGAGCAGCGTAGTGGGCATGCCTTAGCGCTTTTCTGAGGACAAAAACAAAACCCCTACCTGCATACGCAGATAGGGGTTTCGGAATTTAATCTTGACGATGACCTACTCTCACATGGGGAAACCCCACACTACCATCGGCGATGCATCGTTTCACTGCTGAGTTCGGGATGGGATCAGGTGGTTCCAATGCTC
>NZ_JBOIBY010000065.1:0-5761 GCF_050739655.1 Pseudomonas sp. | reverse complement strand
GCGCCGGCCTGAATCCAGGCGACGCACTATGACTTCTTTATAGGGGACTTCGATGTCCGTACGACGCACACGCAAAGACGATGGCAGCCAATGGACAGTTGCGGACAGCCGCAGTGTTTACGGGATTCGCCATTGGGGGGCCGGATATTTCGCGATCAATGACGCCGGTCGCGTCGAAGTTCGTCCGAACGGTCCGAGCAGCTCGCCTATCGACCTGTTCGAGCAAGTCGACCAGTTGCGCAAGAGCGGCCTGTCGTTGCCGTTGCTGGTGCGCTTTCCCGACATCCTGCAAGACCGCGTGCGTCAGCTGACCGGCGCCTTCGACGCCAACATCGAACGCCTGGAATACCAGAGCAAGTACACCGCGCTGTACCCGATCAAGGTGAACCAGCAAGAAGCGGTGATCGAGAACATCATCGCTACCCAGAATGTTTCCATCGGCCTGGAAGCCGGCTCCAAGCCTGAGTTGCTGGCGGTGCTGGCACTGGCGCCGAAGGGCGGCACCATCGTCTGCAATGGCTACAAGGACCGTGAGTTCATCCGTCTGGCGCTGATGGGCCAGAAGCTCGGCCACAACGTGTTCATCGTGATCGAGAAGGAATCCGAAGTCGGCCTGGTGATCGAAGAAGCGGCGTCGCTGAAGGTCAAGCCTCAGGTCGGTCTGCGCGTGCGCCTGTCGTCCCTGGCATCGAGCAAGTGGGCTGACACCGGCGGCGAGAAATCCAAGTTCGGCCTGTCGGCGGCGCAGCTGCTGTCGGTGGTCGAGCGTTTCCGCACGGCGGGCCTGGATCAGGGCATTCGCCTGCTGCACTTCCACATGGGCTCGCAAATCGCCAACCTGGCCGATTACCAGCACGGCTTCAAGGAAGCGATTCGTTACTACGGCGAGCTGCGCAACCTCGGCCTGCCGGTGGATCACATCGACGTCGGTGGTGGCCTGGGTGTTGACTACGACGGTACGCACTCGCGTAACGCCAGTTCGATCAACTACGACATGGACGACTACGCCGGGGTCGTGGTCGGGATGCTCAAGGAATTCTGCGACGCGCAGAGCCTGCCGCACCCGAACATCTTCTCCGAGAGCGGCCGCTCCCTGACCGCGCACCACGCCATGCTGGTGGTGCAAGTGACCGACGTCGAAAAACACAACGACGACGTGCCGCAGATCGAGAACAAGGACTCGCTGCCGGAAACCGTGCAGTGGCTGGTGGACCTGCTCGGTCCGACCGACATCGAGATGGTCACCGAAACCTACTGGCGCGCCACGCACTACATGAGCGATGTCGCCTCCCAGTACGCCGACGGCAAGCTGACCCTGGCCGAAAAAGCCCTGGCCGAGCAATGCTACTTCGCCGTCTGCCGTCGTCTGCACAACTCGTTGAAGGCGCGTCAGCGTTCCCACCGTCAGGTGCTGGACGAGCTCAATGACAAGCTGGCCGACAAGTACATCTGTAACTTCTCGGTGTTCCAGAGCCTGCCGGACACCTGGGCCATCGATCAGGTGCTGCCGATCATCCCGCTGCACCGTCTCGACGAAGAGCCGCTGCGCCGTGCGGTGCTGCAGGATCTGACCTGCGACTCCGATGGCAAGATCAACCAGTACGTCGACGAGCAGAGCATCGAAACCAGCCTGCCGGTGCACGCCCTGAACGAAGGCGAAGACTATCTGTTGGGCGTGTTCCTGGTGGGCGCTTATCAGGAAATTCTCGGTGACATGCACAACCTGTTCGGTGACACCGACTCGGTGAACATCTACCAGAACGCCGACGGCAGTGTGTACCACGCCGGTATCGAAACCCACGACACCATCGAAGACATGCTGCGTTACGTGCACTTGTCTCCGGAAGAACTGATGACCCACTACCGCGACAAGTGCGCCAGTGCCCGCATCAGTGCCTCCGAGCGCACACAGTTCCTCGATGCCTTGCGTCTGGGGCTGACTCGTTCGTCTTACCTGTCTTCATGAGGTAAGTCCTGCTCCCATCGGGTTGTCTGAAAATTTACCGAAAGCCTCGGAAGTTTCAGATGACCCGGTGCGACAAGTCTTTTTTTTCAAGCGAAATGACCTTCGTCCTCGGCTATCCAAGCCATTGGTCTTCTTTTCGCGTAGGTCATTTCCTAAGTTGTACTTCGCCTCTCTACTCGGCCATGTCTCTCGGCGAAAATCCTTGGCCGCCCCTCCTGTAGAGAATCGCCGATGTTCGATTCAGTCAACGAACCTGAATTTCGTCTGGCCGTAGCAGGCCTGTCCGACGCCTTCGAGGTCATGGCTTTCACCGGCAGAGAAGCCATCAGCGAACCGTTCGTGTTCGACATGGAAATACTGATCGATGATCCGCAGCTTGACCTCGCCAGCCTGCTTTACCGTTCGGCTACCTTGCGCTTCGGGCCTGGGGGCAACAGTGTCCATGGCCAGTTGCATGAGCTGGTCCAGCGTGAACATGGATCGACGCTCCGACTCTGTCATGTACGCCTGGGCCCGAGACTGGCCTGCCTTGGTCAGCGTTTCAGCCGGCGCATTTTCAGCGCCCGTTCGGTGCCGCAGATTCTGGACCAAGTGCTCAAGGAACACGGAATTGCCGGGCAGCACCGGCGCTTCGAACTGAGCGGTGATTACCCGCCTCGCGACTACTGCACGCAGTACCGCGAATCGGATCTGGAATTTGTCCAGCGCCTGTGCGCTCAAGAGCGGCTTCATTACCACTTCGAGCACCGCGCACACGGGCATTGTGTGGTGTTCGCTGATGGGCAAGGGTATTTCCGTGAGGGTGAGGCGGTGCACTTCCGGGCGCAAGGTTGTCAGCCGGCTGTGCGTCGTTTCGAGGTTCAATGCTGCGCGGACAGCACATTGCACAGTGCTCAAGGCCATTCGGACCTGGTGACGTTGCGCACGGGTCAACTGATGCCGCTGTCCGGTCATCCTGTCGGCCAGTGGAATCAATCGTGGCTACTGACCCACGTCGTGCATCAGGGCAGTCAGGACCCGCTCATGCCATACAGCAATCAAGTCCGTGCGATGCGTTGGGACGCGCCATTCGTAACGCCCCATCCTGGTGTAAAACCCAGGATGCACAGCCTGCAAAGGGCTTGGGTGGTTGATGTCGATGAGCCCCGGCCTGATCCGTCCCGACCGGTGGCGGTGCAATTTGACTGGCTCTACCAAGGTGAGGGTGCAGCGCCGAGCCACTGTTGGCTGCCCCTGGCGCCGGAACTCGAATCAACCCGCGTCGGGCTGTTGAGTGAGGGCGCGCAGGTGGTGGTGAGCTTTAAAGAGGGCGATCCGGATCAGCCACTGATTACCGGGTTCATTCAATTGCCGACCTGTACCGCAGAGGAGGAAACGATCGGGGAATCGCCCGCCGATGGTTGCCCGCCTGAAGGTATAGAGGACTGGTTGCGATCCGGTGAACCCTTGTTGTTGCTATGCCTGCTGCCGGGAGGAGGCAGCTTCAATCATTGTGCACAAGCGTTCTGCACCTGCCGCGCGGTGACGCAAGCTGGCCAGAGCGGTGCGGCATGATCGCCATGCACAGGCCCGATTCAAGCCCGCAGTGGTTGCTGCTGGATAGATCGGGTGCGCCGCCGGTGGGAGTGACCTTGCAACACACGTTGGCGCATGCCCTGCAATTCTCACTGTTCGAAGAGACTGAATGGCATGCGTTGCGCGAACAGGGTCCGGTACTGGTCGACCTGCGGACCTGTCCGGTGCTGGCTGATGCTTGTCAGCGCGATGTGCATCACTGGCGTGGTCTGCTGCTGACCGGCGAGGCCTCGACTGCAACGTTGCTGGCGCACTTGCGGCGCATGCTGACGGTCTCGTGCGGTCTGCATCACCGTGCGTTACTGAGTTTCTACAACCCGCAAACCGCCAGTTACTTTTTCGATGCCTGCGATGCCGGGGAGTTGAGCCGCTGGCTGGGGCCGATCGACCAGTTGCGCTGGTTCGGCGGGACCTGGGCTGATCGGGCGATCGGTAGTCAGGGCTGGCAGCAGTTGTTCAATCCGGGGCTTTCGGTCCGACCATTGGCGCAGGAAGAGAACCTCAGCCTTCGACAGCGTGAGAACCTGCAAACCTGTCTGCTCGAGCACCATGCCTGGCAGTGGGCTCAGGCCACCGGATCTGATTATTCGCGCTTGTGGTCCCATCTTCAGGAAGGCCTGGCGCTGGGTTTCAGCGAACGGGCGGTGCTCGATGGCTGGTTGTGGTTACGCTTGCAATACCGTGCGGCGGTGCCCGAACTGCCGTTAGTGGGAAGGACTCAGCAGGAGCGCCTCGATAATCTGCGTCAGCGCTGGCAGAACGATATCCCCCGAACATGAAACCCGACGACCTTGGCGCCGACTCAGTGAGCCCGGGCGAACCAGGCATCGTTCTGACGTAAACGCCAGGCAATCACGCCAAGGGTCAGGCTGCGCAAAAACATGAAGAGCAGAAAGGTTATCCACAGGCCATGGTTGCCAAACCCTTGCAGCATCCAGGCGAACGGCACCAATAAGGCCACGGCCAGCAGCATGCCATTGCGCATTTCCCGGGCGCGGGTTGCGCCGATGAACAGGCCGTCGAGCAGGTAACTCCAGACCGCGATCAACGGCAGCACGGCGAGGTAGGGCAAGTACTTGAACGCGGTGTCGCGCACGCTCGCAATGTCGGTCTGCATCTCGATAAAAAGGTGCCCGGCAAACAGGAACAATACGGCAAACCCCAGGCTCGCCAGCAGCGACCAACCGCCAGCTACCACCAGGGAGCGGCGCAGGGCATCGCGGTCACGGGCGCCGATGGCATGTCCGCACAGGGCTTCTACGGCGTGTGCGAGGCCGTCGAGCGCATGGGCGGTCAGCAGCAAGCCATTGAGCAGCAGGGCGTTGGCCGCCACAGTGGCGTCACCCAGTCGCGCGCCTTGTACGGTAATAAGGAAGAACACCGATTGCAGCGCCAGGCTGCGCAGGAAAATGTCACGGTTGACCGCCAGCAACGGGCGCCAACTCTGCCATAACCCGAGGGCCGCCCAGACGATATGCCCGGGGTAGGCACGCAGCGCCTGACGGGTCATCGACAGGCCGATCAGGGCGCCGATCCACTCGGCGATTACCGAGGCTCGGGCGGCACCGACCACACCCCATTCCAGACCGAGCACAAACCACAGGTTCAATGCGATGTTAACCAGATTGGTGCTCAGCAGAATCACCAGCGGCGCCCGGGCGTTTTGCGTGCCGAGGAACCAGCCGACCAGCGCATAACTGGCCAGCGCCGCTGGCAGGCCGAACAGCCGCGTGTGGAAAAACTCGCGGGTCATCTGATCCAGTTCCGCCGAGGGCTGCATGAAATGCAGTGCAACCCCGCTCAACGGCACGCCCACGGCGCCCAGCACAATGGCCAGTCCCATCGCCAGAAGTAGACCCTGTAACAAAATCTGCCGTAGCGCCGCGCCGTCCCCACGTCCTGCGGCTTGAGCGGCAAACCCGGTAGAGCCCATGCGTAGAAACCCCATGGCCCAGGCGAGAAAGGTGTAAAGGCTTGCTCCGACGGCGACGGCACCGAGCTGATGGGCATGGGGCAAGTGGCCGATCACGGTACTGTCGACCAGCGCCACCAGCGGTACGGAAATATTCGAGAGAATCATCGGCGCCGCCAGCGCCCAGACCCGATGATGGGTAGGGCGGTCGCGCCAGTCGGCAATCAGGTTGGACATGCAGGCTCCTTGGGAGCGGGCATTTTAGCGACACATCTGAAATTTACTGCAATTGAATGTAGGAGCTGCCG
>NZ_JBOIBY010000064.1:0-4142 GCF_050739655.1 Pseudomonas sp. | reverse complement strand
GCATCTGACAGACCGCATTCGCGAGCAAGCCCGCTCCCACAGGTACAGTGCCAGTCGCGGGAATCAGAATGGTCTTTATAAGAGCTTTCGCACCCGCGCCACTGGCGCTATCCTTGATTCATCACTATTGCCCCAGGGCGGCTAAATACGACCTTGAACGCACCCATAGAACCACATCGTTTTATTCTCGAGCCCTTTGAAGCTCACCGTTTCGCCAATCTGTGCGGGCAATTCGATGAGCATTTGCGCTTGATCGAAAAGCGCCTGACCATCGAGATCCGCAACCGCGGTAATCAGTTCGAACTGATCGGCGAGCGCAAACACACCACCTCCGCGGAAAACCTGCTGCGCCGCCTGTACCGGGAAACCAAGGGAACCGAGTTGTCGCCGGACCTGGTTCACCTGTTCCTGCAGGAATCTTCCGTCGAAGCGCTGGACAACCACTCCCCCGCCGAAGCCTCCGTCGCCCTGCGCACAAAAAAAGGCATGATTCGCCCTCGCGGCTTGAATCAACTGCGCTACGTGAAGGAAATCCTCGGTAACGACATCAACTTCGGCATCGGCCCGGCCGGTACCGGCAAGACGTATCTGGCTGTCGCCTGCGCGGTGGATGCGCTGGAGCGCGAGCAGATTCGCCGCATCCTGCTGGTGCGCCCGGCGGTTGAAGCGGGTGAAAAACTCGGCTTCCTGCCCGGCGACCTGTCCCAGAAAATCGACCCGTACCTGCGCCCGCTCTACGACGCGCTGTATGAAATGCTCGGCTTCGAATACGTCGCCAAGCTGATCGAGCGCCAGGTCATCGAAGTTGCGCCACTGGCTTACATGCGTGGTCGTACGCTGAACAACAGCTTCATCATCCTCGACGAAAGCCAGAACACCACTGTCGAACAGATGAAGATGTTCCTGACCCGGATCGGCTTCGGCTCCACGGCTGTCATTACCGGTGACATCACCCAGGTCGACCTGCCTCGCGGCACCAAGTCCGGCTTGCATCACGTGATTGAAGTGCTCAAGGACGTACCGGGCATCAGCTTCACCCACTTCCAGCCCAAGGACGTCGTGCGCCATCCGTTGGTGCAGCGGATTGTCGAAGCCTATGAGCGCTTCGAAACCAAAGCGGCCGACGATGCAGCCGCCAAGGAAAGCCGCCGCGATGCTTGAGCTTGACCTGCAAATCGCGACCGAAAAGTCCGCGCCATCTGAAGCCGAATTCCGCCAATGGTGCGAGCTGGCCCTGCGCCAGCGCACTGCCGACTCCGAAATGACCATCCGCCTGGTCGACGAGGAAGAAGGCCGCGAGCTCAATCACACCTGGCGGCAGAAAAATTACGCCACTAACGTCCTGTCGTTTCCTGCAGATGTGCCGGACGAGTTTCTCGATATCCCGCTGTTGGGCGATCTGGTGATCTGCGTGGCCGTGGTCGAGCGTGAAGCTGCCGAACAAGGCAAGTCACTCAAGGCCCATTGGGCACACCTGGTGATTCACGGCTGCTTGCATCTGCTCGGTTACGACCATATAGATGACGATGAAGCCGAAGAGATGGAAGCACTGGAACGAACGTTGCTTGCAGAACTGGGCTTTCCCGATCCGTACGCGGACGACGAAATCGATGCACCCCTTACCAAAACAACAAAGGATTCAGAGTAATCGCTATGAGCGAAGATCGATCGAGCAACGGGCAGAAGTCTTGGCTGGGTAAGCTCACCCAGGCTTTTGCCCACGAGCCGAAAAACCGCCAGGAGCTGCTGGAGCTGCTGCGCGATGCACACCAGAACAAACTGTTGGACAGCGAAGCGCTGGCCATCGTCGAAGGCGCCATCCAGGTGGCTGACCTGCAAGTACGGGACATCATGGTCCCGCGCTCGCAGATGATCAGCATCAAGGCGACCCAGACACCTCGCGAGTTCCTGCCGGCCGTGGTCGACTCGGCCCACTCCCGCTACCCGGTCATCGGCGAAAGCCACGATGACGTGATGGGCGTGTTGCTGGCCAAGGACTTGCTGCCGTTGATCCTCAAGGAGAACGGCGACAGTTTCAACATCAAGGACCTGCTGCGCCCAGCCACGTTCGTGCCCGAATCCAAGCGCCTGAATGTGTTGCTGCGCGAGTTCCGCGCCAATCACAACCACATGGCCATCGTCATCGACGAGTACGGCGGCGTGGCGGGCCTTGTGACCATCGAAGACGTGCTCGAGCAAATCGTCGGCGACATCGAAGATGAACACGATGTCGAAGAAGACAGCTACATCAAGCCGCTGCCCAGCGGTGACTTCCTGATCAAGGCACTAACGCCGATCGAGAACTTCAACGAGTTCTTCGACAGCGAATTCTCCGACGACGAATTCGACACCGTTGGCGGCCTGGTGATGAGCGCGTTCGGGCACTTGCCAAAACGCAACGAAATCACTGAAATCGGCACCTATCGTTTCCGCATCCTGAATGCCGACAGCCGTCGGATTCATCTGCTACGACTGACGCCTATCGCCCGGTAAACATTAAGGATAGAAATGCGCTGGACAACCCGCCCCGGCTGGCCCGGTAACCTGCTGGCCGTGGCGGCCGGTGCAATCACCACCCTGGCCCTGGCGCCGTTCGATATCTGGCCGCTGGCATTGCTGGCGGTCGGGCTTTTCTATGCCGGCCTGCGTGAGCTGACGCCCCGCCAAGCCCTGGGTCGTGGCTGGTGCTTCGGCTTCGGCCTGTTCGGTGCTGGCACCAGCTGGATCTACTACAGCATTCACCACTTCGGTGGCGCGTCCGTGCTGCTGGCCGGCTTCCTGATGCTGATTTTCACGGCGGCGATTGCCTGGTTCTTCGCCTTGCCCGCCTGGCTTTGGGCACGCTGGCTACGGCGCAACGAAGCCCCGCTGGCCGATGCCTTGGCTTTCGCGGCATTGTGGGTCGGCCAAGAGGCATTCCGCGGCTGGTTCCTGACCGGTTTCCCGTGGCTGTATTCCGGTTACAGCCAGCTCGACGGCCCATTGGCCGGGCTCGCCCCCGTCGGTGGGATGTGGCTGATCTCCTTCACGCTGGCCCTGACCGCCGCCCTGATCTACAACGGCATGCGTCTGGCCCGCACTCGTCGCAAAGGCTTCATCGTGATTGGCGCCCTGTTGCTGGTCGGCCCGTGGATTGTGGGCATGGCACTGAAGCAGCATGCGTGGACCTCCCCGTCCGGCGCCCCGCTAAGTGTCGCAGCGATTCAGGGCAACATCGAACAGAGCATGAAATGGGACCCGGAGCAGCTCAATTCGCAACTCGCGCTGTATCGCGACATGAGCCTGGCCTCCAAGCGCGTCGACCTGCTGATCTGGCCGGAAACCGCAGTCCCCGTACTCAAGGAGTCCGCCCAGGGCTATCTGGACATGATGGGCAAATTCGCTGCTGATCGGGATTCAGCCCTGATTACCGGTGTGCCGATCAGGAAAGTCGTCCATCAAGAGAAGCGCTTTTTCAACGGCATTACCGTGGTTGGCGAAGGCGACGGTACCTACCTCAAGCAAAAACTGGTGCCGTTTGGCGAATACGTGCCCCTGCAGGACGCGCTGCGAGGACTGATCGCGTTCTTCGACCTGCCGATGTCGGACTTCGCCCGCGGCCCGGCCGATCAGGCGATGTTGCAAGCCAAGGGTTACCAGATAGCGCCGTTCATCTGCTACGAAGTGGTGTATCCGGAATTCGCCGCAGGGCTGGCGGCACAAAGCGACCTGCTGCTGACGATCAGCAACGACACCTGGTTCGGTACATCCATCGGTCCACTGCAGCACTTGCAGATGGCACAGATGCGCGCACTGGAGGCCGGCCGCTGGATGATCCGCGCCACCAACAACGGCGTCACGGGCCTGATCAACCCGTTTGGCCAGATCACCGAACAGATCCCGCAGTTTGAACGCGGCATCCTGTACGGCGAAGTGGTACCGATGCACAACCTGACGCCTTATCTGCAATGGCGCTCGTGGCCGTTGATCATTGTCTGCGTGCTGTTGTTTGGCTGGGCGCTGGTGGCGAGCCGGATGGCGAAAACCGTCTAAAAAGATCGCAGCCTGCGGCAGCTCCTACACGGGATTTGTATTCACCTGGTAGGAGCTGCCGCAGGCTGCGATCTTTTGATTTTCATCGGTAAAAAAGCGAATACCCAACC
>NZ_JBOIBY010000063.1:0-6650 GCF_050739655.1 Pseudomonas sp. | reverse complement strand
TAACCGTAGAAGCCAACCAACACGATCAGCATGCTCGGCGCGAGTACCAACTTGGGTAGCCAGCGTTGCAGCGCATCGAACGGTGAGGCTTTGCTGAAAACCGCCACAGAGCTCATCGGGATAATCCAGGTGAAGGGAAAAGAAACCGGCACGCCGATCCCTTGTCGGAGCAGGATCCTGTGGGAGCTGGCTTGCCTGCGATGAAATCAACCGGGTTCAAAGTCGGACCGAGTCGCCTGCATCGCTGGCAAGCCAGCTCCCACACAATCCCATTCCAACCAGGAACAGGCTGTGTCAGGAGTTACTGAGCCGCTTTGACAGCCGACGCCAGTTGGGCGCTGGCCTTGGCCGGGTCTGCGTCCTTGTCGTTCATGAAGTTGGTGACCACGTCGAAGATCGCGCCTTGCACCGCCAGGGAAGTGGCCATGTTGTGCGCCATGCTCGGTTCCAGGCCGCCGGACTTGTCATCGGCCAGGAAGTCCTTGGCCGACTTCTGGGCGCACTCGTCGAAGCCGAGCTTGTCCATCTCGTTCAACATGTCGGTCCGCACCGGGATCGACCCTTTGTTCATGCTGAAGACTTTCTGGAAGTCAGTGCCCAAAGCAACCTTGGCCAGGTCTTGTTGAGCGGCGATGTCGCCCTTGCGATCAGCTTTCAACTTGAACACCGCCAGGGAGTCGATGTTGTAGGTGAAGGCTTTTTCAGTGCCCGGGAATGGCACGCACTGGTAATCCTTGCCGGCGATCTTCTTCGCGGCGGTCCACTCGCTTTTCGCCCAGTCGCCCATCATCTGCATACCGGCCTTGCCGTTGATGACCTCGGCGGCAGCGATGTTCCAGTCACGACCGGCGCGGTTCGGGTCCATGTAGGTGGTGACTTTTTTAAGCTCGGTGAAAGCCTTGGTCATGTCAGCGCCCGACAGGGTTTTCTGATCCAGGTCTACCAGGGCTTTTTTGTAGCCGTCGACACCCATGACCGACAACACCACGTCTTCGAATACGGTGCTGTCCTGCCACGGCTGGCCACCGTGGGCGAGCGCGATGAAGCCCGCGGCCTTGAGTTTGTCGCCAGCGGCATAGAATTCTTCGAGGGTGGTCGGGGCTTTTTCAATCCCGGCTTTCTTGAATACTTCGGGGTTGATCCACAGCCAGTTGACGCGGTGGATGTTCACCGGCACGGCCACGTAGTCGCCTTCGTATTTAACGGTGTCGGAGACTTTCTTCGACAGCAGGCCATCCCAGTTTTCCGACTTGGAGACTTCTTTCAATGCGTCGGTGCTGAGCAGGCCAGTGCTGCCCCATTCCTGGATATCCGGCCCCTTGATCTGGGCAACGCCCGGCGGGTTACCGGCAACGGCGCGGCTCTTGAGAACGGTCATGGCGGTGGCCCCACCACCACCGGCGACTGCGCCGTCCTTCCAGGTGAAGCCGTCTTTTTCGACTTGAGCTTTCAGGACATCGACCGCTGCTTTTTCACCACCGGACGTCCACCAGTGAACGACTTCCACGGAACCTTTGGAATCGGCGGCAAGGGCGCTGAGCGGGAACGCGGACAGAGGAACCAGGGAGGCGAGAGAAATGACAGTAGCGAGGCGAGAAATCGCATTCATCGAGTAGTACCTTTCTTGTTGTTATGCATGCAAGTCTGGTGCTTGCGCTGCATAGGATTTTAAACAGGGGATGCCCCTTCGCAGGTAACGAAGGGACGCGCGAATGTCACCGCATGGTTACATAGAACCGCTCTGGGACACCTTCGCCAGCGCACTGGCCATGCTCGGTGCCAGCGGCAGACGCGGGATCAGCAACGCTTGCCAGGCGTGATACAGGTCCGGTTTTCCTGCCCAGATATCGGCGCTTGGGCGGTTCAACGGATCGAGTTCGTGGTGCCAGCTGCCGCCTTCGCGGTCGATGAAATGACTGTCACAAAATTCCCAGAACAGGCGGTACCAACGCTCGTATTGCTCCTCGCCGGTGCGCTTGAGCAAAGCACTGGCGGCGGCGCTGGCTTCGCAATGCGTCCAGTGCAGGCGATGGCGAACCACCGCGTGATTGTCCCAGTCCAGGGTGTAGACAATGCCGGGCGCGCCATCGACATCCCAGCCGTGACGACAGTTGTGCTCGAAGAGTTTTTGCGCGTCCGTGACCAGCCAACCTGGCGTCAGCATCCCGGCCTGCACCCGCGCCGCTTCAAGATGCAACAACAGTCGTGCCCATTCAAAACCGTGGCCCGGCGTGGTGCCGTAAGGGCGAAAACCGTCGGCGGGATTGTCGTGGTTGTACTCGCGCAGGGGCTGCCATTGGCGGTCGAAATGCTCGACCACCAGATAGCCATTGGCGGCGGCGTGACCATGGATCACCCGTTCGACAATACGCTGGGCGCGGCACAGCCAGCGGTTGTCCTCAGTGACATCGGCCAGGGCGAGGAACGCTTCGGTGGCGTGCATGTTGCTGTTGGCCCCGCGATAAGCCTCTTCCTCACTCCAGTCACGGTTGAAGGATTCGCGCATGGCGCCCTCCTCCTCGCTCCAGAAACGGCCCTCGATGACGCTGATCGCATCATCGAGCAAGGCCTGGGCGCCGGGGCGTTGCGCGACCACGGCGGAGCTCGCCGCCAGCGCGACGAAAGCGTGCAGGTAGGCGTTCTTGCCGGTATTACCGTCGCGGTGCTCGGCGACCGCGAACCAGCCCCCATGTACGGGATCGCGCAGCGGCCCGCGAAGGGCTTCGACGCCGTGATCAACCAACTCGGCAAACCCTGGCAGGCCTTGAATGTGGGCCATGGCGAAGCTGTGGGTCATACGCGCGGTGTTCATGGTTTCGGCTTGTGCGTCGGCTGGCAAATGACCGCGCTCATCAAGATTGCCAAAGCCTTCAGGCAGCTTCGAAGCCTTGGCAAACATCAACAGGCTCAGGCCTTCGGCGATGAGCCATTGCTGATGCGCAGTTGCATTCAGCCAACTGCTGAAGGCCGGTTGGAAGATGTGCATGGGGGACCTTTTTTGTTGTTATGACTGATAGGCAGTCTAAACATCAGGCCAGGGCAGGCTTGTAACGAAGGGGGCGAGTTATGTCACCAGGTTGTGACATTTGCCTTGAGGAATGTATTGAATGGACTGACGTCATCGCGGGCAAGCCCGCTCCCACAGGTTTTGAGCCGATCACAAAAATTGTGAGCACCACTAATCATTGTGGGAGCGGGCTTGCCCGCGATGAACGATAACGCGGTCTAACTAATCAACGCTGCGAGGCAATTGCAGGGTCACCCTCAACCCACCCTCACGCAAATTCTGCAAACTCACCTCACCCCCATGACTATGGGCAATATTGCGGGCGATCCCCAGCCCCAACCCATACCCCTGCTGCTGCCCGGCCAGGCGAAAGTGCGGTTCGAACACCTGCTCCATGCGCTGTTCGGGAACCCCCGGCCCTTCGTCGTCGACGTGCAGCACAAACGCACTCTCGTCGTCATCGATGTGCAGGTGCGCGTTCTGGCCGTACTTCAGGGCATTGTCGATCAAGTTGCCAATGCAGCGCTTGAGCGCCAGCGGTTTACCCGGATACGCCGCCAGCGCCCGTCCCTGCTGCGTCACGCGGCCATTGCCATTGGGCGCCAGATACGGTTCCACCAGACAATCGAGCACATGATTGAGATCCACCGGCTCGATGTTTTCGTGGATATCGGTGTCCTTCACACATTGCAGCGCACCTTTGACCAGCAGCTCCAGCTCATCCAGATCGCGACCGAACTTGGCTTGCAGCTTTTCGTCCTCAAGCAATTCCACCCGCAACCGCAGTCGGGTAATCGGTGTTCGCAAGTCATGGGAAATCGCGCTGAACAGTTGGCTGCGCTCGGTGAGATAACGACTGATGCGTTCGCGCATGGTGTTGAAGGCGCGGCCGACCTCGATCACTTCACTGCCGCCACCCTCGGCCACCGGCTCCACATCGGCGCCCAACGACAGATCCCGCGCTGCCCGCGCCAGGCGCTTGAGTGGACGGCTCTGCCAGTGCACCAGCAGGCCAATGAACAACAACAAAAATCCACTGGTCAGAACAATGAACCACACCTGCTGCGCCGGCAGGCCTTGTTCTTCAAGACTGGTGTAGGGCTCGGGCAGCAGCGAGGCAATGTACAGCCACTCGCCCGGGGCCATCTGAATCTGCGTGACCAGCACTGGCGGGTTCACCGGTTCCAGCGTCAGCGCGTAGTGCGCCCATGACCGTGGGAGCTCATCGAGCTTCAGGCCGCCATTGAAAATGCGCAGATCTTCGGGGCTGACGAACGTCACCGAGATGTCCGTGTCCTGACCGAGGGATTGGCGCAGCACTTCGTCCACGGCTTTCATCACCGCCAACTTGCGCGGCGTGACCGGCAGCACTTCCATGCCCAGAGGTTTGTCGTTGAGGGTGACTACAAATCGCGTACCGCCCATGCTGCGCAACTGGTCGAGCACAAGCGGTCGGTAGGCCACCGGCAGCGAGCGCAGATAACTGACGCTGGCAGTCATCGAATGCGCCAGGCTGCGGGCGCTGGTGACCAGGCCTTCAAGCTGGGTGGCGCGCAGTTGCGAAACCCAGATCACGCTCGACAGCGCCTGGGCGAACAACACCGCAAGCAAGGTCAGCAGCAACATGCGCCCGAGCAGCGAACGTGGCGTTGGCACCTTGGCCGCGAGCTTGCGCAAAAAGTCAGTGACCATTGCTGGCGATCACACTGGCTGCCAGTTGGTAACCGCTGCCACGCACGGTACGGATCAGGCGCGGTGGTTTTTCCGTGTCACGCAGACGCTGGCGCAGACGGCTGACGGCCATATCGACAATGCGATCGAGCGGCATCAAGTCGCGACCACGGGTGGCGTTGCCAATGGTGTCGCGGTCGAGGATTTCCTGTGGGTGATCGAGGAACAGTTTCAGCAAGGCGAAATCGGCGCCGGACAGAATCACCTCTTCACCATCGATGTGAAACAGTCGATGGCTGACCATGTCCAGGCGCCAGTCATCGAAGGCCAGCACTTCGCCGCCGTTGCGTTCCTGACCGAACTGCGCGCGGCGCAGCAACGCCTTGATGCGTGCCTGCAATTCGCGGGGGCTGAAGGGTTTTCCCAGGTAATCGTCCGCGCCCAGTTCCAGGCCAATGACCCGGTCGGCTTCGTCGGAACTGGCCGTGAGCATGATGATCGGCACCTGAGCCCGCCGCGGGTGTTGGCGAATCCAGCGACACAGACTGAAACCGTCTTCGTCCGGCAGCATCACATCGAGGATCACAAGGTCACTGGGCTCGTCATTGAGGGCCTGACGAAAACCGGCGCCATCGGGCGTGGTACGCACCTGAAACCCGGCACGGGTCAGGTAGGTTTCCAGCAACTCGCGTATCTCTTGATCGTCATCGACCAACAAAATCGACTTGTTGACTGAGCTCACGGGGCGGCGTCCTTGTTATTTGAATTGGGCGGATTATGCCTGATGCAGCTTGGATATTTGTTGTCTGTCCTGACCCCATCGCTGGCAAGCCAGCTCCCACAAAGTCATGCGCACATTCTGAAAATGCCGGTGATCCTGTGGGAGCTGGCTTGCCAGCGATGAAGGCAACTCGGTCTCAAGCCTGGTCGAGTGCCACCCCCGCGCCCACCAACCCGGAATACGGTGCCGTCACCAGCCACACCGGTATCCCCTTGAAGTAGTCGCTCATGCAACCCTTGTCGGCAAAGCACCGGGCGAAGCCGCTTTCGAGGAAGAAATCGGCGAAGCGTGGAATCACGCCGCCAACAATGAACACGCCACCGCGCGCACCGGTGGTCAACACATTGTTGCCAGCCACGCGGCCGAGCCAGCAGCAGAATTGCTCGAGCACTTCCAGGGCAATGGGGTCCCCGGCAAGGCCTGCTGCAGTGATCGCTTCCGGGGTGTCGAGCACAGGTTCATGCCCATCCACCGCACAGATCGCCCGGTAGACACGAGGCAAACCGCCGCCGCTCAACGCCGTTTCCGCGCTGACATGACCGATCTCATTGAAGATGTGCTGCCACAGCTGGGTTTCCCGCGGGCTGCTCAGCGGTAAATCGACGTGACCGCCCTCACCCGGCAACGCGGCGAATCGGCCCGCGCCCAGATCCAGCAAAGTGCCGACGCCCAGGCCAGTGCCCGGGCCGATCACCACCGCAGGGCGCATCGGCTCCGGCGTGCCTTCGCAGACCACGCGAAATTCACCAGGCTGCAAACGGGTCATGCCCAACGCCATGGCCGAGAAGTCGTTGACCAGCAATAGCTGATCCACCTGCAGGCGCTGGCAGAAACCCTTGCGGCTCAGGCGCCAGTGATTGTTGGTGAACTTGAACTCATCGCCGCTCACAGGCCCTGCCACCGACAGGCACACCGAACCGATCGAACCCGGCGCCAGGCCGAGCCCGCTCAGGTAGAGACTGATCGCCTCTTCCGGGCTGGCATGGTCCGCCGTCGCCAGCACCTGGACCGATTCCAGCTGCTGGTTTTTCCACAACGCGAACCGTGCGTTGGTCCCACCGATGTCACCGACCAAAGCCAGTTTCAATTAAGCGTCTCCAGGGCAGAAGTGAAGGCGCTGGCGCCCTGCTCCGCCGAGCTGAAGGCCATGCGCATGAAACCAAACAGTTCGCGACCGGTGCCGATGTTGTT
>NZ_JBOIBY010000062.1:0-17494 GCF_050739655.1 Pseudomonas sp. | reverse complement strand
GTTCGACACCGCTGGCTGGGTGATGCCGACAATCTGCCCGGCACGGGTCAGGTTGGCGTCGGTATAGATCGCGTCGAAGACGATGAAAAGGTTGAGATAGACCTTGCTCAGATTCATTACGCGGCTCTCTTATTGTGTGGGCGGGCTGACCGTGACGATCAGTCGATCATATATCGGTGATGAATGTTTATACACGCCGAGAATAGGCTAGGTAAATTTTCATGGCTGTTCTAGCATCGATTGCATGACCTAAACAACCTCCCGCAAGAAGGTAGCTGCCCATGGATTTCGCTTATTCGCCCAAGGTGCAAGAACTGCGTGAGCGCGTGACCGCGTTCATGGACACCTATGTCTATCCCGCCGAAGCGGTATTCGAGCGTCAGGTCGCCGAGGGCGACCGCTGGCAGCCGACCGCGATCATGGAAGAACTCAAACTCAAGGCCAAGGCTGAAGGTCTGTGGAATTTGTTTCTGCCTGAGTCTGAGCTGGGTGCCGGCCTGACCAACCTCGAATACGCGCCATTGGCGGAAATCATGGGCCGTTCGCTGCTGGGGCCAGAGCCTTTCAACTGCTCGGCGCCAGATACCGGCAACATGGAAGTGTTGGTGCGTTATGCCAACGAAGAGCAAAAACAGCGCTGGCTCGAACCGCTGCTGCGCGGCGAGATTCGCTCGGCGTTCGCCATGACCGAACCGGACGTCGCATCCTCCGACGCCACCAACATGGCCGCCCGCGCCGAGCGCCAAGGTGACGAGTGGGTGATCAACGGCAAGAAATGGTGGACGTCTGGCGCTTGCGACCCACGCTGCAAGATCCTGATCTTCATGGGCTTGAGCAATCCCGATGCACCGCGTCACGCCCAGCACTCGATGATCCTGGTGCCAGTCGATACCCCCGGCGTGAAGATCCTGCGCCCGCTGCCGGTGTTCGGTTACGACGACGCGCCCCACGGTCACGCTGAAGTGCTGTTCGATAACGTTCGGGTGCCGTACGAAAACGTGCTGCTGGGTGAAGGACGCGGTTTCGAAATCGCTCAAGGTCGCCTTGGCCCGGGTCGGATTCACCACTGCATGCGTTCGATCGGCATGGCTGAACGTGCGCTGGAACTGATGTGCAAGCGCTCGGTGGAGCGTACGGCGTTCGGCAAGCCCTTGGCTCGTCTGGGTGGCAACGTCGACAAGATCGCCGACTCGCGGATGGAAATCGACATGGCACGCCTGCTGACGTTGAAAGCGGCGTACATGATGGACACTGTCGGTAACAAGATCGCCCGGAGCGAAATCGCGCAGATCAAGGTCGTCGCACCGAACGTGGCATTGCGCGTGATCGACCGCGCCATCCAGATTCATGGCGGGGCAGGGGTTTCCAATGATTTCCCACTGGCCTACATGTACGCGATGCAGCGCACGCTGCGCCTGGCCGACGGCCCGGACGAAGTGCACCGCGCGGCGATCGGCAAATTCGAGATCGGCAAGTATGTGCCCAAAGAGATGATGCGTAGCGGGCAGTAAACAAACTCTGCGATAGATCGTTCCCACGCTCTGCGTGGGAATGCCTCAACGGACGCTCCGCGTTCGGCTTTGAATTGGGACGCGGAGCGTCCCAGGCTGCATTCCCACGCAGAGCGTGGGAACGATCAAAGCGTGGGAACGATCAACATCAGGCTCAATACACCCAAACCTCAACCCGCCGATTCTTGATCCTTCCTTCATCCGCACTATTGGCCGCTACCGGCATCTCGGCGCCAAAGCCGCGTATCTCGCGAAATACCACGCCGCTCTTCACCAGCTCCCGCCGTACCGCCATGGCGCGCAGCTTCGACAACAGGTCCGCGCGCGCCGGGTCGCTCTTGGCATCGCCAAACCCCACCAGCGTCACCTGCCGATCTGTCTTGTCATGCTGCTTTATATAGTCGAGCACTCGAAACAGGTCTTGCTGCGCCTTGTTGTCCAAGGTGGCGCTGCCTTCTTCGAAGCGAAAGTTCACCGACAAGCGTTGGGCGTGGCGGCTGAGTGCCTGATAACCCTCGGGCATCAGCGCATTCGGGGTGACGGCCATGGCCTGGACGGTCTGGGCGATAAAACCGCTGGTGGCGACAATCGCCTGGCCTTCGCTGCTTTGGGCAAAAGCCACCAGGGCCTTGGCCCAGGGGTTATTCCCGGCAGGCGGCAGGTAAAAGAACAGTCGGCGAGACAAGGGGTAGTCTTCCGTGGCAATCAGGCTGTTGAGCGGCAGCATGGCCTGTGACTGACCATCGACAATGGCCACCGCTTTGGACTGGCGCACGTAGGGCAGACCGATGAAGCCGATGCCTTGTGGATCGGCACTGACCGCATCGGACAATTGTTCGCTGGACTCGAACCGTTTTGCGTTGCTGCTCAGGCTTTTGCCTCGATCGCTGAGGACCAACTCCTTGAAGGTATCGTAGGTGCCGGACTGATCATCGCGCGCATAAAGATGAATCCCTCCGCCACTGCCGCCGACTTCTTCCCAGGTTTTGACTTCACCGCTGAAAATCCGCGCCAGCTGCACGGTATCGAGTTGGTTCAGCGGGTTTTGTGGATGAAGAATGATTGCCAGGCCATCGATGGCGATGACTTGTTCGGCGCCAGGGCTTTTCAGGTCGCCCAAAGATTGCAGGCTCACCAGTTCGCGGTCCTTGATCGGACGCGAAGAGGCGGCGAGGTCGGCGCTGCCGGTTTTCAGTGCACTGAAGCCGGTGCTGGAACCATGGGCCGCCAGCTCCACCTCGACCCGGCGTCCCTGCGCGGTTTCACCGACGATGCGCAGTTCATTGGCCGTGTCGGGGGTTTCGCTGTGTACCTTGATGAGCCCTTGTTGGCGCATCAAGCCTTCGACCAGCGCCGGTCCCAATGCCGCGCCGATGGTGTTGGAGCCGTGGATGCGCAACGCCGGGCCCTGTTCGGGTGTCGGCAAACCACCGGCCGAGGCCATCAGCGGCAGCCAGTTGCAGAGCATCAACAGGAACAACCCGCGCAGCGTCATGCCGGCACCCTTTTAGACAAAGAAAGTGCCGGGAGAATAAGTCAGTAACATTGCTGAAAAATGACAGTTTGCATTGCCTGAGCAACTGTCACACCGATGCCTCTATGGACACTCCGCGTTCGGCTATTGAATGGAACGCGGAGCGTCCCAGGCTGCATTCCCACGCGGAGCGTGGGAACGATCATATGTGAGCTTGATATCAGCTCAATTCAAGCCAGATCGGCGCATGGTCCGAAGGTTTTTCCATGCCGCGCAATTCATAGTCGACGCCGGCCGCCTTGACCCTCGGCAACAGGCCGTGGGAAGCGAGGATCACGTCGATACGCAGCCCGCGCTTGGGCTCGTCTTCAAAACCACGGCTACGGTAGTCGAACCAACTGAAGACGTCAGCCACTTCCGGGTTCAGGTGGCGGAAGCTGTCAGTCAGGCCCCAGTTTTTCAGGCGGCCCATCCATTCGCGTTCTTCCGGCAGGAAACTGCATTTGCCGGTTTTCAGCCAGCGCTTCATGTTGTCCGGGCCGATGCCAATGTCGCAGTCTTCCGGGGAAATATTCACATCGCCCATGACCACCAGCGGTTGCTCATTCTTGAACTGGCTTTCCAGCAGTTGCTGCAAATCGGAGTAGAAACGCTGCTTGGCCGGGAATTTGGTCGGGTGGTCGCGGCTTTCACCTTGTGGGAAGTAACCGTTCATGATCGTCACCGGCACGCCATTGGCATCGGCGAACGTGCCCCAGATGAAGCGTCGTTGCGCATCTTCTTCATCGGTGGCAAAACCCTTGTGCAGGGCCAGTGGTTCCTGGCGGGAAAGCAGGGCGACGCCGTAGTGACCCTTTTGCCCGTGGAAATACACGTGGTAGCCCAGGGCCCTGACCTCATCGAGTGGGAACTGGTCATCGTGGACCTTGGTTTCCTGCAACCCGATCACATCGGGCTGGTGCTTTTCAATCAGCGCCGCCAGCTGATGGGGACGGGCGCGCAGCCCGTTGATGTTGAAGGAGACAATCTTCATGGTCGGCAGTCCTGGCAAAAGGGCGATGCTAGCTGACATGTAGGAATGGGGCCAGTGTGGGGGAAGGGATTTACCGTGTGCTATCAGATCAGCGTTGGTAGTTCCTGCCTCATCGCTGGCAAGCCAGCTCCCACAGGTTTCGTGACGTGCACTAATTTTGGGGGCAACAAAACCCACTGTGGGAGCGGCGGTGCGACGATTCGACTTGCCCGCGAAGAGGCCGGTATGGGTTCCCATAAAGAATGAGTCTGGTCTATACCTGTGGTGGAACTGTGTCGTCACCCAAAGGCTCGTACCAATAAGAGCGCAGCCCCCTTTGAGCTGTGCCGGGGAGATCAACCGTCATGCCCGAAACCTCCACCTCTATTGCCGCTATTCATATGCTCGACAGCGGCTATTCCCGCGAAGCGCGTTCGCTGCTCTATCAGGCGTACCGGCACTCGCCAACATTCAGTTACCTGTTCGAAGCCGAACGCCTCGGCTATGAACAGCGGGTACGCGCCACCGTGCGGGAGTTGGTCACCCAGCACTTTCTGCAGGACCTGCCGGCCATCGGCCTGCTGGTCAACGACCGCTTGATCGGCATCGCCCTGATCGCGCCCCCACAACGCCGCCTGGGGATCACCGAAAGTTGGGCCTGGCGCCTGCGCATGGTGCTCAGCACCGGGTTTCGCTGCACGCGGCGCTATCTCGAATATCACGATGCGGTTGCGGCGTGCTCGCCTTCTGATTCGGTGCATGTCTTGCCGTTGCTGGGGATTCATCCGCAGTTCCAGGGCAAGCATTTTGGTGAACAACTGCTGCAAGCCGTGCATAACTGGTGCGCGGTAGATGAAACCTCTCAAGGTGTGGTCCTCGACACAGGCGATCCGCGTTATCTGGAGTTCTACAAACGTCAGGGCTACGAGGAAATTGGCGAGGTGGCCATAGGGCCGATTCGTGAGCATGTGTTTTTTCACCCCAATCCTCAGGTGGTCCAAAGCGCGACGGCCTGAGTGGCGAACTTTTGCGGTGCGCCACGTTCTATCACCCTCCCATGCTCGTGATAGCATCCGCGCCTATGAAGTTTCCAGGAAGAATTACCAGTGGCGTGCTCCTGCTGATCAGCAGCTGCGCGGCACTGGCCCAAAGTGAATTGGATGTGCGGATCAAACCGTCCAACGATGAACTCAAAGCCAATATAGAGGGCTATATCGGCAGCCTCGGCGATCGTGACGAGCAAGCGTTGTTGCGCTTCAGTCGGGGTGCCGAAGAGCAGGCGCGCAAGGCCGCGCAGGCGTTGGGCTACTACCAGCCACAAATCGAAAGCGACGTGAAGGGCGGCGATAAACCGCGCCTGATACTCAACATCGACCCCGGCGAACCCGTGCATTTGCGCAGCGTCACCATCCGCATCGACGGCCCGGCGGCCTCCCTCAAATCCTTTCGCGTCCCCAAAAACCATGCGCTGCAAACCGGAGCGGTGCTCAATCATGGGCAGTACGATGACGCCAAGCGCCTGATCCAGAATCAGGCCTCGCGTTTTGGCTTCTTCAGCGGCCACTTCACCCGTTCGAAACTCTCGGTGGACCCGCGGGCCGGCGTGGCCGATATCGAGTTGATCTACAACAGCGGCCCTCGCTACTCAATGGGCAAGGTCAATTTTGAAGGCGACACACCATTCGATGAAGACCTCCTGCAACGCATGGTGCCATTCAAGGCCGGTACGCCGTACGACTCCGAGCTGATTGCCGAGCTCAATCAGGCGCTGCAATCGAGCGGTTACTTCGAAGGCGTAAGGGTCGACGCGGCGCCGACAGCGTCCAAGGACGATGTGATCCCGGTGGACGTCAAACTGGAAACCCGCAAGCCGCGAACCATGGGCCTGGGTTTGGGTTATTCCACCGACGTCGGCCCTCGGATCAAGGCCAACTGGACACGGCACTGGGTCAACCCGCAGGGTCACAGCTATGGCTGGGAAACCGAAGTTTCGGCGCCACGGCAAAACGTCGGCGTGTTCTATGACATTCCGCTGGCCCCGCCGCTGACCGACAAACTGCGCTTCGCCGGCGGCTATCAGAACGAAGAAATTGCTGACAAGGACAGCCTCAGCAAGTTGCTGACCCTGGGTCCCGAGTGGCACAGCAAGTTGCCCAGTGGCTGGCAGCGGGTGGTTTCGCTCAAGTGGCAACGTGAGGAGTACCGGCTCGGCGATGACGAGGGGCTCAGTACCTTGCTGTTGCCCGGCGTGAGCTACACCTACCTGAAAAGTGACAACCGCATCGACCCGCACAACGGCTACCGCCTGGCGTTCGAAACCAAGGTGGCCAAGGAAGGTTTGGGCTCGGACAACAATCTGGTGTACGGCTCGGCGCTGGTCAAAGGCCTGACCACGGTGTTCGACAGGCACCGTTTGCTCGGTCGGGTGCAGGTCGGCGGCAGTGCCACTAATGGCTTTAAATCGGTACCGCCGTCCCTGCGCTTCTTCGCCGGTGGTGACCAGAGCGTGCGCGGCTACGACTATCAGAGCCTGTCCCCGGAAAACAATGAAGGCGACCGCATCGGCGGCCGGTACATGCTGACGGCCAGTGCCGAATACCAGTACTCCGTTGCCGAAAAGTGGCGCGTCGCAACCTTCGTCGACCAGGGCAATTCCTTCAATACACTCGAACTGCCGAACCTGAAGACCGGGGTCGGTATCGGCGTACGCTGGGTTTCGCCGGTGGGGCCGATCCGCCTCGACCTGGCCCACGCGCTGGACGACGATGGCGGTATTCGATTGCACTTTTCCATGGGGCCTGAGCTGTGAAACCTGTTTTTGTAAAGCGCGGGTTGAAAGTAACGCTGCTGGCGATTTTTGCCCTGCTGTTGCTGATCGCCGTGACGCTAACCAGTGTGTTGGGAACGGCGACGGGCAGTCGTTGGGCGCTGGGGTTTGTGCCGGGCCTGACCCTCGACAATTTTCAGGGCCGCCTTGGCGGACAGTGGAGCGCTGACCATCTGTTGTGGCAGCAGGGCAGCGGCCGGGTCGAACTCAATAAAGTGATTTTCGCCTGGTCGCCGCAGTGCCTGACGCGCATGACCTTGTGCATCGAACAACTGAAGGCCGATCAGGTCAGCCTGCAATTTCCCCCAAGCAACGACGAGCCCGACAGCGGGCCGATCAGCCTTCCGGACTTGAAGCTACCCGTCGCCCTGGAACTGGGCGACATCCAGGTCGGCAGCCTGATGTTCAACGGCAGCGAACAGCTCAAGGGTCTGCAACTGGCGGCGCACTGGACGGCCAGCGGCTTGCAGATCGACTCGGTGAAGTTGCAGCGCGATGAGTTGAGTCTGAATCTCTCCGGCCTGTTGCAACCGACCGGCAACTGGCCGCTCAAGGCGCAAGGCAATCTGACCTTGCCGGCGCCAGGAGCAGACCCGTGGACGCTGGCCTTGAAGGTCGATGGCGACTTGCTGAAAACCCTGAACCTGACAGCCGACAGCAGTGGCTACCTCAACGGGCAATTGACCGGCGAGCTGCAACCGCTGGTGGAAAACCTGCCAGCCAAGGTGCGCATCACCGCAGATGGCTTCAAGCCCGATGCCGAGCTGCCGGATACCCTGCAATTCAATCAACTGTTGCTCACCGGTGAAGGCGACCTGAAAAGCGGTTACCAGTTGCTGGGCAACGCGACATTGCCCGCCGAGCAAGGTCCGGTCGCGTTGGCGCTGCAAGGCAAGGTCGACGCCAATGGCGCGCAGATCTCCGCGCTGGACCTGACCGCCAGCGACAAACAAAGCCTCAAGCTCACCGGGCAACTGGACTGGAGCAAGGGTTTCAGTGCCGAGGCGAAAGTCGATTGGCTGGATTTCCCCTGGCACCGCCTCTATCCGGTGATCGATGAACCGCAAGTCACCTTGCGTGCCTTCAAGGGCGAAGTGTCCTACACCGACGGCAAGTACCTCGGTCACTTCGACGCCGCGGCGGACGGCCCGGCTGGCGCGTTCACCCTGACCAGCCCGTTCGCCGGCGACCTGACGAAGATCTATCTGCAACAGATTCAGCTCACCGCAGGGCAGGGCAAGGCCGAAGGGCACCTGAACCTGCAATTCGCCGATGGCATTGCCTGGGACACCGCGTTGGACCTGTCGGCGATCAACCCGGCCTATTGGGTGGCGGAACTGCCGGGCATCCTCGCCGGACCGTTGCGCAGCAAAGGCGAATTCAAGAATGAACAACTGAGCCTGAACGCCGACCTGGATCTGAAGGGCAAACTGCGTGGCCAGCCAGCAATCCTGCAAGCCAAGGCCGACGGCGCCGGTGAACAATGGAATCTCAATGCCCTGCAAATCCGCCTTGGCGATAACAGCATCAATGGCAAGGGCAGCCTGCAACAGAAACTCGCCGGGCAGATCGACATCAAGTTGCTGCGCCTGGCCCAGCTCTGGCCGCAGTTGCGTGGCCAGATCAACGGCCGGCTCGATGTCGCCGGTACGCTCAAGGCGCCACAAGGCAAGCTTGGCCTGCAAGGTACGCAATTGGCCTTCCAGGACAATCGCCTGCAAAGCCTGAACCTCGATGCGACCCTCGACAGCGCGCAACGGGCGAAAATCGACCTCAAGGGCAGTGGCATCCAGGCGGGCGATACGTCATTGGGAACACTGACCGCCAGCGGCCAAGGCGACATCAAGAACCAGAAACTCAACCTGGACCTGCAAGGGCCGAGGCTGAAAGTGGCTCTTGGCCTGGACGGTGCGCTGGACAAAGGCAACTGGCGCGGACGCCTGGCCAGTGGCGATATCCAGGCCGGCGGCCAGGACTGGAAGCTGCAAGGCCCGGCAAAACTGGAACGCCTGGCGGACGGCAAAATCAACTTCGGCGCCCATTGCTGGGCGTCCGGTCCGGCAAGTTTGTGTGGCGAAGACCAACGCTTGATGCCGGAACCGAAGCTGCGCTACCACCTCAAGCAATTCCCGATCGAAAGCCTCGCTCAGTGGTTGCCGAAGGATTTTGCCTGGCAGGGCCGGCTTAATGCTGACGTACAACTGGATCTGCCGGCCAGCGGCCCGAATGGCGTGATCAGCATCGATGCCAGCGGCGGCACGTTGCGCGTTCGTGATAAGGACCAGTGGCTGGATTTCCCGTACCAGGCCCTCAAGCTCAACAGCAAACTCACGCCCAAGCTCATCGACACCAACCTCAACTTCGTCGGCGGCAAGCTCGGCGAACTGATGGTACAGGCGCAGATCAACCCGTTAGCGAAGAACAAGCCGTTGACCGGGTCGTTCCGCTTGAGTGGTCTGGATCTGTCGGTGGCCCGGCCGTTCGTGCCGATGGTCGAGAAAATCACCGGTCGCCTGAATGGCAGCGGCACGATTTCCGGTGGCCTGCTGGCGCCGTTGGTCAACGGCAGTCTGCAGATCAGTGACGGTGAAGTGTCGGGTCCTGAGTTGCCGATGGAACTGCAAAACTTGCATCTTCAAGCGCTCATTTCCGGGGAGACCGTGCAACTCGATGGCGGCTGGAAGAGCGGCAAGACCGGGCAGGGCAGCTTGAACGGCGACATCGCCTGGGGCCAGGCATTGGTGGTGGATCTGGCGCTCAAGGGCTCGCAACTGCCGGTCAGTGTCGAACCCTACGCCAAGGTCGAAGTGGCCCCGGACCTGAAAATTTCGATGAAGGGCGATGAACTGGCCATCGTGGGCAAAGTGCATGTGCCCAAAGGCGACATCACCATCCGCGAGTTACCACCCTCGACGGTCAAGGTGTCCGATGACACGGTGATCGTCGGCCAACAAACCGAAGAAGGCAAACCACCGCTGGCCATGAAGATGGACATCGATGTGGTGGTCGGCGAAGACAAACTCAGCTTTGCCGGTTTTGGCCTGACCGCGAATGTGCAGGGCCATGTGCACATTGGCGACAACATGGACACCCGGGGCGAGCTGTGGCTCAACGACGGGCGGTATCGCGCCTATGGCCAGCGCCTGTCAGTGCGTCGGGCACGATTGCTGTTCGCAGGTCCTATCGACCAGCCCTATCTGGACATCGAAGCCATCCGCCAGACCGACGACGTGATCGCCGGCATCCGCTTGAGTGGCAGTGCGGAGCAGCCAGCCACGCAAATTTTCTCCGAGCCAGCCATGAGCCAGGAGCAGGCATTGTCTTACCTGGTGCTCGGGCGCCCTCTGAGCAGCAACGGCGAGGACAACAACATGCTCGCCCAGGCGGCACTCGGTTTAGGCCTGATGGGTAGCTCCGGGGTGACGGGTAGCCTGGCGAAAAACCTGGGTATCGAGGATTTCCAGCTCGACACCCAGGGCAGCGGCACCGCCACCAGCGTGGTAGCCAGCGGCAACCTCTCGGAGAAGCTCAGCCTGCGCTATGGCGTCGGTGTGTTCGAACCGGCCAACACCATTGCCTTGCGCTACAAACTGAGCAAAAAGGTCTACCTCGAAGCCGCCGGCGGCGTGGCCAGTTCGCTGGACATCTTCTACAAGCGGGATTTTTAGCCCTTTCAACATCAAAAGATCGCAGCTTTCGGCAGCTCCTACAGGTGTACACAAAACCCTGTAGGAGCTGCCGAAGGCTGCGATCTTTTTGCATTTAACCCACCCCGCTGGTCAACTATTTAGCAAGCAACCTAACTATTGCGTTGACATTGACTGCCTAGGCAGTAATATCTCGACATACATTCACTGCCTAGGCAGTTATTAGGTGAGCAAATGAAGCATTTCACCCCAGACGAATTCAAGAATTGCCATCTCGGCCTGTTGCTTGGCCGCGCGGCGTTGTTGAAAGACCGGATCATCGACACCCACATGGAACCCCACGGCATCACTGCCGCACAGTTCAAAGTGCTGATCATCGTGGCCCAGTTCGGCGTCGACTCACCGGGCGAGCTGTGCCGGCACCTGTCCCTGGACAGCGGTTCGATGACGCGCATGCTCGATCGTCTGGAGCAGAAAGGTTTCCTCGCTCGCCAACGCTCCGAGGCGGATCGCCGGCAGGTTCGGCTCGTGCTGACCGAAGAGGGTCAGGCCTTGGCCGACCGCCTGCCGCATATCGGCGCAGAGGCGATGAACGAACTGGCCGGCGCCATTACGCCGGATGAACTGAAAACCCTGGAACAGATCCTGAAGAAAATCCTGGTGGCAGCCGGTGACTCGATCACCCTGTTGCGGGTAGGTGGTAACGATGAACAGTAAAATCCTGCGCACCGGTTTGAGCCTGGTGCTGTTGGCCATGAGCGTGGCCGGTTGCGCCAGTTACAGCGGCCTGACCACCGAAGGCGTGAGCCTCGCTGCGAAAAACCTCAAGGCCGGGCAATCGCTCAGCGGTGTGAAGCTATCGCCGGCGGCCTGGCCGAAAAGCGACTGGTGGAAAAGCCTCGGCGATCCGCAGCTCGACGGCCTGATCCGCGAAGCTTTGCACGACAGCCCCGACATGCAGATCGCCGACGCCCGCGCCCATCAGGCCAGCGCCGCCGCCTACGCTGCCGATGCCGCACGCATGCCGACGCTGGATGCCAGCGCCGGCGTCAGCCGTTCGCGTCTGGCCCGTGACCAGGACCCGCTGGGGCAGGGCGATAACTACGCCACCGTGCGTAACATCGGTGCCAGTTTCAATTACAACTTCGACCTCTGGGGCGGTCAGCGTGATGCCTGGGAAGCTGCACTGGGCCAGGCCCGTGCCGCGGAAGTCGATCAGCAGGCCGCGCAGTTGACCTTGTCCGCCGATGTGGCCCGCGCCTACAGCGATCTGGGGCAGGCGCACATCGTCCATGACCTGGCGGCCGAAGACCTCAAGCGCACCAAACAAATGCTCGACCTGGGCCAGCGCCGCCTGAGCTCCGGCATCGACAGCCAGTATCAGTTCCAGCAAACCGAAAGCCTGGCAGCCACCTCCGAAGCCAATCTGATCGACGCTGAAAAGCGCCTGCAAAGCGCCAAGATCGCCTTGGCGGTGCTGCTCGGCAAAGGCCCGGATCGCGGCAATGAAATTGCCCGGCCGAACATTCTCAAGCCGAGCGCCGTCGCATTGCCGTCGGTATTGCCGGCTGAACTGCTCGGGCGTCGTCCGGACCTGGTGGCCGCGCGCTGGCGGGTCGAGGCGGCGAGCAAGAACATCGACGCCGGCAAGACCCAGTTCTATCCAAACTTGAACCTCAGCGCTGCTGCTGGTGCCGAATCGTTATTGGGCGATGCGATGTTTGGTTCGGCGAGTCGCTTCTTCAACATCGCACCGACGATTTCCGTGCCGATTTTCGATGGTGGCCGCCTGCGCGCCGACCTCGACTCTCGCGACGCCGACTATGACCTCGCGGTGGCGCAATACAACAAAAGCCTGGTGAAAGCCCTGGGGGATGTCAGTGACAGCATCAACCAGTTGCGTGATATCGGCCGGCAAATCGCTGCCCAGCAGCACGCCACCGACATTGCCCAGGATTCCTACAACACGGTGGTCCAGCGCTACGGTTCCGGTATCGGTAACTACCTGGACGTGCTCAGCATCGAGCAGCAATTGCTTCAGGCCCAGCGTCAGTTGGCCAACCTGAATGCCGAGCAGATCGACCTGTCGATCCAACTGATGCAGGCGCTGGGCGGCGGTTACCAGTCTGAGGCCATTGCCTCGGCTGACACCCACCCAGCCACGCTGACTCAATAATTCAAGGTACTGGTCATGGCCACTGTCGATTCAACTCAAACCCCGGAAGTTACCCCAGCCAATCCCAAGCAGGGCAAGCGCAAGCTCATGTTGCTGGCGCTTGCCGTGGTGGTCGCACTCAGCGGCGCGGGCGTCTGGACTTATCACGAACTTTACGGGCGCTGGAGCGAAAGCACCGATGACGCCTATGTGAACGGCAACGTGGTGGAAATCACCCCGCTGGTCACTGGCACGGTGGTGAGCATCGGTGCCGACGATGGCGATCTGGTCCAGGAAGGTCAGGTGCTGGTGAATTTCGACCCTAACGACGCCGAAGTCGGCTTGCAAAGCGCCCAGGCCAATCTGGCTCGCACGGTGCGTCAGGTGCGCGGTTTGTACAGCGACGTCGACGGCATGAAAGCCCAGGTCAACGCCCAGCAGGCCGAAGTGCAGAAAGCCCAGGACAACTACAGCCGCCGCAAGAACCTCGCCGTTGGCGGGGCCATTTCCCAGGAAGAGTTGTCCCACGCCCGCGACGACCTGACCTCCGCGCAAAATGCCCTGGCCAATGCACAACAGAGGCTTAAGACCACCAGCGCACTGGTCGATGACACCGTGGTTTCCTCCCACCCGGACGTCATGGCAGCCGCCGCGCAGTTGCGTCAGGCCTACCTGAACAATGCCCGCAGCACCCTGATCGCGCCGGTCACTGGTTACGTGGCCAAGCGCACCGTGCAACTCGGTCAGCGTGTGCAGCCGGGCGAAGCGCTGATGGCGGTGATCCCACTGGATCAACTGTGGATCGACGCCAACTTCAAGGAAACCCAGCTGCGCGACATGCGCATCGGCCAACCGGTAGAGATCGAAACTGACCTCTACGGCAGCAGCGTGAAATACAGCGGCACCATCGACAGCCTTGGCGCCGGTACTGGTAGTGCGTTTGCCTTGCTGCCCGCGCAGAACGCCACCGGTAACTGGATCAAGATCGTGCAGCGGGTGCCAGTGCGCATTCACGTGAATGCCCAAGAGCTGGCCAAACACCCGTTGCGGGTCGGTCTGTCGACCATGGTCGATGTCGATCTGCATGATCAGAGCGGCCCGGTGCTGGCACAGCAGCCTCCGCAAAAGGCCACGTTCAGCACCACGATCTATGACCGCCAGTTGGCCGAGGCGGATGCCATGATCACGCAGCTGATCCACGACAACAGCGCGGCGGTCAGCAAGACTGCCCATCGCTGATCACCCGCGACCCCGTGGGAGCTGGCCTGCCAGCGATAGCGGAGTGTCAGCCACCATCAATGCTGAAAGTGATGGCCTCATCGCTAGCAGGCTAGCTCCCACAGTGGTCGGTGGTGGACACAAGATTTGTGGGTACCCACGGTCCCTTGTGGGAGCTAGCCTGCTAGCGATAGCGGACTGACATACAACATAAATGTCGACTGAACCGATGCCATCGCTAGCAGGCTCTCACTGGGTTAGCTGCGTGTGTAACGGACGCCAGGTTTCAAAGGATTCGCGATGAGCAATAACGCATCTTTCACGCCACCCAGCCTGGTGCTCAGCACCATCGGCCTGTCGCTGGCGACCTTCATGCAAGTGCTCGACACCACCATCGCCAACGTGGCGTTGCCGACGATTTCCGGCAACCTCGGTGTGAGCGCGGAGCAGGGCACCTGGGTGATCACCTCGTTTGCGGTGAGCAACGCCATCGCCTTGCCTTTGACCGGTTGGCTCAGCCGGCGTTTCGGTGAAGTGAAGCTGTTTATCTGGGCGACACTGCTGTTCGTGCTCGCATCGTTCCTGTGCGGGATTGCGACCTCGATGCCGGAGCTTGTGGGCTTTCGGGTGCTACAAGGGGTGGTGGCCGGGCCTTTGTACCCGATGACCCAAACCCTGTTGATTGCGGTCTACCCCCCGGCGAAACGGGGGATGGCGCTCGCGTTACTGGCGATGGTCACGGTGGTGGCACCGATTGCCGGGCCGATCCTCGGTGGCTGGATTACCGACAGTTACAGCTGGCCGTGGATTTTCTTCATCAACGTACCGATCGGTTTGTTCGCCGCCTGGGTGGTGACCCAGCAGATGAAGAAACGCCCGGTGGTCACCAGTCGCCAACCGATGGACTACGTCGGCCTGATCGCCTTGATCATCGGCGTCGGCGCGTTGCAGATCGTCCTCGACAAAGGCAACGACGCCGACTGGTTCGAATCGAGCTTCATCATTATCGGATCGGTGATTTCCATGGTGGCGCTGGCGTTTTTCGTGATCTGGGAAATGACCGACGAACACCCGGTGGTCAACCTGCGGCTGTTCGCCCACCGTAACTTCCGTTACGGCACCATCGTGTTGATCCTCGGTTACGCCGGTTTCTTTGGCATCAACCTGATCCTGCCGCAATGGCTGCAGACGCGATTGGGGTACACCGCGACCTGGGCCGGCTTCGCCGTGGCGCCGTTGGGCATCCTGCCGGTGTTGCTGTCACCTTTCGTCGGTAAATACGCGCCGCGTTTCGACATGCGGGTGCTGGCGGGCGGCGCGTTCCTGGCCATCGGCCTGAGCTGTTTCATGCGCGCCGGGTTCACCAATGAGGTGGACTTCCAGCACATCGCCATGGTGCAGCTGTTCATGGGTATTGGCGTGGCGCTGTTCTTCATGCCGACCCTGACCATCCTGCTGTCGGACTTGCCACCCCACCAGATCGCCGACGGTTCGGGGCTGGCGACTTTCCTGCGGACATTGGGCGGTAGCTTCGCGGCGTCGCTGACCACCTGGATCTGGATCCGTCGCGCGGACCAGCATCATGCGTATCTGACCGAAAGCATCACCCAGTACGATCCGGCGACCCGCGAGACACTCACGCACCTGGGCGGGGCAGGCGCCAAGGCTTATACACAGCTGGAACAGATGGTCGTCAGCCAGGCGTACATCATGTCCACGGTGGACTATTTCACCCTGTTGGGCTGGATGTTCATGGGGTTGATTCTGATCGTGTGGCTGGCCAAACCGCCGTTTACGGCCAAGGCCGGGCCTGCTGCCTCAGGACACTAAGGCAACACATAACCTGTGGGAGCGGGCTTGCCCGCGATGGCGGCGTAACATCCAACATAGATGTGCTGATCGTTCCCACGCTCTGCGTGGGAATGCCTCAACGGACGCTCCGCGTTCGGCTTTTGATTTTGGGACGCGGAGCGTCCCGGGCTGCATTCCCACGCAGAGCGTGGGAACGATCAATCACAGGGTTTTGTGTATGGCTGTTAGTTTGTAGGCGCGGCTAATTGCGCTGGCGGGGCGAAGTCGAAGGGGGCGAGGGCAAAGCCGCTCTCGTCGACCTGCAACGCCCAGCCCTGCTTGTCCCAATCTCCCAACACAATGCGCCGTGCGGCTTGATCACCGATCTGCAACTTGTGAATCGCCGGGCGATGGGTATGCCCGTGAATCAGGGTTTTCACCCCGTATTGCTGCATGATTCGCGGAATTTCTTCCGGCGTGACATCGACAATGTCATTAGCCTTCATCCGCGTCTGCGCACGGCTTTCACTGCGCAGCTTGCGCGCCAGCTTGTACCGGGTTCGCAGCGGCAGGTGTCGCAGGATGAACAGGGTGATGGGGTTGCGCAGGTAGCGACGCAGCTTCATATAGGCTTCGTCGCGGGTGCAGAGGCTGTCGCCGTGCATCAACAGCACCGGCTCGCCATTGAACGGCACGACACTTGGATCTTTCAGCAAGGTACAACCGGCCTGTTTGCAGAAGGCCTGGCCGAGCATGAAGTCGCGATTGCCGTGCATCAGGAATATGGCCGTGCCGCTGTCGCTGAGATCGCGCAGGGCCTGGCAGATGGAACGCTGGAAAGGGGTCATGGCGTCATCGCCAATCCACGCCTCGAAAAAGTCGCCCAGAATGTACAACGCACTCGCCGAGCGGGCGCGTCCGGCGAGCAAATCCAGAAACGCCCGGGTAATGTCCGGGCGCTCCTCTTCCAGATGCAAGTCTGAAATCAGCAATATCACTCAATGATCTCGGCTTTCTCGATGATCACGTCGTCTGCCGGTACGTCCTGGTGGCCGGCCTTGGAAGTGGTGGCCACGCCTTTGATCTTGTCGACAACGTCGGTGCCAGCGGTCACTTTACCGAATACCGCGTAGCCCCAGCCTTGAACGTTCTTGCCGCTGTGGTTCAGGAAGCTGTTGTCAGCCACGTTGATGAAGAACTGGGCGGAAGCCGAATGCGGCTCCATGGTGCGGGCCATGGCGACAGTGTACTTCTCGTTGGAAAGACCGTTGTCAGCTTCGTTCTGGATGCTTGGGCGCTTGTCTTTCTTTTCTTTCATGCCTGGCTCGAAACCGCCGCCCTGGATCATGAAGTTACCGATGACGCGGTGGAAAACGGTGTTTTCGTAGTGACCGGCTTTAACGTATTCGACGAAGTTGGCCACGGTGATCGGGGCTTTGTCGGCGTTCAGTTCCAGAACGATGTCGCCAAAGTTGGTAGTCAGTTTGACTTGGGTCATGATCGGTACTCTTTCTAGGGAATTCGTGGGTGTTGGGACATTCTGGCCCTTCACCGGTTCAGCCTGTTTCGGCCAAGGTGCGCAGTTTAGCGTGACAGGCGCGAATTTCGAGGCTGTTTTTCATTTAAGGCCTATTAAATACGACCGTTTGCAGGTGCGCTCTGTCAGGCGCTTGACAGCATCGGCTATGATAGCGGCTTTGTTTTGTCCGGCCTTCATTAACGGCCACGCACTTGTACGTTCAAGGATCCTATGAGCAAGCCCACTGTCGACCCTACCTCGAATGCCAAGACCGGCCCTGCCGTGCCGGTCAACTTCCTGCGGCCGATCATCCAGGCAGACCTGGACTCGGGCAAGCACA
>NZ_JBOIBY010000061.1:0-6615 GCF_050739655.1 Pseudomonas sp. | reverse complement strand
AGCATCCTGAATGCTCGCGGCGCCTACAGGATTTTCGCGAGCAAGCTCGCTCCTACAGGCTTTACCCAATCCCTTGTAGGAGCTGTCGAGTGCAACGAGGCTGCGATCTCTTTTTAAAGAAACCTATGCCTGAGCTTCAGCCTCGGCCAATTGCAACCAAAGCGCCGGCGCCCCCGCCGATTTGCTGATGACTTCCAGACGCGCCGCATGTTGAGCCAAGTCGTCTTCACTGGCGCGAATGATGCGAGCCGGCTTGCGGTCGGCGGGCAAGCGACGGATTTCAGTGCCGGAGCTGCCCCCGCCCTCACCGTCAGAAGCATTGCCGGCCAGCGACAGGCTGGTCTGGCCGCCGGTCATGGTCAGGTAAACGTCGGCGAGGATCTCGGAGTCGAGCAAGGCGCCGTGGAGTTCACGGCCGGAGTTGTCGACGTCATAGCGCTTGCACAACGCATCCAGGCTGTTGCGCTGCCCCGGGTGACGCTCCCGGGCCATTAACAGGGTGTCGAGAATCGAACAGTGCTGCGTGATGTCCGCGCGATCGTGCTGGCCCATCAGGGCAAATTCGTTGTTGATGAAACCAACGTCGAACGCCGCGTTATGGATGATCAGCTGCGCGCCCTTGATGAACTCGAAGAATTCTTCGGCCACTTCAGCGAAACGCGGCTTGCCCACCAAAAACTCGTTGGTGATGCCGTGGACGCCGATGGCGCCTTCGTCACTTTCACGATCCGGTTGCAGGTAAACGTGAAAATGCCGACCGGTCAGGCGCCGACCAATCAACTCGACGCAACCGATTTCGATAATCCGGTGGCCGTCTGTCACCGGCATGCCGGTGGTTTCGGTATCGAGTACAACGGATCTGGTGGCCATCAGTGCTCAGCTCTCAATCGGTCAATCGTGCAAAAGGCGGGGATCTTAACATGGTGCCAAATGTAGGAGCTGCCGCAGGCTGCGATCTTTTGATTTTAAGAAAGCAAGATCAAAAGATCGCAGCCTGCGGCAGCGCCTACAGAGGGATGTATTGAGCCGTTATAGGCCGCGCACTTCATCCACGCCCCGGTTGGCCAACTGGTCAGCCCGTTCGTTGCCATGATGGCCAATGTGCCCGCGTACCCATTTCCAGGTGACGTTGTGGCGATTGACCTGCTCGTCGAGCATCTTCCACAGGTCCTCGTTTTTCACTGGCTCTTTCGCGGCGGTTTTCCAGCCACGTTTTTTCCAGTTGGCCATCCACTCGTTGATGCCTTTCATCACGTACTGGGAGTCAGTCACCAGCAGTACGTCGCAAGGACGCTTGAGTTCCTCCAGGCCGCGGATCGCGCCCATCAGCTCCATGCGATTGTTGGTGGTGTTGGCTTCGCCACCCCAGAGTTCTTTTTCAACGCCCTTGCACACCAACAGTGCGCCCCAGCCACCGGGGCCAGGGTTGCCTTTGCAGGCGCCATCGGTAAAGAGTTCTACGCTATCGCTCATGCCGTTCTATCCAGAAAATGCAGTGGCTTGCCGATCGCTGACCGACAACGCCCGAGACCGGGATTACCCGGTCGGAAATTGATATGGGGTATTACGGTTCGATATTGCGACGATTGACCTTGGCCATTGGCAACGGAATCAGCTTGCCCATCGGTTCGCGGCGCTCCTGGCGGACGGGTCGCAGACCCACGACGATCTTGCGCGCCACCAATAAATAGAAGCCGCCTCCCGACAATTGCCAGTCACCGGCCTTGCGCTCCCAACCTGCCAGACGCGTCTGCCAGGCAGGCGAAGCAAGGGGCGGACGATAGCATCCGAAGCGGCGTTTCTCCAGCGCGAAGCCCAGCAGGTTCAGCCAGTCGGCTACCCGTGAAGGAGAAATACAGCGGGCTTTGCGCAATGCATCATGGGCAAATACATGACGCAGGCCCCAACTACTCCAGGGGTTAATTCCGATAATCACCAAATGCCCGCCGGGCCGCACACTACTCGCAGCCTCGCGTAGCAAACCGTGGGGTGAAAGACAGAAATCCAGCCCGTGCTGGAGCACCACTACGTCGGCGGCATGTTCACTGAGCGGCCAGGCCTGTTCTTCGCAGACGATCTCGACGCCCGGCAACGGCGCGCCCAGGCGCACATTGCGCTGTACTTGCGGCGCCGACGGCGGTGTCTGGGCCGACGGACCGTAATGCACCAGGTAGCCGCCGAAGAAACGCCCGAGCTCGTCTTCGAGCATGCGCCGTTCTTCATCCAGCAAAAATTGCCCGAGGGGGCCGGACAGCCAGTCGCGGGCCGCGCTGATCAACGCCAGCCAGTCAGGATCAGCCTGAGCGAACGCTTTATCGGTCATTGCATTCTCCAACGCGCCAGGAAGTTCTAAGATGCGCCATTGTTTTCCGCTTGGCGAATCCGACGATGATACAGATCACTGCCCTGCCCGCCTTCAACGACAACTACATCTGGTTGTTACAAAATCCCGCAACCCGCCAATGTGCGGTGGTCGATCCGGGAGACGCAAAACCCGTGCAAGACTGGCTCTCAGCCAATCCGGACTGGGCCTTGAGCGATATTCTGATCACTCACCATCATCATGACCATGTCGGCGGTGTCGAGCAGCTCAAGAAAGCCACCGGCGCGAAGGTCTATGGCCCCGCCAGCGAAAACATTCCGGGACGGGACGTGGCGCTCAAGGACAACGACCGTATCACTGCGCTCGGCCAGGACTTTGACGTCATTGCCGTGCCTGGCCATACCCTGGGCCACATTGCCTATTATCAGCCTGGCCGGCTGTTCTGTGGAGACACTCTTTTCGCTGCCGGTTGCGGTCGATTGTTCGAGGGCACGCCCAAGCAAATGTACACCTCGCTGTCGCGCCTGGCAGCCCTTCCCGAGGCAACGCAGGTCTACTGCACCCATGAGTACACCCTGAGCAATCTGCGCTTCGCCGCTGCAGTCGAACCGCACAATCCGGACACCCTTGAACGCCTGTCCAACGTCACCCGTCAAAGGGAAGCCGGAGTCATCACCCTGCCTTCCACAATCGCCCTGGAAAAGCGCACAAATCCCTTTTTGCGTACCTCCGTAACATCCGTTAAAGAAAAAGCGGACGAACGGACCGGCAACGATAACTCTGCGCCCGATATGGTTTTTGCAGTTTTAAGAGCATGGAAAGACACCTTTTAAACAGCTTGCACGATGGTACGAAAACGCTGAATGGTTGACCGCAGAGGGTCTGGTTTCTAGAATCGCCCGACATTTTTGCCCCGGAACTTACTTCCAGCCAATGTCGTCATCTATTCGAAAAGCCATTAATTCGGACACTTTGTCCCGCCTGGCGCAAGCCATCGCGGTGGCTGTGTCCGCGACATTGGCGGGCTGTTCCAGTCATACACCACAGACCGACGCGACACACGCTCCGAATATTGCCGCGCGAGCCAAACAGAAGCCTGTCTGGCTGAGCGAAAAGCCGAGCCCGCAGATCCCGCAGGATGTCTGGGAGCGCATGCGCCAGGGTTTCCAGTTGCAGGATGGCCTGGGCGTCAACCCGCGTATCGAGCAGCAGCGCCTGTGGGTCGCCAGTAATCCCTCCTTCCTTGAAAACGCCGGGGATCGCGGCAGTCTCTACATTCATTACATCGTCGAACGCCTTGAAGAACGCAACATGCCGCTGGAACTGGCGCTGTTGCCGGTGATTGAAAGCAACTACAACCCGATGGCCTACTCCCGGGCCAATGCGGTTGGCTTGTGGCAGTTCATCCCCTCTACCGGACGTTACTTCAACCTGCGCCAGACCCGCTTCTATGATGGCCGTCGCGACATCACCGCTTCGACCACCGCTGCGATGGATTACCTGAGCCGTCTGCACGACATGTTCAATGGTGACTGGCTGTTGGCCCTCGCCGCTTACAACGCCGGTGAAGGCACGGTCAGCCGCGCCATCGAGCGTAACGAAAAGCTTGGCCTGCCAACCGACTACTGGAACCTGCCGCTACCGGCAGAGACCCAGGCCTACGTGCCTAAATTGCTGGCCCTTTCGCAAGTGGTCATGGCGCCCGAAGCCTACGGCGTGAACCTCAACCCGATCGCCAATGAACCGTATTTCCAGGTCGTCGAAATCAACCAGCGCATGGACCTGTCCAAGGTTGCCGCGGTGGCCAACATCGACGAAGACGAGTTGTTCCAGCTCAACCCGGCCTTCAAGCAGCGCACTACCATCGACGGTCCCCAGCATTTGCTGGTGCCCACGTCCAAGGCGCAATTGCTGACCACCAGCCTGCAGACCATGCGTCCTGAAGAGCTGATCAGCAAGAAGAAGCTCCAGCCCGTGTTCGAAGTTGCCGACGACACCCAGGTGGCCAGCGTCAAACGCAATTACCGGGTCAAGCGCGGCGACAACCTCGGCACCATTGCCAAGGCCAACAACGTCGACGTCAAGGATCTGCAGCGCTGGAACAAACTGAGCGGAAAGAACCTCAAACCCGGCCAGACACTGGTCCTGCTAGACACCAGCAAACGCAGCTCCGGACGCATCAACACCGTGGTCGCGGCCAACAGTAAAACCAAGGACGAAGCCAAGAAGCCACAGGCCAAATACAAGGTCCAGCAAGGCGACTCGCTGTACATCGTGGCCAAGCGCTTCAACGTCGAAATGCAGCATCTCAAGCGCTGGAATCCCCGCGTTGGCCAGGCGCTCAAGCCAGGTCAGATGCTGACGGTTTCGAACCCGCATTAAAAGATCGCAAACCTAATGAAATGGCTACCCCCGCTGCCCCCTGTGATCGCTCGCTAAGCTTTCACAGGGGGCTTATCGGAGATCATTGCCATGAACAATGTTGCAATCGCCGCGATCGACCTGGGAAAACACTCCTTTCACCTGCACGCTCAGGATGATCGTGGTCATGAGCTTTATCGCAGAAAGTTTAATCGAGCAGGGCTCACTCGGCACTTGGCCAACCTCAACCCGTGCACGGTGGTGATGGAGGCCTGTGGAGGAGCCCATTTCATGGCGCAACACGTTGCCGCGCTGGGGCATTCAGCCAAGCTCATCGCTCCCCATCTGGTACGCCCTTACGTCAAAAGCAACAAGAACGACTTTGCCGATGCCGAAGCGATCTGCGAGGCAGCCACACGTCCCACGATGCGTTTTGTGCCGCCAAAATCCCAAGAGCAACAAGCACTGGCCATGCTCAACTCGACACGCGATGCGTTTGTCAAAGACCGAACAGCGACCGCCAATCGGATTCACGCAGCGCTATTGGAGGTCGGAATAAGTCTGGCTCCGGGGTTTAAATCGATCAACGGACTTGAGGTGCTGCTGGAGGAAGCCTCGTTTTCTGACTCCATTAAAAGCATCCTCAGGTGCCTGCATGAGCACTTCAAGTATCTGAACGAACAGGTGAAGTCGCTGGACAAGACCGTAGAAAGCCAGGCCGCTGAAGATGATCTGGCTTCTCGTCTGATGACCATGCCATGCGTTGGCCCGATCACCTCCAGCGTCCTGGCTGCGGAGTTGGGCGATGGAAGGCAGTTCAAGTGTGGGCGAGGCTATTCGGCCTCAATCGGGCTGGTCCCCAAACAACATTCCACCGGCGACAAAACCGTGTTGCTGGGCATCAGCAAGCGCGGTGACCGAAACCAAAGGCGCCTGCTGATCCAATGTGCCCGTGTCTACTTGATGCATCTGGACGGTCAGAAAGGCTGGCTGGCTGACTGGGTCAGGCAGCTCCTGGCCCATCATCACTCCAACCATGTGGTCTGCGCGCTGGCCAACAAGCTGGCCCGTATCGCCTGGGCAATAGCAGCACACCACACTGAATTCGATGCAGGGCCAACCGCGATGAACGCCTGACCCTGCTGCCACCCGAGCACCACCCACCTGGTTTTGCGATGCTGGATAACAGATGACGTGAACGGCAAACCGGCCTGACGACAACCCTGGGCTCCTACACGGCTGAAAGGCCGGTAATCTAATTAGGGTCGTTGGGCATCGATTCTCATCGAGGCGCGGGGGGCCACACCCCCAACTCAGACGCCGGATAGATGAAAGCAAGCCAAACACAACATCAAAAACAGTATTGCAGAAAAGGGGGTAACCATAGATGTAGGAGCTGTCGAGTGCAACGAGGCTGCGATCTTTTGATTTTCCAAGGCAAGATCAAAAGATCGCAGCCTGCGGCAGCTCCAATGGAAAACGTGGCCACAAACAGGTCGAGTGTCAGCTCGCCTCGCGAGCATTTGATCTTGACCCACCCGCCCCCTCAGCAGGCTGAGTGGAGGCGTTCATCCGGGGATTGGCGCGCAGCGCCGTTCGACGCAGTCGAACTCATCGCATGTAGGTGCCAGCGAAGCCAACCGGAGGGCGATGCCCCCAGATGAATGCCGGAGCGAAGGAACCCCGAGCTTTAGCGAGGGGCCGTACGAAAAGGGCGAGACCTTTTGGTTCCTTTTGTGTCGTTTGACAAAAGGGACTCGCCGTAAGGGCGAAACCATAAGTAGCCGTTACCGCAGCAACGGATATGTACACAAAACCCAGCCCCACAGAAACCTGCCAGCGCCGTCAGTTAGCAGTCACCCTCCCGACCACCAAACAGGTTTATCAAGGAAACTACCCACCGACCACTCCCCGGCGCCCCACGCGCATGC
>NZ_JBOIBY010000060.1:0-2472 GCF_050739655.1 Pseudomonas sp. | reverse complement strand
GTCCTGCCCGCCGGCCGTGCTTGCGAGATCGGCTGTCAGGGAGATGATTGGCGACCTTCTCTATATAGGGAAAGGTTGGCGCAGAGCCCTGGCGTGATTGGTTGTATTTGCCATCGGGGCGAGGTGCATTCGTGCATTCGCACCTATAAATTGCCTGCTGCTTTTTTACCCGTTTTCAGTAGGGTGACTTCTTGAGTTTGACCCACTAGAATGCATGCCCTTGATTCTGGGGTCGGAAACGGCCGGCTAACGTCTGTGCAACGAGGAATATCCATGCAAGTTTCTGTTGAAAATACTACTGCTCTTGAGCGCCGCATGAGCGTCACCGTGCCGGCTGAGCGCATCGAGAGCCAGGTCAACAAGCGTCTGCAGCAGACCGCCCAAAAGGCCAAGATTGCTGGCTTCCGTCCAGGCAAAGTGCCAATGAGCGAAATCAAGCGCCGTTTCGGTGCCGATGCTCGTCAGGAAGCTGTAGGCGACGTGATCCAGTCTTCCTTCTACGAAGCTGTGGTTGAGCAGAAGCTGAACCCGGCTGGTTCGCCTTCGATCGAGCCTAAATCCCTGGAAGCTGGCAAGGACCTGGAATACGTCGCTGTTTTCGAAGTGTTCCCTGAGTTCACCGTTGCCGGTTTCGAAGGTATCACCGTCGAGCGCCTGAGCGCTGATGTGGCTGATGCCGATCTGGACAAGATGCTGGAAATCCTGCGCAAGCAGAACACCCGTTTCGAAGTGGCCGATCGCGCTGCCCAGAACGAAGACCAACTGAACATCGATTTCGTCGGCAAGGTCGACGGTGAAGTGTTCGCTGGCGGTTCCGCCAAGGGTACTCAGCTGGTTCTGGGTTCCGGTCGCATGATCCCTGGTTTCGAAGACGGTCTGGTGGGTGCTAAAGCTGGCGAAGAGCGCGTTCTGAACCTGGCCTTCCCAGAGGACTATCAGAACCTGGACCTGGCTGGCAAAGCCGCCGAGTTCACCGTGACTGTAAACAGTGTTTCCGAGCCAAAGCTGCCAGAACTGACCGAAGAGTTCTTCGCTCAATTCGGCATCAAGGAAACCGGTCTGGAAGGTTTCCGTGCCGAAGTTCGCAAGAACATGGAGCGTGAACTGCGTCAGGCGATCAAATCCAAGGTCAAGAATCAGGTAATGGACGGTCTGCTGGCCACCAACCCGATTGAAGTGCCAAAGGCTCTGCTGTCCAACGAAGTTGACCGTCTGCGCGTGCAGGCTGTTCAGCAGTTCGGCGGCAACATCAAGCCTGACCAACTGCCGGCCGAGCTGTTCGAAGAGCAAGCCAAACGTCGCGTAGTGCTGGGCCTGATCGTGGCTGAAGTGGTCAAGCAATTCGACCTGAAGCCTGACGAAGCCCGCGTTCGCGAGATGATTCAGGAAATGGCTTCGGCTTATCAGGAGCCTGAGCAAGTTGTGTCCTGGTACTACAAGAACGACCAGCAACTGAACGAAGTTCGTTCGGTTGTGCTGGAAGAGCAAGTTGTGGATACTGTTCTGCAGAAAGCTAGCGTGACCGACAAGTCGGTCTCTTACGAAGAAGCGGTCAAGCCGGTAGAAGCACCACAAGCCGACTGATCACTTTTGCGGTAAGAAGCAAACACCATAAGCCAGCCTTCGTGCTGGCTTATGCGTATTCAAGACATAACTATTTGGGAGTGACTGCAGAGCATGTTCCGTAATTCGTATATTCAGCAGAACTCTGATATCCAGGCCGCAGGCGGTCTGGTCCCGATGGTTGTCGAGCAGTCCGCTCGTGGCGAGCGCGCCTACGACATCTACTCGCGCCTCCTCAAGGAGCGAGTGATCTTTCTGGTTGGCCCGGTAGAGGACTACATGGCCAACCTGATCTGTGCGCAACTGCTGTTCCTTGAAGCGGAAAACCCGGACAAGGACATCCATCTCTATATCAACTCCCCGGGCGGTTCGGTGACGGCGGGTATGTCGATCTACGACACCATGCAGTTCATCAAACCCAACGTGTCGACCACCTGTATCGGTCAGGCGTGCAGCATGGGCGCGTTTCTGCTGACGGCCGGTGCCCCCGGCAAGCGTTACTGCCTGCCGAACTCGCGTGTGATGATTCACCAGCCACTGGGCGGCTTCCAGGGCCAGGCGTCGGATATCGAAATCCATGCCAAGGAAATCCTGTTTATCCGCGAGCGTCTCAACACGCTGATGGCCAAGCATAGCGGGCGCACCCTTGAAGAAATCGAGCGCGATACCAACCGCGATAATTTCATGAGTGCAGACGCTGCGCGTGAGTACGGCTTGATCGATGAAGTGATCACCCAGCGCCCCGCTTAAAATAAGCAGCTCAAAATAAGGTTGGTCGGCGGGTCCGATCACCGGCGGGCTTGAAAAAGCCCGCAATAGCCTTCATCTTGTGTTGCAAGCCTATCGGATTTGGATCGAACGAATGACTGACACCCGCAACGGCGAGGACAACGGCAAGCTGCTCTATTG
>NZ_JBOIBY010000059.1:0-9523 GCF_050739655.1 Pseudomonas sp. | reverse complement strand
GTGCAGGCCCTTGCGCGCATTCAGGTAGAAATAGCTCGGTGCTGCCGGCACGGGCAGGGTGGCGCTGGCGAAAATGTCGTTGACCTTGGCTTGCCACTGCGCCCTCACGCTGGCGATGTCCGGGGTGATACCGGCTTCGCACAGGCGCTGTTCGCTGTCATCGGCGGCGATCAATTCAACGGTAAAACGCCAGACCTCGGGAATGGCCGTGAGCATGCGCTGGTGGCTTTCCTCGGTGCCGTCACCCAGACGCTCGACCCACTCGCCGGAGCGGCGCAGGTGATAGGTCACTTCCTTCACCGCCTTGGCGGCGATCCCGGCGATGCGTTCATCGCTGGACTGGCTCAGGCCCTGCAACACCGGCAGGTGCCAGGCGTCATACAGGAACTGCTTGAGGATGGTCACCGCGTAATCGCCGTTGGGTTGTTCCACCAGCAGCAGGTTGCGGTAGGCGCGTTCGTCGCGGCGGAACGCCAGGTGATCGGCATCGCGGCCGTCGTCCAGCAGTTCGGCGGCGTATTCCAGCCAGTTGCGCGCCTGGCCCACCAGGTCGAGGCCGACGTTCATCAGCGCCAGTTCTTCTTCCAGTGCCGGTGCCTTGCCGCACCACTGGCACAGGCGCTGGCCCTGGATCAGGGCGCTGTCGCCGAGGCGCAGCAGGTATTCGATCAGATCAGTCTTGTTGTCCATGGTTGACCTCACATGTGCCCGACTTCGGCCGGCAGCTCGTAGAAGCTGGCGTGGCGGTAGACCTTGTCGTCCGACGGGTCGAACAGCGGGTCTTTCTCGTCCGGCGACGAAGCGGTGATCAATGCCGAAGGCACCACCCACAGGCTCACGCCTTCGCTGCGACGGGTGTACAGCTCGCGGGCGTTCTCGATGGCCATGGTGGTGTCGGCGGCATGCACGCTGCCGACGTGCTTGTGGTTGAGGCCGTGCTTGCTGCGCACGAAGACTTCGAAGAGGGTCCACTCGGACATTTCAGTTACTCCACATCAGGTGGCCGGATCAGGCGGCGTTCTTGTTTTGTTTTTTTCGGGCGTGGGCGACGGCGGCTTCACGAACCCAGGCACCGTCTTCAATCGCCTTGCGGCGAGTGGCGACGCGTTCCTGGTTGCATGGGCCGTTGCCCTTGAGCACTTCGTAGAATTCGTTCCACTGGATTTCGCCGAAGTCGTAGTGGCCGCGTTCGGCGTTCCACTTCAGGTCCGGATCGGGGCAGGTGCAGCCCAAAAGCTCCAGTTGCGGGATGGTCTGGTCGATGAAGCGCTGGCGTAGTTCGTCGTTGCTCTGGCGCTTGATTTTCCAGGCCATGGACTGGGCACTGTTCGGCGAGTGTTCGTCGCTCGGGCCAAACATCATCAGCGACGGCCACCACAGGCGGTTGATCGCGTCCTGGACCATGTCTTTTTGCGCCTGGTTACCGTGGCGCATCATGGTCAGGAGGATTTCGTAGCCCTGACGCTGGTGGAAGCTCTCTTCCTTGCAGATGCGGATCATCGCCCGCGAATACGGGCCGTAGGAGGTGCGCTGCAGCACTACCTGGTTGACGATCGCCGCGCCATCCACCAGCCAGCCCACCGCACCCATGTCGGCCCAGTTCAGCGTCGGGTAGTTGAAGATGCTCGAATACTTGGCCTTACCGCTGTGCAGCTTGTCGATTTCTGTATCGCGATCGGCGCCCAGGGTTTCCATGGCGCTGTACAGGTACAGGCCGTGACCGGCTTCGTCCTGGATCTTGGCCATCAGTTGCAGCTTGCGCTTGAGCGAAGGTGCACGGGTGACCCAGTTGCCTTCCGGCAGCATGCCGACGATTTCGGAGTGGGCGTGCTGGGAAATCTGCCGGATCAAGGTCTGGCGGTAGGCATCTGGCATCCAGTTCTTGGCTTCGATTTTGATTTCTGAATCGATTTTTTCCTGGAAGGCGCGTTCCTCTTCGGACATCTCCGAAAGGTCCTTGATGCGCTTGACGCCGGTTTCTACGAGCTGTGCGTACATTTTTGTTCTCCCGCCTTGAATCTGTTCTGAGGCATGGAGAACTTTATAAGCGATACAGAAATTAATATCAAACAGAAAATATCGTGTCGTATGTATTTTTGTATCGCTTTGGGATGAATGGTTGGTTTTTGAGGGGTGTGCTTATCCATTGCTGCCTGCACAAAACCCTGTGGGAGCTAGCCTGCTAGCGATGGAGGCAAGGGCGCCGAGGGGTGTCAGGCAGCTCGCGTTATCGTTGACGACCATCGCTAGCAGGCTAGCTCCCACAAGGGATTGGCAGGGGTGGTGAAAGGGCAAAAAAAAACCCCGCATAAGCGGGGCTCAAAAGGTGCAGCAGTCATGCTTTAGGGCGTTTGTCCACCACGTGGCAGGCCTTGCCCTCGGAACGTTTGATCGAGTGGAACGGCTGCAACACGATCCGCGTACTGATCCCGATGTAGGTTTTGATGTGCTTGCTCAGCTCGCCGCACACGGCTTTCTGCTGGTCGTCGGTCAGGTGCTGGTGCTCGACCTTGAGCTCGACGTGCACATCGACGGTATCCAGGTTGCCGTTGCGATGCAGGTGGATCTCGTAGCATTCGGCCAGTTGCTTGATTTTCAGCACCTGCTCCTCGATCTGGGTCGGGAACACGTTGACGCCGCGGATGATCAGCATGTCGTCGCTGCGTCCGGTGATCTTGTCGATGCGGCGCATCGGGCGTGCGGTGCCCGGCAGCAGGCGCGTCAGGTCGCGGGTGCGGTAGCGGATCATCGGCAAAGCTTCTTTGCTCAGGGAGGTGAACACCAGTTCGCCCATCTGACCGTCCGGCAGCACTTCGCCGGTGACCGGGTCGATGATTTCCGGGTAGAAGTGGTCTTCCCAAATCGTCGGGCCGTCCTTGGTTTCGGCGCATTCCATGGCGACACCTGGCCCCATGATTTCCGAGAGACCGTAGATGTCCAGCGCGGTGATGCCCATGCGTGCTTCGATGGCGCTGCGCAGTTCGGCGGTCCATGGCTCGGCGCCGAAGATGCCCAGGCGCAGGGCCAGTTTGTGCGGGTCGATGCCCTGACGCTCGATTTCATCTGCGATGTTGAGCATGTACGACGGCGTGACCATGATGATGTCCGGCTGGAAATCCTTGATCAGTTGCACTTGCTTCTCGGTCTGGCCGCCCGACATCGGGATCACGGTGCAGCCCAGGCGCTCGGCGCCGTAGTGCGCGCCCAGGCCGCCGGTGAACAGGCCGTAGCCATAGGAAATGTGCACCTTGTCGCCACGACGGCCGCCCGCTGCACGAATCGAACGGGCTACCACGTTGGCCCAGGTGTCGATGTCGTTCTGGGTGTAGCCAACCACGGTCGGCTTGCCGGTGGTGCCGCTGGAGGCGTGCAGGCGCACGATGTCATGCATCGGCACGGCGAACATGCCGTACGGGTAGTTGTCGCGCAGGTCGGATTTGGTGGTGAACGGGAACTTGGCCAGGTCATCCAGGGACTTGATGTCGTCCGGGTGCACGCCCAGGGAATCGAAGCGCTGACGGTACAGCGGTACGTTCTCGTAGGCGTGCTTGAGGCTCCAGCGCAGACGGTCCAGCTGATGCTGGCGCAGCTCGTCGACGCTGGCGGTTTCCAGCGGGTCCAGTACAGGATCAAGCACGGATTGGGTTATGGACATGTTCATGACTTCACTCGAATTGTTTTTGTGTTTCAGCCCCTGCGCACAGGGGCTTTTGAGTGCATGCCCCAAGGATACCTCTCGGCTCCCCGGGAATCGCGATTCTTTACTGGGAAAAGCGCTCGATAATCAGCGCGATCCCTTGGCCCACGCCGATGCACATGGTGCACAGAGCGTAGCGGCCTTGACGTTCTTCCAGCTCGTGCAGGGCGGTGGTCACCAGACGCGCACCGCTCATGCCCAGCGGATGACCCAGGGCAATGGCGCCGCCGTTGGGGTTGACCCGTGGATCGGTGTCGCTCAGGCCCAGTTCACGCAGCACGGCCAGGCCCTGGGCGGCGAACGCTTCGTTGAGTTCGATGATGTCCATGTCTGCCAGGCTCAGGTTAGCCAGCTCCAGCACCTTGCGGGTTGCCGGCACCGGGCCGATGCCCATGATGCGAGGCTCGACGCCAGCGGTGGCCATCGCCACCACGCGGCCACGGGCGGTCAGGCCGTGGCGTTTGGCGGCTTCGGGACTGGCCAGCAGCAGGGCGCAGGCACCGTCGTTGACGCCCGAGGCGTTGCCAGCGGTGACGCTGCCGCCTTCGCGGAACGGCGTGCCCAGTTTGGCCAACTGCTCCAGCGTGGTGTCACCGCGCGGGTGTTCATCCTGCTCGACGACTTTGGCCGGGCCTTTGCGCTGAGGGATTTCTACCGCAACGATTTCCTTGGCCAGACGGCCGTTGGCTTGGGCGGCTGCGGCGCGTTGCTGGCTGCGCAGGGCGAAGGCGTCCTGATCGGCCCGGGAGATGTTGAACTGCTCGGCGACGTTCTCTGCGGTTTCCGGCATCGAATCAATGCCGAAGCCCTTTTTCATCAGCGGATTGACGAAGCGCCAGCCGATGGTGGTATCGAAGATTTCCGCCTGACGGGAAAAAGCCTGCTCAGCCTTGCCCATCACCAGCGGTGCGCGGGACATGGATTCCACGCCGCCCACCAACATCAAGCCAGCCTCGCCACTGCGGATCGCCCGCGCGGCAGTGCCGACCGCATCCAGCCCGGAACCGCACAGGCGATTGAGGGTGGTGCCCGGTACGCTGACCGGCAATCCGGCCAGCAGCGCCGACATGCGTGCGACGTTGCGGTTGTCTTCGCCGGCCTGGTTGGCGCAGCCGTAGATCACGTCGTCGACGCTGTTCCAGTCCACCTGCGGGTGGCGGCGCAGCAGCTCGCGCAGTGGCACCGCGCCGAGGTCGTCGGCGCGCACGGCGCTCAGTACGCCAGCGTAGCGGCCGATGGGGGTGCGGACCGCATCGATGATCAGGGCGTCATTCATTCGGGTTCTCCTGCGTCAGCACCGGGCCGCGCACTTTGTAGGATTTGCCATGGAACAGGGCGATCAATTGGCCCTGCTGGTTTTCAATGCGTACGTCGTAGTTGCCGGTGCGGCCGGAACGGCTTTGCTCGATGCAATCGGCATTGAGGGTGTCGCCCAGGCGGGCAGGGGCGATGTAGTCGATGCTGCAACCGATGGCCACGGTGGCTTCGTTGTAGCTGTTGCAGGCAAAGGCGAAAGCCGAGTCGGCGAGGGCGAACAGGTAGCCGCCATGGCAGGTGCCGTGGCCCTGCACCATGTCTTCACGCACGGTCATGCCAACACGGGAAGTGCCGGGGCCGGCGGACAACAGGCGCATGCCCATGGCCTGGCTGGCGTTGTCGCGCTGGAACAGGGCTTGCGCGCAGTCGCTGGCCAGGTTCATCGCTTCACGATTAGTCATGGAAATTTCTCCCTTCGGCCACGAGGCGGCGCAGCAACAGCGACGGCCGGTAGCGTTCTTCACCGTAGCTGGCTTGCAGGTTGTCCAGCGTGTTCAGGATGTGCGCCAGGCCCACGGCATCGGCCCAGGCCAGCGGGCCTTGCGGGTAGTTGACGCCGGCGCGCATTGCCAGATCGATGTCGGCGGCCGAGGCCACGCCTTGCAGCAGAGCGTCAGCGGCCTCGTTAGCGAGCATGGCCACGGTGCGCAATACCGCCAGCGCCGGGCTGTCGCTGAGCAGGCTGACCTTCAAGCCGGCCTGTTGCAGCAGGGCAACACCTTGTTCCAGCGCCAGCGGATCGATACCCGCCGCGTGGCTGATGGCGATGCGTTTGGCGTTGCCGTAATCGAGGGTCAGATCCAGCAGAATCAGGTTGCGCAGCCCGTCTTCCTTGGCGCGCTGACAGGCCATGCGCCCGTCGCTCAAGGCCAGCACCGCGTCACCGACCCGCAGCACACCCTGGCCATCGCGCTGGATGACATTCACGCCTTGCTCACGCAGACGCGACAGCAGGCCTTGGGCAGCGCCGAGATCGCCTTCCATTACACAGCTTTCCACGCTGGCGCTGCTGGTGATTTCGCACGCTTGCGGGCGTTCGGCGCCTTGAGCGTAAGAGTAGAAACCCTGACCGCTTTTGCGACCGAAGCGGCCACCGTCCACCAGCTCCTTCTGAATCAGCGAAGGCTGGAAGCGGGTGTCCTGGTAGTAAGCGTCGAACACCGAGCACGTCACGGCGTAGTTGACGTCGTGACCGATCAGGTCGGTCAGTTCGAACGCGCCCATGGCAAAACCACCGGCTTCGCGCATCAGCGCATCCAGAGTCGGGCAGTCCGCAGCACCTTCTTGCAGCAGGCGCAGGCTCTCGGCATAGAACGGTCGGGCCACGCGGTTGACGATAAAGCCGGGGGTGGAGCGGGTGTGAACCGGTTTTTTGCCCCAAGCCTTGGCGGTGTCATACAGGCATTCGGCGAGTGCCGGATCGCTGGCCAGGCCGGAGACGATTTCCACCAGCGCCATGACCGGCGCCGGGTTAAAGAAGTGCAGGCCGAGCAAGCGCTGCGGGCGTTTCAGCTGAGCGGCGATGCTGGTAATCGACAGCGACGAGGTGTTGCTGGCGAGGATGCAGTGTTCGCCGCAGATGTCTTCCAGCTGACGGAACAGCGCGCGTTTGACTTCCAGATTCTCGACGATGGCTTCGATGATCAGGTCGCAACCGGCCAGGGCTTCGATGGCTTCCACCGCTTGTAGGCGGGCGATGGTCGCGATGCGGGATTCGGCAGACAGCTTGCCGTTCTCGACGCGCTTGCCCAGTTGCCGATCAATGCCTTCGATGGCCTGGGCGGCAGCGCCGGGACGATTGTCCAGCAGCAAGACCGAATGCCCGGCCTGAGCCGCGACCTGAGCGATACCGGCACCCATGGCGCCGGCGCCGATTACGGCAACGCGTTCAGTTTTGTTCAATGCGGTCATGACTCAGCGCCCCTTGAAGCTTGGGGTGCGTTTTTCCATGAAGGCGCCAACGCCTTCGCGGTAGTCCTCGCTGCGTCCGGCCAAGCGTTGCAGGTCGCGCTCCAGCTCAAGCTGTTCGTCGAAGCTGTTGCTCATGCTGGCGTTCAGGCTGCGTTTGATCAGCGCCAGGCCGTAGGTCGGTTGGGTGGCCAGGTGTTGCGCCAGTTTCAACGCTTCGTCGCGCAGTTCGGCGTCTTCCACGCAGCGGTAGATCAAGCCCCATTGCTCGGCTTGTTCAGCGCTCAGACGGTTGCCGAGCAGAGCCAGGGCCTTGGCGCGAGCCATGCCAACCAGGCGCGGCAGGGTCCAGGTGCCACCGGAATCAGGGATCAGACCGATTTTGCAGAAGGCCTGAATGAAGCTGGCAGAACGAGCGGCGAGCACCAGGTCGCAAGCCAGCGGAATGTTGGCGCCAGCTCCCGCAGCCACGCCGTTGACCGCGCAGATCACCGGCATTGGCAGATCACGCAATTGGCGGATCAGCGGGTTGTAGAACTTCTCGATGGACTCGCCCAGATCCGGCACGGCGCTGCCCGGCGCGACATTGCGGTCGCTCAGGTCCTGGCCTGCGCAGAAGCCGCGACCTTCGCCGGTCAGCAGCAGCACGCGCACGTCCGGGTTCTGGCGGACTTGCTTGAGCGCTTCCTTCACTTCGCCATGCATCTGGGTATTGAAGCTGTTGAGCTGGTCCGGGCGGTTGAGGCTCAGCAGGGCGACGCCAGCGTCGATGGAAAACAGGATGTGTTCGAAATTCATGGTCTTGGGCGCTCTCTTGGCGGTCGTTCGAATTCGGTGTAGCCGGATTACTGGCCGGTGAAGGTCGGCGAGCGTTTTTCCTGGAAGGCCGCAATGCCTTCATCGCGGTCGCGGGTGCCGGCCAGCACGGTGAAGGCATGACGCTCGAAACGCAGTCCGCTGGCCAAGTCAGTGTCCATGGCCTTGAGCAGCGCTTCCTTGGCCAAACGCACCGCCAGCGGTGCCTTGGCGGCAATGCTGCGGGCGATTTGCAGGGCGCGATCCACGGTGAATTCCGGTTGGGTCACTTCGCTGACCAGCCCGGCACGTTGTGCCTGGCGGGCGTCGATAGCGTCGCCGGTGAGCACCATTTGCATGGCCATGGATTTACCCACGGCGCGCAACAGACGTTGCGTGCCACCGGCGCCGGGCATGATCCCCAGGTTGATTTCCGGCTGACCGAAGCGGGCGTCTTCACCGGCAATGATGATGTCGGCGTGCATCGCCAGTTCGCAGCCACCGCCAAGGGCGAAGCCGTTGACGGCGGCGATCAGCGGTTTGCTGAAACGGGTGATGGCTTGCCACGAAGCCTGGCGCGGGTCGTCGAGAATGCCGACCAGATCCCGCTCGGCCATTTCCTTGATGTCGGCGCCAGCGGCAAAAGCCTTGCGGCTGCCGGTGAGAACCACTGCGCGAGTGTCGGGATCGGCCTGGGCGACGCTCAGCTCATCCGCCAATTCACCCAGCAATTGGGTGTTCAGGGCATTCAAGGCTTGCGGGCGCTGCAGGGTAATCAGGCGGACGCCGGGCTCGATCATCTCGACGGCAAGGGTTTGTGGCATGGCGGATGCCCTCACGGAGCGTGCTCGGCGTTGATGCCGGCTTGTTATTGGATCGGCCGCAGGGGCCGGTTTTGTCCGAGTATACCTGCAACGTGATACGGAAAAGCAATACAGAAATTGATTTAATGTGTCCTATATGGGTGGTGAGGTTTTCATAAAGGCACGTTTTCAAGGAGGGTGATAGCCGGTTTAGTCCCAATTTTATTGGGCTTTATGTGGGTTTTTGCCATGCAGAGCAGGTCGTCGGAAAGGTCCTTTTCAAGTGATACGCTTTTTAGTCTTTGTGCTTGCAAAAGCGATGTGATACAAAATGAGTCAATATTTGCATCGCTTTGTGAAGGAAGCTGCCATGACCTGCTACAGCCTTGATGGCCTGACCCCGGTGATCGACCCCACTGCTTATGTGCACCCGACAGCCGTGCTGATCGGTGACGTGATCATCGGTCCGCATTGCTATGTCGGGCCGTTGGCGAGCCTGCGCGGCGACTTCGGGCGCATCGTGCTGGAGGAGGGCGCCAACCTGCAGGACACCTGCGTGATGCACGGTTTCCCGGACAGCGACACGGTGGTCGAACGCAACGGTCACATCGGCCACGGCGCGGTGCTGCATGGTTGCCGTATCGGCGCCGATGCGCTGGTGGGCATGAATGCGGTGGTGATGGATAACGCACGGATTGGCGAGCGTTCGTTCGTTTCGGCAGCGGCGTTCGTCAAGGCCGGATTCGAGTGCCCCGAGCAGTCGCTGGTCATGGGGGCACCGGCCATCGTCAAGCGCACGCTCAGCGATCAGGAAGTGGCGTGGAAACAGGCCGGCACCCGCGAATATCAGCAACTGGCGCAGCGCTGCCTGGAGCAGATGCAGGTCTGCGAGCCGCTGAACGAACCGGAGACGGATCGCCCGCGTATCAGTGATCGTGGGTTGCGTCCGAAAGGATCCCTGTAGGAGCTGCCGCAGGCTGCGATCTTTTGATTTTTTTAAGAT
>NZ_JBOIBY010000058.1:0-1772 GCF_050739655.1 Pseudomonas sp. | reverse complement strand
CCATGTTGATGCTGTCGTCCACCGCCATGGCCAGGCCGGTACCCATACGGGTGCCCACCTTGGCGATGCCGCCGGCGTACATTTGTGCGTCCAGGTGCTCCGGCAACAGGAAGCCGGTACCGGCGCCGCCTGGCTGCCAGGCCTTGAGCTTGTAACCGTCGCGCATGCCGCCAGCGTAGTCTTCGAACAGTTCGCGACCGGTGACGCCAAATGGCAGTTCCCACAGGCCCGGATTCTTGACCTTGCCGGAGAAGCCCATGAGCTTGGTGCCCATGTCTTCGCTGCCTTCACGGGCCAACGATTTGTACCAGTCCACGCCGTCGGCGATGATCGCCGGCACGTTGCACAGGGTCTCGACGTTGTTCACGCAGGTCGGCTTGCCCCATACGCCAACGGCGGCAGGGAAGGGCGGCTTGGAGCGCGGGTTGGCGCGGCGGCCTTCGAGGGAGTTGATCAGTGCGGTTTCCTCACCGCAGATGTAACGCCCGGCGCCAGTGTGGACGAACAGCTCGAAGTCGAAGCCGCTGCCCAGGATGTTCTTGCCCAAAAGGCCTGCTGCCTTGGCTTCTTCCACGGCACGGTTCAGGTGCTTGGCGGCGGTGGTGTACTCGCCACGCAGGAAGATGTAGCCCCGGTAGGTTTTCAGCGCACGGGCGCTGATCAGCATGCCTTCGATCAGCAGATGGGGCAGTTGCTCCATCAGCATGCGGTCTTTCCAGGTGTTGGGCTCCATTTCATCCGCGTTGCACAGCAGGTAGCGGATGTTGATGGATTCGTCTTTGGGCATCAGGCCCCACTTCACGCCAGTGGGGAAGCCTGCACCGCCGCGGCCTTTGAGGCCTGCGTCTTTCACGGTCTGGACGATGTCGTCCTGAGCCATGTCGGCGAAGGCTTTGCGCGCAGCGGCGTAACCGTTCTTGGCCTGGTACTCGTCGAGCCAGACGGCTTCGCCGTCGTCACGCAGACGCCAGGTGAGCGGGTGAGTCTCGGCCGAACGCTTGATGCGGTTGGCAGGACCGAAGGAAGTCAGGGTCATACGTAGCCCTCGAGCAATTTGGCAACGCCTGCGGGCTGCACATCACCGAACGTATCGTCGTCGATCATCAGCGCCGGCGCCTTGTCGCAGTTGCCGAGGCAGCAGACCGGCAGCAGGGTGAAGCGACCATCGGTGGTGGTCTGACCCAGGCCGATGCCCAGCTTGCTCTGGATTTCGCTGACCACGGACTCGTGGCCGCCGATGTAGCAGACCATGCTGTCGCAGACGCGAATGATGTGACGGCCGACCGGCTGACGGAAGATCTGACTATAGAACGTCGCAACGCCTTCAACGTCGCTGGCCGGGATGCCGAGGATCTCGCCGATGGCGTACAAGGCGCCGTCCGGCACCCAGCCGCGTTCCTTCTGGACGATCTTCAGGGCTTCGATCGACGCCGCGCGCGGGTCTTCGTAGTGATGCAGCTCGTGCTCGATGGCCGAGCGCTCGGTTTCACTCAAGGTGAAACGGTCTGTCTGGATAAGCGTGCTGTTCATGCTTAGCGGTCCACGTCGGCCATAACGAAATCGATACTACCCAGGTACGCGATCAAGTCCGCGACCATGCTGCCTTTGATCACCGAAGGGATCTGCTGCAGGTGCGGGAAGCTTGGGGTACGAATCCGGGTGCGGTAGCTCATGGTGCCGCCATCGCTCGTCAGGTAATAACTGTTGATGCCCTTGGTCGCTTCGATCATCTGGAAGGATTCGTTGGCCGGCATGACCGGGCCCCACGAAAC
>NZ_JBOIBY010000057.1:0-8943 GCF_050739655.1 Pseudomonas sp. | reverse complement strand
ACCTGTAGACGCCGCGACCATTCAGGATGCTCGCGTCATCGTTAACGTTTTTCGCGAGCAAGCTCGCTCCTACAGTTCCTTAACTGACTGGCATTAGGGCTTGCCCGCGATAGCGATTCGAGATTCTGCATCTGTGTTGAATGTGAAGCCGCCATCGCGGGCAAGCCCGCTCCCACAGGGATTGGTGGTGTATCAGGCGAGTTCCGGGGCTTTGGAATAAGCCTGCTCCAGCAACACGGTAAAGCGGTTAAATGCATCGATGGCGCCTTGATCCAGCTCGGCCTCTTCCTGCTCGGTGAGCGCCAGCTCATCGAGGGTCTTGACGAAGTTTTTCCAGCCTTGTGCGCGACCACCTTCCGGCTCGCCCAGGTGACGCGCACCAAAGGTTTCGCTCAAGCCCAAGCCCACGGCACGCTTGATCAGGAACGCAGCGCCGAGCTTCGAGCCTTCGGAGACGAAGAGCCAGCCCAAGGCCTGGGCTTTGCTCGGTTTGTTCACGGCGCCCGCCACTGGTGCCGGCACTTCGGTGTCCAGGTCTGCCAGGTCAGCCTTGGCCGCTTCGGCGCGGCAACGGGCCGGCAGGTCGGGAACGATGGCGGTCAGTTCGGCATCGTTGTACAGCGACACCAGTTCCGACTGGAACAGGTACTGCGCCACCACGAAGCGGGCGAAATTGGCCTGGGTTTCAAACGGTGCATGGGCTTTGACCAGGGCATCGAGTTTGGTGTGGGGCTCGTGGGTGATCTGGTTCAAGCGTTGTGAACGCAGGCTGGGGCGTTGAGCGGTGTCCTGAGTAGTCATGACAAATCCTTGGGGGAAAAGAGGTGCTTGGTAACGAGACGAATGAGCACGGGCCAGACAGTAAAAATCCTCACTACGGGCTCTATGAAAGCCACGTAGTGAGGTGTGTCGGGTCAGATGTCCCAGATCAGGTTGACCGCGAAGTTGCGACCCGGTTGGGTCAGGCGATCGAGGTTGGCCGGCTGGGTCACCGAGGCTTCGCCCACGTTGTCGTAGCCGCGCACGTCATCCCACAGCCAGTACTTCTTGTCGGTCAGGTTGTAGACACCGCCACTGACGGTGACGTCGTTGGTCACCTTGTAGAAGGCGCTCATGTCCAGAATGCCGAAGCCCGGGGTCTTGAACTGACTGCTGACGCCGTCCGGCGACTTGAAGTTGCTGTCGTCGACGCGATCCTTGCGCTTCACCAGCGTCCAGCTGAGCAGGCCACCGTAGTTGTCCTGGTCGTAACCGAGACCGAACACGCCGGTCATCGGGTTGACGCTGTTGAGCGGTTCGCCATTGTCGTTGTTGCGACCGTAGGCATACGCCACCGAGCCCTGGGTATAGAGCCCCTGTGGTGCGCCAAAGGCGTCGAGGTTCAGGCGGCCCTTGATCTCTGCGCCCTTGATGGTGGCGTGCTTGATGTTGGCGCTCTGGAAGGTCGGCTGGTCATAGCCAGGGGTAACGGCGTCTTCGTTAATAAAGTCGCGGTACTTGTTGTAGAACACCGCCACATCGAAGGAGCCCTGCTCGAAATTGCCACGCAGACCGGTTTCGTAGCTCTGGCTTTTTTCCGGCTCCAGGTCCGGGTTCGGCTCCACGCGGTAGCCGGTAGCGGTGTTCTCAAAACGTCCGTACAGCGCTTTGGCGGTTGGTGTGCGGAAACCTTCGGCGTACTGGCCGTACCAGGTGTAGTTGTCGTTGAAGGCATAGGTCAGGCCGAACTTGGGCGAGACTTTGTGCCAGGTCTTGTTCTCGTCGCTGACGGTGCCGCGACCGTCGGCCGAAACGGTGTTGAGGAACTCCTGGGTGATTTCCGGCTTGAGCTCGGTGTAGTCGTAGCGCAGGCCCGGCATGAAGGTCCAGTCGTTCCAGCTGATCTGATCCTGAGCGAACACGCTATAGGTGTTGATGGTTGGGTCCGGGAAGTCGCTGGATTTTTTCAGTACGTCCGCTGCGCTGGTGGCACCGATGGCGGTGCAGCCGCGACCCACAGCCAGGCAGGTGCCGTTGCCACTGCGCGAACCGGTGACTTTCTGCTGCTTGATGGTGGTGCCGTAGGTCAGCAGGTGTTCGGTGTCGGCGATGCTGAAGGCTTTATCCAGTTGCGCGTCGAAGACCCACTGTTTTTCTTCGTAGAGCGTTTCACGGGTGCGCAACACTTTGCGGGTAATCGGGAAGTAGACCTCATCGGTACTCTGATCGGTCTTGGCGATCTGATGGTTCAGGCTCCACTTGACGTTATCCACCAACAGGCTGTCGAGGGCGAAACTGTGCTCCAGGCCGAAGCGTTCACGGGTAATGGTCTCGTTACCGCTGCGCGACTGATACATGCCGCCGGGCAATATGCTGTTGGGGATCGTCGGTTTGCCATCGGAGTAAGGCCCGCCGTAAGCGCTCTTCAGATCGGTATCTCGGTCGTCCTTGTATTTCTCGTAGACCAGGCCCAGTCGTGCGTCATCCTTGTAGTTCCAACCAGCCTTGGCCAATACATTGTGGGTGCGCACATCTTCCGGGTTGGCGGCGGTGCGGGTCAGGCCGGTGCTGTTGTTGCTGCCGTAGGATTCGGTTTCGTGACCGTCGCGCTGGCTGTAATGCAGCAAGCCGTCGAACTGATCGGCGCGCCCGGCCACGGTGGCGGATTTGAGCCAGCTTTCGTCAGCCGAGCTGTAGCCGGTCTTCAGGCGCGCGCCGACATCCTGGCCAGGCTTGATGATGTCATCCGGGTCGAGAGTGAAGTAGCTGACCGCGCCGCCGATGGCGTTGCTGCCGTAGAGCACGGACGCCGGACCACGGAGGATTTCGACGCGCTTGATGATTTCCGGGTCGACGTAGTTGCGTTGGGTCTTGGCATACGGGCCGTTGAAGAAACCGTTGGGGACTTCGACGCCATCGATCTGGGTCAGCACCCGATTACCGTCGATGCCTCGAATGTTGTAGCCACTGATCCCGCCGCGTGTACCGGTACCGCCCACGGAAACGCCTGGCTCATAGCGCACCAGGTCCTTGATGGTGTTGACGTTGTTGCGGTCCAGTTCTTCACGGGTGTGAACGGTGACGGTGCTGGGCACGCTGTCCACCGACTGTTCCTGGCGGGTAGCGCTGATGGTCGTTTGTTGCAGATTGAGTGCGGCGCTGTTGCTGCGGCGCTCCAGCACGATGTTGTTGTTGCCCAGCTTGCGATAGCTCAGGTTGGTCCCCACCAACAGGCGATCCAGGGCTTTTTCCGGAGGCAATGACCCGCGCACGCCCGGCGAAGCTACACCTTCAGCCAGCTGCGCGGGCAAGCCCACCTGCCAGCCAGTCACGGCGGTAAAGGCGTTGAGAGCCGAAACCAGCGACTGCGGCGCGATGGCAAACGAGTAGTCGCCCATGTTACGGCTAGGCTGTTCGGCGCTGGCAGCCATGACCGGCGCAGTGCCGGCCATCAGAATGGCGGCGGTCAGCAACGACAGTACGCGGGAAGGTGAAGAGGACTGGCGGGTAAGGCGAGAGGACATCGATAGCGCTCCGTGTCGCACGAATCTTTATAGGTGCTGATTGGCATGGTGAGATGCGAATCAATTGCATTGGCTATAACGAGACGTACGAGGAAAGGCTATCGAGTAAAAATAATTACTCATTTAGTTCAAGATCACCAGCGCGGGGAATTCCTTCAGCCGTGCCGAGGTGATGTGCGCCAGCGAACGAACGACATCCAGCGGCTGATCGAGACGGTAGTTGCCGGTCACCGCGACATCGGCCAACTGCTCGTTGGTATTGATGATCAAGCCCGGATAGTAGCGACGCAGCTCCGCGAGCACTTGGCTCAACGGACAGTTCTCGAACACCAGTCGACCCTGGACCCAGGCCAGGTCGGTGGCGGCATCCAGTTTGGCCGGGCGATCGAAACCGTTGGGGCCGATGCGGATACTTTCGCCGGCAGTCAGGCGCACCCGTGCGTCGTCGCGGGTAGCACGCAGGTCGACATCCCCGCGTTGCACCCGAACCTGTGTCACGCCATCGAGGTAACGCACGGCAAATGCGGTATCGCGAACACTGGCGGTCACCAGCCCCGCTTCAAGCTCCAGGGGTTTGCCGCGTTGGGGTTTGATTTCGAAAAAGGCCTCGCCTTGATACAACCGGGCCTCGCGCTGCTTGTCGTTGATGGTGCTGGAAAACGCCGAGTTGGTGTTGAGCAGGACTTGAGATCCATCCTCCAGTTGCAGCCGCTGGCGTTCACCGACCACGGTCAGGTGATCGGCCTGAAGGCGCATTGGCACGTTGCTGAAACTGAACAGGCCGAGGATCAGCACGGCAGCGGTGGCCAAGGGTTTCCAGTGCGGGCGCAGGCGCGACAGCACGGTGACTTTCGCCGGGCGTGCAGCCAGGTTTTGCGCGCAATGCGTGACTTGCGGACCGTTCCAGATCGATTGGGCCTTGGCGAACGCCTCGGCATGCGCCGGGTCCGCCGCGAGCCAGGCTTGGAATTGACGCGTTTGTTCTTCGCTCGGGCTGTCGAGCACGATCAGCCAGTCCAGGGCCTGGTCCATCGCGTCAGCAGTGGCCTGCGCCGGTGAGGGCGAAGGGGAGCGGTGGGTGTCCGTCACGGTGTTTCCTCGGCAGGGGCTTTTGAAGAGCAGTTTCAAGCTACAAGCTACAAGCTGCAAACCCGGTTCGGCGGTTGACTTGGAGCTTGCAGCTTATAGCTTGCCGCTGCTGTTCTCTGCTACCCCGATACAGATTGTCATGATCAGTTTCAGCTCTTTCTGCACGGTACTGAGCGATACGCCGAGTTTTTCGGCGATCTCCAGATAGCTGTGACCGTGCAGGCGGCTGAGGATGAAAATCTGCTGCTGGCGGGGGCTGAGTTGACTGAGGCGCACGTTCAAACGCTCGAGCAATTGTTCGGCATGGGCGGCGTCTTCGGCGCTGCTGGCGGGTGCGGCGACGCTTTGCATCACGTCCAGCGGCACGTCGTCGACCATGGTGCGCGAATGGATGCGTCGCGCGCGCAAATGATCCAGCGCCAGGTTGCGGGCGGTCTGGAAAACAAAGGGCTCAAGGTGATCGATGGCCCGCTCGCTGAGCGCACGGGTGACTCGCAGGTAGGTCTCCTGCAGGAGGTCTTCGGCGGTGCTGTGATTGTTGACCATTCGCTCCAGCGTGCGCAGCAGAGAGACTCGCTGGGTGATGAAGACGTTGTTGAAGCGCGATTGACTCACGGGAGGACCTGATCCAAATTGAGCGGATGATAATGCTTATCATCCGCTCAAGTGGTCAAGTATTGATTTGTGAAGGTTTACGCACGGCCCTGCAAATACGTCGCGTAGTCGGGAATCCGGTGTGCGTGCGCCTGTTCCATCAACGGGCTGCTGAGCAGGTAATCGGCGCTGCATTCATTGCACGCCACCGGAATGTTCCAGACCGCCGCTACACGCAGCAACGCCTTGATGTCCGGGTCGTGCGGCTGCGGCTCGAACGGGTCCCAGAAGAACACCAGCATGTCGACCCGTTGCTCGGCGATTTGCGCGCCAAGTTGTTGGTCACCACCCAGCGGGCCGCTGATCATGCTCTCCACGGGCAAATCCAGGCGTTGTTGTAATAACAAACCTGTGGTGCCGGTGGCGACCAGTTCATGTTGCGCCAGTCTGTCTTTCTGCCGTGCGGCCCAGTCCAGCAAAAACACTTTGCAGTGGTCATGGGCGACCAGGGCGATGCGCTTGCGCGCTGCCATGGTTTTTTGGGTGAAGCTGATACCGATCATGAGGATTACTGCTCTAGACGGATTTACACATGCCACATGTAGGAGCTGCCGAAGGCTGCGATCTTTTCGGCGATATGCCGGCGCTAGGGTCAAAAGATCGCAGCCTTCGGCAGCTCCTACACAAGCAGGCGGCGGTTACTCGGCGTTGCAGAGCGCCAGGCAGTTATCCAGCATGCGGTTGGAGAAGCCCCATTCGTTGTCGTACCAGGCCAACACTTTGAGCAACTTGCCGCTGGACTTGGTGTGGTTGGCATCGAAGATCGACGACAGCGGGTTGTGGTTGAAGTCGCTGGAAACCAGCGGCAGGGTGTTGTAGCCGAGAATCTTCGAGTGCTGGCTGGCTTGCTTGAGCAGCGCGTTGACCTCGTCGGCAGTGGCTTCTTTTTTCAGCTGCACGGTCAGGTCCACCAGCGACACGTTGATCACCGGTACACGCACCGCCATGCCGGTCAGCTTGCCTGCCAGTTCCGGCAGTACAAGGCCCACCGCTTCGGCGGCGCCGGTCTTGCTCGGGATCATGTTCTGGGTGGCCGAACGGGCGCGGTAGGGGTCGGTGTGGTAAACGTCGGTGAGGTTCTGGTCGTTGGTGTAGGCGTGGATCGTGGTCATCAGGCCGCTTTCGATGCCCAGTTCACGGTGCAGAACCTGGGCCACCGGGGCCAGGCAGTTGGTGGTGCACGACGCGTTGGAAATGATCTGGTGCGACTGGCGCAGAATGTCGTGGTTGACCCCGTAGACCACCGTGGCATCGGCACCCTTGGCCGGGGCCGAGATGATCACTTTGCGTGCGCCGGCCGTAATATGTGCGGCTGCCTTGGCGCGGTCGGTGAACAGACCGGTGCATTCGAACACCACGTCAATTTTTTCCGCAGCCCATGGCAAGTCGGCCGGATTGCGAATCGCGCTGACCGCAATACGGTCACCATTGACGGTCAGGCTTTCCTGATCGTGCTGGACATCGGCGTCGAACGTGCCGTGAACAGTATCGTATTTGAGTAAGTGTGCATTGATCGCGCTATCGCCCAAGTCGTTGATGGCGACAATCTGCAGATCCTGACGATAGCCCTGGGTATAGAGTGCGCGCAGGACGTTACGGCCGATCCGGCCAAAACCATTGATTGCGATTCGAAGAGTCATATGTCAGCGCTACCGTCGTTTTGTTGTTGGAATAACAAGATTATTCGTAAAAAAATAGAAAACAAGCCTTTTTAGTGGCAATATTTTATTCAATCTACAACGAGTGACCTGAATCAACTGGTCCAACCGATCAAGAAAACCGTCCGTCATCCCATCGACACCGGCTTTTGATCAGCATAGACAATCAGGTCGCCACATCCGTTAGCCTGGAGTTCTGAACATGCATCCCCGCGTCCTTGAAGTCACCGAACGGCTTATCGCTCGCAGTCGCGCAACGCGTGAGGCTTACCTGGCACTGATTCGCGGTGCGGCCAGCGACGGTCCGATGCGCGGCAAGCTGCAATGCGCCAACTTCGCCCACGGCGTGGCCGGTTGCGGCAGCGACGACAAGAACAGCTTGCGGATGATGAACTCCGCAAACATTGCGATTGTTTCGTCATATAACGACATGCTCTCGGCGCACCAGCCGTACGAAGTCTTCCCCGAGCTGATCAAGAAAGCCCTGCGCGAAATCGGTTCTGTCGGCCAGTTCGCCGGTGGCACCCCGGCCATGTGCGATGGCGTGACCCAGGGCGAGCCGGGCATGGAATTGAGCCTTCCCAGCCGTGAAGTGATAGCGCTGTCCACCGCCGTGGCGTTGTCCCACAACATGTTCGATGGCGCGCTGATGCTGGGCATCTGCGACAAGATCGTCCCGGGCTTGATGATGGGCGCGCTGCGTTTTGGCCATCTGCCCATGATCTTCGTGCCGGGCGGGCCAATGGTTTCCGGTATTTCCAACAAGCAGAAAGCCGACGTGCGCCAGCGCTACGCCGAAGGCAAGGCCAGCCGCGAAGAGCTGTTGGAATCGGAAATGAATTCCTACCACAGCCCGGGCACCTGCACTTTCTACGGCACGGCCAACACCAACCAGTTGCTGATGGAGGTCATGGGCCTGCACCTGCCGGGCGCTTCGTTCGTCAACCCGAACACGCCGCTGCGCGATGCCCTGACCCGCGAAGCCGCGCATCAGGTGACTCGCCTGACCAAGCAGAATGGCGACTTCATGCCGATCGGCGAGATCGTCGATGAGCGTTCACTGGTCAACTCGATCGTCGCTTTGAATGCCACCGGCGGCTCGACCAACCACACCTTGCACATGCCGGCGATCGCCATGGCGGCGGGCATCCAGTTGACCTGGCAGGACATGGCCGACCTCTCCGAGGTGGTACCGACCCTGAGCCACGTCTACCCGAACGGCAAAGCCGACATCAACCACTTCCAGGCGGCGGGCGGCATGTCGTTCCTGATCCGCGAGCTGCTGGACGCCGGGTTGCTCCACGAAAACGTCAACACCGTGATGGGCCATGGCCTGAGCCGCTACACCAAAGAGCCGTTCCTCGATAACGGCGAACTGGTCTGGCGCGAAGGCATTACCGAAAGCCTCGATGAAAGCATCTTGCGTCCGGTTGCCCGTGCGTTCTCGCCGGAAGGTGGCCTTCGGGTCATGGAAGGCAACCTCGGTCGTGGTGTCATGAAAGTCTCGGCCGTGGCGCTGGAGAATCAGATCGTCGAAGCGCCGGCCATGGTGTTCCAGGATCAACAGGATTTGGCCGATGCGTTCAAGGCTGGTTTGCTCGAGAAGGATTTTGTCGCGGTGATGCGCTTCCAGGGCCCGCGCTCCAACGGCATGCCAGAACTGCACAAGATGACGCCGTTCCTTGGCGTGCTGCAGGACCGTGGCTTCAAAGTCGCATTGGTGACCGACGGGCGCATGTCCGGTGCCTCGGGGAAAATCCCTGCGGCCATTCACGTCAGCCCCGAAGCATATGTGGGCGGCGCTTTGGCGCGGGTGCAAGAGGGCGATATCATCCGCGTCGATGGCGTCAAAGGCACCCTGGAGCTTAAGGTGGACGCCGAAGAATTTGCAGCGCGCACGCCGGCCAAGGGCCTGTTGGGCAACAACATCGGCACCGGTCGCGAACTGTTTGGTTTCATGCGCATGGCCTTCAGCTCGGCGGAGCAGGGCGCCAGCGCCTTCACTTCTGCCCTGGAGACGCTTAATTGAAACTGGCTTT
>NZ_JBOIBY010000056.1:0-3303 GCF_050739655.1 Pseudomonas sp. | reverse complement strand
TACTGGGCCATGGCCCAACTGTTCATGCAACAAGGCCCGCAGGCCTTGCCCCATTTCCCCCGTGCCCCCCGCGACTGGAACAACGAAGACGTGACCTTCAACCTCGCCCGGCGCCTGGCGCCCAAGGAGCAGTGGCCCGTCGACATCGATCTGGAATCCAGGACCGCACCCTGATGGCTTTTGCCTTTCCTGCTCTCGACCACAGTGATAGCAGCTGGCTCATCGACTGAAACTCACCCACGCGACAAGGAAGCCCTTATGCCCCGCCAAAGCGACTTGCGTTTTACCTTCGCCACTCTGAAAGGCGACCCCTTCGAGGTGGTCTCATTCACCCTAGAAGAAGGCCTGTCCCGGCCGTTCAAGCTCGAACTGCAACTGGCCAGCCATGACCCGGCCGTCGACTTCAATCGTGTCCTCGACCTGTCTGGGCTGTTCACCCTTTGGCGCGGTGAGACGCCGGTGCGCTACGTCCACGGTCTGGTTAGCCTGCTCACCCAGGGTGACACCGGTTTTCGCCGCACCCGCTACACCGCCGTGGTCGAACCGACCCTGGCGCGGTTCGGCCTGCGCTCCAACTGGCGCATCTTCCAGGGCCAGACCGTGCCCGACATCATCACCAGCGTGCTGGCCGAGCAACAGCTGACTGATGTGCGCAGCGAAATCTGCTTCGATCACCAACCGCGTGAGTACTGCGTACAGGCCGGCGAAACCGACCTCGATTTCATTGCGCGCCTGGCTGCCGAGGAAGGCCTGCTCTACACCTTCGACCACCGCGCCGATGGCCATACCCTGGTCCTCACCGACCGCGTCGGCGGCCTGGGCACCATCGGCACCCACAAACATTGCCCGGTGATTTACCAGCCCATGGCCGGTGGCGATGCCACGGAACCGGCCTTGACTCGCTTTCACTACACCGAACAAGTGCGCACCGCCGTGCAAGTGCAGCGCGACTACACCTTCACCCACCCGCGCTACAACCAGCAGCACACTGCCTATGGCAACCAGGACCTGAACAACCAGCACAAGGACTACGAGCGCTACGACTACCCCGGTCGCTACAAACGCGACATTGCCGGCAAACCCTTCACCAAGACGCGACTGGCCGCGCTGCGCAACGACGCCAAGCTCGCACACCTGGCCGGTGACGATGCGCGCCTGCAACCGGGGCTGGCCTTCGACCTGAGTGAACATCCGCGCGAGGATTTCAATGATCGCTGGCGCACCATCGCCATCAACCACGCAGGCAAACAGCACAGCAGCCTGGAGGAAGAAGCGTTCGGCAGCGATCACGGCACGTTCTATGAAATGACCGCCAGCGCTATCCGCTGGACCTCCGAATGGAAGGCCCCGCGGTGCGACAAACCGTGCATCGACGGCCCGCAGATCGCCACCGTAGTCGGGCCGCCGGGGGAAGAGATTTATTGCGACCACTGGGGTCGGGTCAAGGTGCAGTTCCCGTGGGATCGCGCGGATAAAAACAACGATCAGAGTTCGTGCTGGATTCGTGTGGCTCAGGGATGGGCCGGGGCGACTTGGGGCGCGATGGCCATTCCGCGTGTGGGTCAGGAACTGATCATCAGTTATCTGGACGGCGATCCGGACCAGCCGATCGCCACCGGCCGCGCCTACCGTGAGACCAATCTGCCACCGTATGAGTTACCCAAACACAAGACGCGGATGACCATCAAGAGCCGCACTCACAAGGGGTCAGGCTTCAATGAGCTGCGCTTCGAGGATGAGCTGGGGCACCAGGAGGTGTTTATCCATGCCGAAAAAGACAAGAACGTGCATATCAAAAACAACAACGGGATCTTTGTCGGCAATGACCGAAGCGAAGAAGTCGGCAACAACGAGCGCGTCTCGATCGGCAACGATCAGTCCCATGCCGTAGGCCAGGATCGCAGCCTTTCAGTGGGGCGTGACCAAAAAATCAGCATCACCAGGAATCACTGGGAGCGGGTCGGTAATGACCGTTACGACGGCGTCACCGCCAACCACCGATGCGAAACCGGCGGGCACAGCGTGCATACCGTTAAAGGGCTGCACAGCTTTACCGCGGGCCAAGGCATGCAAACAAAAACCACCACTTACGAGCTGCAAGCCAGTGAGCGCTTGGTCTTCAAAGGGCCAGGAGGCAGCATCACCCTTGATGCACAAGGCATTCATCTCAATGGAGTCGCCATTACGCTCAAGGGACCAGTGGATCAGACTGCATCCGGTAGCGCACAGCCCTTTTCCCTGCAACTGACACCGGAAGCGGGACAGGCTTGTGTGGAGAAAAGCAAATGACTCCAGCTATCGTCCGGTCCTTCGTCACTGAGCAGCACTCACCCAACTCATCGCTGTATCTGCTACTCGACCCAATGGCCGATTGCGCCACAGACGACCCCTTGCATGTCCAAGCGCTACGTCAAACCTTGGGTGACAAAGCACTCACACGAGTGCCCCGCCCCGACCTGGCTCACACACCACAAGCGTGCCCGGTGCTGGTAACCCTCGCCACTCCTGCCGTCAAACCCCAGGAACATCTATTGTCGTTGTCGGCTCTGCGCGCCAAGGAAGATGAAGGTCGTTCAAGACGCTATGTCTGTGGCTGGCTCAGCAGTGCTGCAACACCGACAACAGTCGCCTCTCACCTGATCACGCTCGGGCAATTGCCACAGGCAGCGGAAAATCATTTTTTTCCAGTGTATGAACCGTTGCGCCTCGAATTGCTGGCCGCCACGTTGAACCACGGGGAGACAGGAAATTGGTGGCCGATCGAGCAGTGGCTTTTTCCGGCCAGCAGTGGAGCCAGTGCCCTTTTGATTGGCCAGCCTGATAAAGGCGTTGCCTTTGGACCTCTTGCTGCGGATGTACAACTGGATGCTGCGCTGGTGTCCTCATTGCTCGGTGCTTGGCGAAACGCGCTTGAACTCCCAGTGACTTATGCTCCCGCCCGCTGGCAAGGCTCTACCTTGCTCCCGGCCCAGGCAGCGGCCCAGGCCTATAAGCAGATACGTAAAGCCCGCCAGCTGGGGCTAAAAAAACACCAGGACATCGTGATCCTGGCGCTGCACCACTGGATGCTGCATTCGAACCTGCATGAACACATGGACATACGCCTGCTGATAGACCGGGCGGTCCAGCATGGAACCTCGCTCTCGTCACTGTTTGCCCCAATCAATGACGCATCGTGGCAAAGGATCGTGTCGGATTTGACCGCAGGAGCACACCGATGAACTTGAGCTCACAGCTGGAAAATGTCATTGCCGAGACCTGCCTCCCAGTGGATCAGTGCAATGTCTGCACACGCCGAGGTTT
>NZ_JBOIBY010000055.1:0-5353 GCF_050739655.1 Pseudomonas sp. | reverse complement strand
CGTCAAATACCGTCAAGCATTCCTTGCTGGATTTGTTTGATGCTTGCTCAGCTTTAGCAATTGGTTTTGTATCCGTTAGGCAGTCCGAACGATTTGTCTGGTATTCATCCAGCGCACTCTGAATTGACCCTGGAACAGACTCAACGCCACCCGCTTGGGCTGCACTCACTTGCTCTCGCCACCAGCTTTGTGTGTGGATACCCGCTGCACTGCAACGGCCCAAGGGTTCTAGGATCGAGGCGCCAAATTTCGATTTACCGGACGCAACTAACGAAGCAATCCACTGGCTATGGGCACCGATTGCCTTCAGGTCACCGCTTTGCAATAACTTCACTCCGTCGGTCATGGCCTTATCTAAAGCCCCCATCTGCACCGTTGCGCTTTTGAACGCTTCAGCACTGGCGGCGACGTAGGAGGCGGCACTAACGGATGCCGAAAGCACCAGCGCGGATACACTTACGAAGACTTTTCCTAAGCGAGTATTCCTTTTCATTACTTACTCCCTTTGAACAACCTCATGACGAGTCTGCCGAGAATGCGTAGCAGCTCATCTCCATTTGCTAGCCACCAATGCCGGACCTCCGGCCAGACACCTGCGAAAAGCAGGACCATGGCTGTGGCGATGACACCCAACTCAAGGAAACGCTGCGGAGGGATCTCTGCGGAATGGCTGTTTTGCCATTGCATCAGCACCCCCCAAACCAGGAGGATAACGAATGCATAGCGTAGACGACGCTCCGAACGGGCACGGCTTTGAAGCTCACTGAGACAATGATTGCAGACGGTTGCATCAGAGCTAACAACTCGATTCTCACATCGGGCACATGGCTTGATTGCCAACTGCCGGAGCTGTTCGGGTGTCAATTTTAGGACCGTATTCAGCTCGTAGTAGTCGCGCCCAGCGACTCGATTGTTATGCCCGTTGATGCCCATTTCCCACCTCATTCCTTCTTATTGAAATCTCGTCCTGCTACTCGGTGACCAGTACCGGAAACGGTTTGCGTGTGTGGAGCCTGTCTCGATTCGCCAGACACTGCAGCGGAGCCCCCGACCAGCATTGTCGCGAGCATGCGTTTCTTACTAGAAGCATCAAGGGCACGGTAGCCCTCAAGCAGCACCTCTTCGTCTGGCGCCAGATGGCTCAACACAGCTTGAGCACGCTCACCTGTGAGGACGTAAGTGGCATCGACCCCGATGACCATCAATTTCGCCACCAGGTCAGCCGAGCATTTTTGTCTGCCAGAGACAACATCCTTGAGCCGTTGCGGGCTCGATTCGCCCGCTACACGGGAGGCAGCAGCCAAGGACATGCCGCAGCGCTCGATCTCTTCGCGTAGTCGAGCGTGTATATGTTCCACCAAATCACTTGACACGGTGTATATATCCCACCAAAATAATTCAAACAAACAGCAATTATCTTTGCATCACAGGAGCCACCACCATGGCCACCCATGCCAAAGCCCTAACCGCCGACCAGGTGAAAGAAAACTTCCGTCGCGTCGGCAAAACCATTACCCAATGGGCTATCGAAAACGGCTACACCCGTAACGAGGTGTACCGCGTCCTCAATGGCCAAGCGAAAGCCAACTACGGCAAAGCGCACGACATCGCGGTGAAGCTTGGACTCAAGTCACCCGCAGCGTTGGCAGCGTGATGGCTACCTTGAAGCGCTTCGAGCGTCTCTCGCCCCGGCCAACTGATCGCATAGCCAAGCCAGCGTCTTCGTTGCTTCGCTGTCTATCGGTTGCCCAGGCCACCGGATTGGTCGCAAAACCTGATCAATGCGCTCGGGTGCTACCAGCCCTTCAACTTCCAGCATCGCCACAAGGCGCAACCAGCCTTGTGCCAGAGCATTCACTTGCGCTTCCAGCTTTTCAGTACGGTCGGTCATATCTCGTATCCATGTTGGCGAATGTACCCGAAAAGATTGCGCCGGGAGTAATCCTTTTGCCTAGTTGCAAACGCTTCATTTGTTTGGAAATCCTTCTGCAAAGGGGGCTCCAATGAACCGCCGCCGTTGGAAGAACGCCCAGCCGACCTCACTGCGCCATGCCATGGAGCTGTGTAAGGACTTCGCGAAGGAAGCTCACAACAAAGGCGTGGAGCGAATTGCCGATGAGATGGGGGTGACCGATCACTGGTCCGTTTACAAGTGGCTACAGACCGGTCGCATGCCCGCCAACTTTATCCTTCCTTACGAGCGCGCCTGCGGTTGCGACTACGTAACCCGCTGGATCGCCGCCAGTTCGGGGCGACTGACCATTGCCATGCCAACCGGTCGCAAGTGCACAGCACAGGACACACAAGCGCTGCAGGAGCTTCTGACCACTGCTACCGGAAGGCTGCTGGCGTTCTACGCCAACAACTGCGAAGCCGATGAAACTCTTGCTGCCATTCAGGCAGCGATGGAGGGGCTTGCCTGGCACCGAGGCAACGTCAGCCAAACCCAACAACCACAACTCGAACTGGAGGAGCAGCCATGAGCCGCACCGTCTCTGCCGCTGCACGTGTGCTGCGTGTCCTCAAGGCGCTGAAAGGCCATACAGTCACCGGCCTGAGCAATACCGAATTGGCTCAACTGGCGCAGGACAGCCCCAGCAACATCACCCGCGCCATGCAAACCCTTATCGAGGAGGGACTGGCGGTAAAGCTGGACAACGGCCGGTTCGCTCACTCCGTCGGCATGTTGCAGATCGCTCAGGCCCACGCCGAACACATGGCCCGGTTGACCGACCGGATGCAGGAAATCAATCAACGTATCGCTGCTGGCTCAATGAAATAAGGGGATAAAGATGGGACGCAAACTACAGGAAGTCGCTGAGGCAATTGATCTGCCCGCACTGGATGGTGCTGCACTGACTGCTGACCAAAACTTGATGGCTATGGCTTTAACTTCACATAGCGACGAGCGAGACATGGTCAATCAGCTGCTTGGGCAAGCCCAAATGGCAGATTCTATTGGCAAGTTCACCGCGACGGTCGCGGTTTCCAAGATGGCTTATGTGAAGGAAAACAAGCTCTACCGGGCGTTAGCAGGTATGCGTGACCGCGACGGTCGCGGTTTGGGTGGTACATGGGAGGAATTTTGCAGCCTCCTTGGGACGTCGGCGCCGAAGGTCAATGAAGATATAAACAACCTTCGTCAATTCGGTGAAGACGCGCTCGATTCTATGTCCCGCATGGGTATCGGGTACCGTGAAATGCGCCAATACCGTCGTCTTCCTGACGACGAAAAATCAGCTCTGATTGAAATCGCCAAGACAGGTGATAAAGACGCCTTTATTGATCTTGCTGAAGAAATCATCTCCAAGCACGCCAAGGAAAAAGAGGAGCTGACCCAGCGGCTCGACGAAACCAACGCCGACTACGAAGCGCAAAGCGAAGTCATGGCGAAGAAAACCACCGAGTTGGACAAAACCAAGCAAGAGCTTGAGAAAACCCGCAAACGCATTCAATCCATGCCTGCTGATGAAGCCGCCAAAGAGCTACGTCAAGAAGTGGCAGCGGTCGCCTATGAGGCTGAAGCCAACATCTTGGGCTCACTGCGGGAGGGCTTCACAAAGCTCGAAGCGCATGCGGCAGAAAGCGGCGATGACCATCGTGCTTTTAAAGCCGCTGTGATTCACCAGCTCGAAGTCACCCTGGCGGCGGTGCGTAGTGAGTTTCACCTGCCTGAACATCAGGGCGACACCCCGGTTTGGCTGAATCAGGCCGAGGCTTAATCCATGAACCCAGTACAGATCCAGCAACTGACGCAGATCGCCCAGCGCGCGGACAACGCCCCGCACGGACAGCGTACTGCCGTATACCAAGCGGGCGCGGCTGAACTGGGTGTTTCCATCCAAACACTTCAGCGCAAGCTGAAGGAGGTCCGAGTGGCCAAACCGCGTAAACGTCGCAGTGATGCGGGCAATAGCGCTTTGCCGTTGGAAGAGGCGCGCTTGATATCAGCTGTTTTGCTTGAATCGATCCGCGCCAACAACAAACAATTGTCCACCATCGAACGTGCTGTCGAGCGTCTGCGCAGCAACGGCATGATTGTGGCTGGCCGGGTGGATGAGGCGACAGGCTTGTTTCGCCCGTTGACCAGCGGAGCAATCAGCCGCGCTCTGCAAAGCTACAAGTTGCATCCGGAACAGCTGCTCCATGACGCGCCTGCGGTGTCGCTGGCCAGCAACCACCCCAATCATGTTTGGCAGGTCGACGCGTCCATCTCGACGCAGTTCTACCTGGCTGACGATGGTGCACGGGTGATGAACAAAGCCGAGTTCTATGACGGCAAACCCGGCAACCTGAAGAAGATCGAGCGCCAGCGCTTGTGGCGCTACGTGATCACAGATCACACCAGCGGCACCTTGTATTTGGAGTACGTACTGGGCGCGGAGTCGGCCGAGAACCTTTGCAACGTGTTGATCAACGCGATGCAGAAGCGTCATGAGTCCGACCCGTTCCATGGTGTGCCATGGATGCTGATGACCGACCCTGGTGCGGCCATGACCAGCGGCATCTTTCGCAACCTCTGCCGCGCCATGTCCATCGACCTGATCATCAATCAGGTCGGCAATGCACGGGCAAAGGGGCAGGTAGAACAAGCGCACAACATTGTTGAGCGTGAGTTTGAAAGTGCGTTGAGGTTTCAGGCGGCGGAGAGCCTGGAGCAGATCAATACCTGGGCCGGCAAGTGGATGCGTTACTTCAACGCCACCTCCATTCATACCCGGACTCGCCGCACCCGTTACGGCGTATGGCAGCTGATCAAGCAGGACCAGCTGCGTCTTGCTCCAAGCATTGAGGTTTGCCGCGAGCTGGCGGTCAGCACACCGGAATACCGCAAGGTCAGCAACCTGCTGCGTGTTTCCTTCCGTGGCGCTCAGTTCGACGTCAGCTCGGTACCGGGCGTGATGGTCGGCGAGAAGCTGTTGATCACCCGCAACTGCTGGCGCGACAAAGATGCCGCCATCGCGGTTCTGGTCGGTGAGGATGGGCGTGAAAACTATCACGTCATCGAGCGCATCGAGCTGGATGAATTTGGCTTTGCCGAAACCTCGGCGACCATTGGTGAACAGTACAAAAGCCACGCCGAAACACCGGCTCAGGTGTCGCGCAAGGTGCTGGAGCAACTGGCTACTGGCACCGGCAATCAAGTCGATGCTGAAGCGGCGCGCAAGGCGAAGGTCGTGCCATTCGGTGGCCTGATCGATCCGCACAAACACGTCAACGACACGGTGTTGCCGTCCTACATGCCGCGCCGAGGCACGTCGCTTAACGTCAACGCTCCGACTGTTGAGCATGCATTGCTGACCCACGTCGAGGCAGCGAAATGGCTGCAACCACGCCTGGCCAATCTCTGGTC
>NZ_JBOIBY010000054.1:0-1037 GCF_050739655.1 Pseudomonas sp. | reverse complement strand
TACTGGGCCATGGCCCAACTGTTCATGCAACAAGGCCCGCAGGCCTTGCCCCATTTCCCCCGTGCCCCCCGCGACTGGAACAACGAAGACGTGACCTTCAACCTCGCCCGGCGCCTGGCGCCCAAGGTGCGGTGGCCCGTCGACATCGATCTGGAATCCAGGACCGCGCCCTGAATACCCGTCATCAACGCGCATCGGCATCGAATGACACTTGCCTTTTGGCTACCTGATCGCCCTTCGACACCCCTGGGACTCAAGTGGCTCTCACACAGAACCGGAACTGCTCATCATGCTATTTAAAGCACCTTTACTCGATAAACCGGCCCCGGGCTGGAAGCACGATCTGCCAGCACCGAACGAGTCTCCATCAACTGAACCGTACCCCCCTGTACTTTCTAATCCACCCAATCATTTAGGCGATGTGTACCTTGAGCTGACGCGCGCCACGTTAAGAATGCGTGGGCTTGGCATTTGGTGTGCCGCATTCATGTTTGCAATCACAGTGTCCTTAGCAATTTTCCTATTAATGAACCACGTGAGCTCTCCAACTTCTTCATCTCTGTTATCCAAAATCTTGGGGCTAGTCCCGATCATTATCGGTATATGGCTGGGCGTTTACTTCTGGCGCATGGACGTAGAAGCCCCCCGCGACGAACCCATCCGATTCAACCGCCTGCGGCGCAAAGTCTACGTCTACCGTTTCGTCCATGACGGCCTCAGGACCTTCAGCCGCAGCGCCTGGGGCGTACGAACCGAAGTCCATGACTGGGAGGATCTGCGCGCCGAAGCCTGCAGCGTTTATGGCCCCATGGGTACTGGCGGCCTTATCGAAACCGTCACCCTGGCCGTGGTGAAACCGGGCACCAACAAGGTGATCGATCGCTTTCATTTTGCCCATGAAATGCAACAGGGCGAGATGTACTGGGCCATGGCCCAACTGTTCATGCAACAAGGCCCGCAGGCCTTGCCCCATTTCCCCCGTGCCCCCCGCGACTGGAACAACGAAGACGTGACCTTCAACCTCGCCCGGCGCCTGG
>NZ_JBOIBY010000053.1:0-1370 GCF_050739655.1 Pseudomonas sp. | reverse complement strand
CAAGCTCGCTCCTACAGTTGACCTTCATCGCTTAACTGACTGGCATTAAGGCTTGCCCGCGAAGGCGTTTGCTCAGTCAACGAAGATAGTCGACCAACCCGCGATAACAGGTTGCCAGGTGATAAGGCGTGGTCGAAGGCATGTCCCGACGACTCACTTGGCCGCTCTCGTCGCGGCATTCAAACCAGCCGCTTTCATGCAACGAGCCTTGCTGCAATGCCTGCAACTGACGCAACACTTGAGCTTCGCTGTCCGGGCGCAAAGTCAGTGCACGCAAATACTCGGCTTGAGCCCAGATGCGCTGGGTGGCATCCCGAGAGCCACCATCGGGTCCAAGGTCGAGCATGGCCCTCACCGCGCCGCTTTGTTGATCGACACCCAGTTGCTCGGTGAAGGCGAAGGCGCGTTCGAGTGAAGCGTGAAGTTTCGAGCCGCGTAGCAGCGCCGATGACTCCAGCAGGAAATACCACTCGAATTGATGTCCCGGTTCAAACCAGTTGTCCACAGCCCCCAATGGTTTTTCCATCAGCACGCCGTGTTGCGGATCGATAAAACGCTTCTGCATGGCTGTGCATAACTCGACAAGCGCGCGTTCTACGGCATTGTCTTCGCGCACCGACAGCGTCGCGAGGAACGCTTCGGCGAGGTGCATCAGCGGGTTTTGCAGCGGGCCACTGTTCAGAGACGACCAGTCACGATCGAGGCTAGCGTCATACAGGCCGTCACCTGTGGCGAAGCGCAGGCCGATCACTTCCAGGGCGGCTTTGAGCACCGACTCCACCAGAGGCTCGCGGACTTTGTCCCAGTAATGGGCGCAGGCGAACAGGATGAAGGCGTGGGTGTAGAGGTCCTTGCGCTGGTCCAGTGGTGCCCCATGCGGGTCAATGCTGTAAAACCAGCCACCGTGTTCGGCGTCGTGAAAGTGCCGTTGCAACGAACGAAACAGTGCGGCTGCCCGCTCTTCGGCGCCCGCTACCTGGCCGATCAGGCTGGCAAACAGATACAACTGCCGCGCGCAGGCCATGGCCCGGTAGCGTTGAGGGGGCAGGGGCAGGGGCAGGGGCTGGTGCTCGGCGTCCAGCGCCTCATAGGGCAGCGCCAGCTCGGCATTCCAGCCGGGGCCTTGCCAGAGCGGCACGATCACATTCAGGAAGTGCTGTTGCACATCGCTGAACAGGGCGGTCAATTCAGGCTGGGAGGCGGAGCGGGAAACATGCGGCATTGGCTGGCGTCGTCACGGCAGGGTTGATTGCGCGACATGGTAGCAGAGAGGCCGGCTGGAGAGATGTAGTGCCTGTCAGGCCGTCATCGCGGGCAAGCCTCGCTCCTACAGGCGTCGCTCAAATCCTGTAGGAGCGAGGCTTGCCCGC
>NZ_JBOIBY010000052.1:0-9970 GCF_050739655.1 Pseudomonas sp. | reverse complement strand
GCCGAAGGCTGCGATCTTTTGATCTTGATGTTCAAAAAGCAAAGTCAAAAGATCGCAGCCTTCGGCAGCTCCTACAGGGTTGGATGTGTGGGGTTAACCGCGTTGTTTCAGGCCCATCTTCTTGCGGCCCTCGGCTGGGGTCAGGACTCGTGCGCCCAGGCGGCTGAGGATTTCGCTGGCGCGTTCGACCAGTTGGCCGTTGGTCGCCAGCACGCCTTTGTCCAGCCACAGGTTGTCTTCCAGGCCAACCCGCACGTTGCCGCCCAGCAGCACCGCTTGCGCCGCCATCGGCATCTGCATGCGACCGATGCCGAAGCCGGCCCAGACCGCGTCTGCCGGCAGGTTGTCGACCATGGCTTTCATGGTGGTGGTGTCAGCCGGCGCGCCCCATGGGATGCCCAGGCACAGCTGGAACAGCGGGTTGTCGAGCAGGCCTTCCTTGATCATCTGCTTGGCGAACCACAGGTGACCGGTGTCGAAAATTTCCAGCTCGGCTTTCACACCCAGCTCTTGAATGCGTTTGGCGCCGGCACGCAGTTGCGCCGGGGTGGAGACGTAAATGGTGTCGCCATCGCCGAAGTTCAGGGTGCCGCAATCGAGGGTGCAGATTTCCGGCAGCAGTTCTTCGACGTGGGCCAGACGGGTCAAGGGGCCGACCAGGTCAGTGTTCGGGCCGAACTCCATCGGATTCTCGCCGGCGCCGATTTCCAGGTCGCCGCCCATGCCAGCGGTGAGGTTGACGATGATGTCGACGTCGGCCTCGCGGATGCGCTCCATCACTTCGCGGTACAGCGCCACGTCACGGCTGAACTTGCCGGTTTGCGGGTCGCGAACGTGGCAGTGAACTACGGTGGCGCCGGCCTTGGCGGCTTCCACCGCGGCAGCGGCGATTTGTTTCGGGGTGACCGGCACGTGTGGGCTCTTGGCGGTCGTGTCGCCAGCACCGGTGAGTGCGCAGGTGATGATGACGTCGTGGTTCATTTGGCGGTTCCTTACAGGCTGGCGTGGTTTTTAGGCGAGACGGTTCCGTTCGCAGCCCGGTCGGGCTGCGAATCGGTGGTTCGGTTCAGAAAAAAGAGCGGTTTACTTGGTGGTCAGTTGCAGGTTTTCCGCGGCTGGCTTGCCATCGAAGGTGGTCACGCCTTCAAGCCAGCGCTGTTTGTCCTGCGGGTGATCTTTGAGCCATTGTTTGGCGGACTCGAAAGCGTCCTTGTGATCCAGCAGCGGCTGCATCATCCGGCTCTCGTCTTCGGCGCTGAAGGTCAGGTTGCTGAGCAGGCGTCCGACGTTCGGGCACTGTTCTGCGTATTTCGGCGCGGTAACAGTCCAGACGGTGGCCATGCCTTCGTTCGGGCCGAGGGCGTCGTCGCTGCCGGTCAGATAGGTCATCTGCACATTGACGTTCATCGGGTGTGGCGCCCAGCCGAAGAACACAACGGCTTCCTTGCGGCGCACGGCACGATCCACCGCGGCGAGCATGCCGGCCTCGCTGGACTCCACCAGCTGGAATTTGCCCAAACCAAACTGGTTCTTGGCGATCATCGCCTTGATCTGGGTGTTGGCCCCTGAGCCTGGCTCGATGCCGTAGATCTTGCCGCCCAGTTCTTTTTCGAACTTGGCGATGTCAGCGAAAGTTTTCAGGCCCTTGTCGGCAAGGTAGGTCGGCACGGCGAGGGTGGCGCGGGCATCTTTAAGGCTTGGCGCTTCAAGCACCTTGACCTGGTTGGCGTCGACGAACGGGGTGATGGTCTGGGTCATCAGCGGGTTCCAGTAACCCAGGAACAGATCCAGGCGCTGATCACGGATGCCGGCGAAGATGATTTGCTGGGAGGCGCTGGTTTGTTTGGTGCTGTAGCCGAGGCCGTCGAGCAATACCTGGGTCATGGCACTGGTCGCGATCACGTCGGTCCAGTTCACCACGCCCATGCGCACGTTCTGGCAGGAGGCGGGTTCGGCGGCCATGACACTGGCGCTCAGCAAAGCGGTACTACTGAGTGCAAGAACACAGCTGCTGATCAGTCGTTTCATTCTCGGGTTCCTCGGCAGTTTCATTATTGTGGGTCCGGTCGTCTTTGTGCGCCGGTGATGTCAAGTTACGCAGCTAATCGGCCATAAAAGCGCACTGCGGCGACCAGCTCTTGCACTGCAGCGACCTGCGCTCTTGAATGCCGATTGCAACAGGCGTATCAACGTCCACACGCTACCAGCGAACCGAGTGCGCACATGTCTCAGGATTTCTATTTCTTGTTGATGCCGGGTTTCTCGGCCATCGGATTTATCTCCGCCATCGAGCCGCTGCGAGTTGCCAATCGCTTTCGCGGCGAGCTCTATCGCTGGCATGTATTGAGCGCTGATGGTGGGGCGGTGCTGGCCAGTAACGGCATGTCGGTCAACGCCGATGCGGCATTGGAGCCGCTGAAGAAAGGGGCGACACTGTTGGTGGTTGCCGGCTTTGAACCGCTGAAGTTCGCCACTCCCGCGTTGGAACACTGGCTACGGCGCCTGGACAATGAAGGCGTGACGCTAGGCGCGATCGATACCGGCAGCTTCATCCTCGCTGAAGCCGGCCTGCTGGACGGTCATCGCCTGACCCTGCACTGGGAAGCCATTGATGCCTTCAAAGAGTCCTATCCGCATCTCAGCGTCACCCAGGAGCTGTTCGAGATCGACCGTCGCCGCATTACGTCCGCTGGCGGCACCGCCTCCATTGATTTAATGCTCGATCTGATCGCCCAGGCCCACGGCCCGCAGCTGGCGATTCAGGTCAGCGAACAGTTCGTACTCGGCCGCATCCGCCCGCGCAAAGACCACCAACGGATGGAGGTCGCCACGCGTTATGGCATCAGCAACAAGAAGCTGGTTCATGTGATCGGCGAGATGGAGCAACACAGCGAACCGCCGCTGAGCACCCTGGAATTGGCAGAATCGATCAAGGTCACCCGACGGCAACTTGAGCGCCTGTTCCGTCTGCATCTGAACGACACGCCGAGCAATTTCTACCTGCGACTGAGGCTGGAAAAGGCCCGGCAACTATTGCGGCAAACGGACATGAGCGTGCTGGAGGTGAGTATTGCCTGCGGGTTCGAATCGCCGTCGTACTTCACCCGCAGTTATCGGGCGAAATATGAGCGTTGTCCGCGGGAAGACAGGCGAACGGCGAAGGCATGAACACTAGATAACCCTGTGGGAGCGGGCTTGCCCGCGATGGCGGTATGTCAGTCAATGATGAGGTCGACTGCCACACCCCCATCGCAAGCAGGCTCGCTCCCACAATTTTCTTTCTTTGAACCACACCCGAACGACCATCCTTGTAGGACTTTTAGAGTTTCCTACTGCGAAGTTTCCTTTTCCTTCTTGCGCCTGTGAATTCGCCGCTGCGATGCAGTTTGCTTGCGCCGCATTATTCACGGACGGTCTCCACAGATAAGGAATCTGGAAATGAGTAAAGGCGAAGGTTATTTCATTGGTCAGGGTGACAAGACCACCTGCGGCGGCGTGGTTCTGGACGGTGATCCCAGGATCAACATGTTCGGTGTGTTGCATGCCTGTGAGGGGGATCGGGTTACATGTGGCGTGGACGGTCAAACCTATCGGATCGTCGGCGGCATTTCGTACATGAATAGCCATGGGCGGCTGATGGCTGGCACGCTGGATAGCCGCAGCGACTGCTCTTGTAGGGCTCAACTGATCCCCTCGGTGTATACGATGACCTACGGCAACGATGGCCCGGCAACGCAAGCATCCAGCCGTGCCGTTGAACCCTCCCCCTCAACGGTCACTCGCCGCCCGGTGGCCTCGCAACAATCCTCCTTTGCCCCTTCTCGGACTCCCACGGCATTCGGCGATATGACAGGTCAGGAGCCTGGCTTTTACATCGTGCCAAAAAGCATGACCCGCCAAGCCCTGGAGGCCACGCTTTTCTCTGTGCACAAGCCAGACGTAATGAGCAAGTTCCACGCTCTCAACCCAGGTCGAGGAGACCTCAAAGCCGGCTCGATGATCGTGCTCAGCGACCCATACAACTTTCAGTGCAGTCGCGAGGAAGCGTGGCTGATGGAAGCAGCCGCCAAAACCAACGACGCGCTCGGGACGCTGAGTGCAAATGACGCCGACTTCATGGTCCGACACTACGCCGAGATCTCAACTTTTCTGTCTCATGCCTCGACATCTATCGGTATCGGTGAAGCCATGTTCGCCAACCACTTGAAAAATGTTGAAAGCGTATTACAGGAGATAGACGCGTTGCATAAACGCACTTTCCAAACCGACGGGCATTTGCGCTCACCAGCGTTTTTTACCGAGCGAAAACGACTTTTAACGATGCTGGACACGAGCCTCAATGGCATGACCCGAAAAAGCATAGGCTTCCCTGATCATCCGAATCTGAAAAGCGCATTGGGCATATCCAGTCGAAGTCTGGTTCATCAGTGGACTAAAGCAGGAGCTTCTGGACAGATACCGGGATATGCCACGCACATTGAAGGAGTAGCCAAGGCGAGCAAATATATTAAATACGGCGGTTGGATCGGCACTGCGGTGGGTGGCGGGGCTTCATACATAAAGGTTCAGGATGTGTGTACAGCGGGTAATTCTGAAACTTGTGAGAAGGTGAAGTTTACGGAGACCGGCGGCTTCACGGGTAGTGTGGTGGGGGGCGCATTGGCAGGTGGTTTGCTATCAAGCTCTGCCACCGGATTTCTTTGCGCTGCGCTCGGCGTGCCCACTGGCGGCGTTTCTATCGTAGTTTGTGGGATCGTGGCCGTTGGCGCTGGATCTTATGCTGGAGGGACACTTGGCCAAGCTGGCGGCGAGCGTATCGGCGAGAAGATTTTTGAGAGTGTGAAATGATGACTGCCATGACTGTTGTCAGTTACTTATGCGGGCTGGTGCTTCTTGGGCAGATAGTTTGGCTCGCTGTTGCGCTTCATATGGCCCGGACCAAGATGGACGTGATACTGGATCTTCTATACGGCGGCTATACAGTTAGTGCTCGTGATTATTATCGTGCTGCTGGCCTAATGGGGCAGTTGCGGTTCATTGGGCAGGTTTCCGGGATCGTGACGTTTCCGGGTGCCTATCTTAAGCATTCCAGTGTCAGAGCCGAGGATCTGGAAAAACTTCCGGTATCGCTTAAGAAAGAGCTTCTGATAATGCACTGGAGCTTGATCGGATTATTAATCGCCATGGCTGTTTTTGTAGGGCTGGCCGAAGTAATAGAGTTCTACGGCATTTAAGCGTGCCAATAGCCGCATCCTTCTAGATGCGGCTTTCATGGTCACTTTTTCACCAGCACCGAACACGCCGCCTTGTACGCCTCATGCTGATACTTGTTCAGCGTCCCCGGCAGTTCAAACCCATGCTTCTTGGCCTGCGCATTGATGGTCTGCGGCGACAGCAACGTCACCTCGCAATTCTCCAGCAACTGCAAAACCCCTTCGATCTTGAACGTCGTCGGCCCACCGGCAAATTCACCCTTCTTGCTGCGCTTCTTGATCGCCATTCGATCTATCGAATTCTCGCGAACAAAAGAAGCAACCTGAGCAGCGAAGACCTTCACGTTCGCGGCTTCGTCGTCATCGTCGAGGGCGATTTTCTTGGTGGCCAACGCGACATGGCTCAGCGTTTGGCCCTCAAGCGTTGCCACGGCGATGATTGCTTCGCTGCCTTTGATTTCGATGCCGCAGACTTTCATGTAGATACCTTTCATCAGTAGTGTTGTGCAGCTTACAGCTCAAGTTGATTAGCCGTGATGCCAAACGCCGCAGCAATCTTTTCGCGGGTAGCCTTGCGTGGCTTTGCAACGGTTTCCTGCTGGGCGAAAGCCGGTTGGGAGATGCCCATACGTTTGGCCACTTCATCCTGCGTAAGGTTCAAGTGTTCGCGCCAGGCGCGAATCGGCGTTGAGCCATCGACGATGCGACTGACGACTTCGTGGGGAATCAGATCGGGCTCAATCTTCTGCGCCACATATTGCGCGTAGGGTATGACCACGAAAGCGGGATTTCCGTTTGCGTCGTTGATGATTTGAACGTCAGTAGGTGCGTTCATCGCGTTTTTTTACCTCTTGAATACTGACCACTTTAATTGCGCCATCCCAATTGAACATGACTCGGTAGTTGCCTACTCGAAGTCGATAGGCATAGTCATGACCGACCAGTGCCTTGACGTTGCTTGTATCCGGCATGTCAGTCAGCGCCGTGACGGCATTACGAACCTGGATCTGGTGAGCAGAATGCAATTTCAGAAGCTGCTTAACGGCCTTTCGAGTCCAGTGAATACTGTTCATGTGAGAATATAAGTCTTTTATAAGATATTCCAATCTTTACTTATATTTCGCTGTCGGCCAATTAACGAAGAATGTCGGGATGTTGCCCGTAGAGCAGGGTCCCCTGCTGGGCGTTCGGGCGCTGTAGGTCGGGTCAGCGAGGTGTGTAGGAATTCGCAGTTGGTGCAGATCGAAAGCTGACGGCGTTGCCAGCCTCCGATGGATTACCCGGATTACTCCTGCCCAATCGACTCCAAAAACTCCGACCGATCGTCACTCATCCGCGCCACGCAATCATTTTGCGCGATGGTGAAGGCCTTGCTGCCGGCAGTCGCGGGGAAGGCTTCGATGGCGCAATCGGCATCGCGGGTTTTCAGCCATTGTTGTTGGGCGGTTTTGATTTTGGCGGTGATGTCGGCCAGTTGCGTCGGGTTCTTGCCGTAGAGCGACTGCATGCGCTCGTTCAGGCTTTTGGTGTTTTCGTTCAGCAGGTCTTCAGCGGTACTTTTGCTGAAAGCCGAGCATTCCAGGGTCTGGACGTCGTTTTCGACTTTGTCGCAGGGATTGTCGTCGGCTTCTTCCGCAGCCTGTACGCCCGTCGCAATCAGTGCCAATGCCAGGAGGATCGATTTCATTCAGGTCGCCCACATCAAGAGATGTGGCGAATTCTGGCCTAAGCCTGCGGGCTTGAACAGGTCGCGGATTGCTCCTGGCGACGACCCTTTGTCGCGGATTGACGCTTTCGGCAATTCGTCTGTCGTTTTTGCACCCGGCTGCCAAGGCACCGAGGCATATGCTGGCTCCAAAGCGCCGGCAGACGATTCGGCGCATGAATTGCCAAAAAAGGGGACAGCCTGATGAGCCCAGCCGAACTGCACGCCGACAGCATTGTTATCGACGGTTTGATTATTGCCAAATGGAACCGTGAGCTGTTTGAAGACATGCGCAAGGGCGGTTTGACCGCGGCTAACTGCACCGTGTCGGTGTGGGAGGGCTTCCAGGCCACCGTCAACAACATCGCCGCCAGCCAGAAACTGATCCGCGAGAACAGCGACCTGGTGATTCCGGTGCGCACCACCGCCGACATCCGCAAGGCCAAGGAGCAGGGCAAGACCGGCATCCTTTTCGGTTTCCAGAACGCCCACGCTTTTGAGGACCAGATCGGCTATGTCGAGGTGTTCAAGCAGCTCGGCGTCGGCATCGTGCAGATGTGCTACAACACCCAGAACCTGGTAGGCACCGGTTGCTACGAGCGCGATGGCGGCCTGTCGGGCTTCGGTCGCGAAATCGTTGCCGAGATGAACCGCGTTGGCGTCATGTGCGACCTGTCCCACGTCGGCTCCAAGACGTCCGAAGAAGTCATCCTCGAATCCAAGAAGCCGGTCTGCTACTCCCACTGCCTGCCGTCGGGTCTGAAAATTCACCCGCGCAACAAGTCCGATGAAGAACTGAAGTTCATCGCCGACCACGGCGGTTTTGTCGGCGTGACCATGTTCGCGCCGTTCCTGGCCAAGGGCATCGATTCGACTATCGACGACTACGCCGAAGCGATCGAATACACCATGAACATCGTCGGCGAAGACGCCATCGGCATCGGCACCGACTTCACCCAGGGTCACGGCCAGGACTTCTTCGAATACCTGACCCACGACAAGGGCTACGCCCGTCGTCTGACCAGCTTCGGCAAGATCATCAACCCGCTGGGCATCCGCACCGTGGGCGAGTTCCCGAACCTGACCGAGACACTGCTCAAGCGCGGCCATTCCGAGCGCGTGGTGCGCAAGATCATGGGCGAAAACTGGGTGAACGTCCTTAAAGACGTCTGGGGCGAGTAAGCCGCAGCACTTCTGAATCCTTTCCCCCGGCCATCCGAGCCGAGGGCAACACCAAAATTTTTCTGGAGTTAAGTTTCCATGGCCAAGATCGCCCCGCAATTGCCTATCGAAGTCGACAGCGAGACCGGTATCTGGACCTCAGACGCCTTGCCGATGCTGTACGTGCCGCGTCATTTCTTCGTCAACAACCACATGGGCATTGAGGAAGTGCTGGGCGCCGACGCCTACGCCGAGATCCTCTACAAGGCCGGCTACAAGTCCGCCTGGCACTGGTGTGAAAAAGAAGCCGAATGCCATGGCCTGGAAGGCGTCGCGGTGTTCGAGCACTACATGAAGCGTCTGTCGCAACGCGGCTGGGGCCTGTTCAAGATCCAGGACATCGACCTCGACAAAGGCACCGCCAGCGTCAAGCTCGAACACTCGGCATTCGTCTACGTCTACGGCAAGGTCGGACGCAAGGTCGACTACATGTTCACTGGCTGGTTTGCCGGCGCGATGGACCAGATCCTCGCCGCTCGTGGCAGCAAGATCCGTACCGTGGCCGAACAAGTCTACGGTGGCTCCGAAGAGGGCCACGAAGACGGCTTGTTCACCGTCAAGCCGTTGTAAGTCGAGGAACCCGCCATGGCTTTCGAAGCAATGTTCCAGCCAATTCAAATTGGCAAACTGACCATCCGTAACCGCGTGCTCAGCACCGCGCACGCCGAGGTCTACGCGACCGACGGCGGCATGACCACCGACCGGTACGTCAAGTATTACGAAGAGAAGGCCAAGGGCGGGATCGGCCTGGCGATCTGCGGCGGCTCGTCCGTGGTGGCCATCGACAGCCCGCAGGAATGGTGGAGCTCGGTGAACCTGTCCACCGACCGCATCATTCCGCATTTCCAGAATCTTGCCGACGCCATGCACAAGCACGGCGCCAAGATCATGATCCAGATTACCCACATGGGCCGTCGCTCCCGTTGGGACGGCTTCAACTGGCCAACCCTGATGTCGCCGTCGGGTGTGCGTGAGCCGGTGCACCGTGCTACCTGCAAAACCATCGAGCCGGAAGAAATCTGGCGGGTGATCGGCAACTACGCGCAAGCGGCACGTCGCGCCAAGGCCGGCGGCCTGGATGGCGTCGAACTGTCGGCCGTTCACCAGCACATGATCGACCAGTTCTGGAGCCCACGGGTCAACAAGCGTACCGACGAATGGGGCGGCACCTTCGAAGGCCGCATGAAGTTCGGTCTGGAAGTACTCAAGGCTGTGCGCGCCGAGGTCGGTGACGATTTCTGCGTGGGCATGCGCATCTGCGGTGACGAGTTCCATCCGGATGGCCTGTCCCATGAAGACATGAAGCAGATCGCCAAGTATTACGACGACACCGGCATGCTCGATTTCCTCGGCGTCGTGGGTTCGGGTTGCGACACCCACAACACCCTGGCGAACGTGATCCCGAACATGAGTTATCCACCGGAGCCGTTCCTGCACCTGGCTGCCGGTATCAAGGAAGTGGTCAAGGTTCCGGTACTGCACGCGCAGAACATCAAGGACCCGAACCAGGCCACCCGTATTCTGGAAGGCGGTTACGTCGACATGGTCGGCATGACCCGCGCGCACATCGCCGACCCGCACCTGATCGCCAAGATCAAGATGGGCCAGGTCGACCAGATCAAGCAATGTGTCGGTGCCAACTACTGCATCGACCGTCAGTATCAGGGCCTGGATGTGCTGTGCATCCAGAACGCGGCGACCTCCCGTGAATACATGGGCCTGCCGCACATCATCGAAAAAACCACCGGCAAGAAGCGCAAGGGGGTGGTGGTCGGCGCCGGCCCTGCGGGGATGGAAGCCGCCCGTGTGGCTGCCGAACGTGGCCACGACG
>NZ_JBOIBY010000051.1:0-28436 GCF_050739655.1 Pseudomonas sp. | reverse complement strand
GTAAAGGCGTTTTGTTTGGTCATGCGAGCTCCTCAATAGTCCCATGCGGCAGGTGGGGCAAATCTTCCCGGCCGATCGAAGCGTTCATGCCTCGAACCGGCAGCCTACTCATAGACTATTGCGTTGTAGTGAAAGTCACAGCGCCAAGGACATGAATGTACACTTGTGCACTGAAATTTTTATTCAAGCCCCTTTTCGGGCTTGTTCGGGTGCCTAAGACTGCCGCACTTTCGCCTTTCACGCCAGTCACAGATGGTCGAAAGGCCTGTACTACTGCACCCAGCGCTGCAGAATTTGCTGTAAATCATTACGTTTGAATGGCTTGGCCAAGTAATCGTTCATCCCCGCCGACAAGCAGGCTTCCCGGTCGCCCTGAAGGGCATTGGCGGTCAAGGCGATGATCGGCAGCTCAGTGCAGCCGGGCAGTTGGCGGATCTGTCGAGTGGCCTCATAACCGTCGATGATCGGCAATCGGCAGTCCATCAGGATCGCTTCGAAAATCAGGCTTTCGGCACTGCGCACGGCTTGCGCGCCATCGGCGGCGACGCTGACAGTAAAGCCCAGACTGCGCAACATTGCTTCGATGACCGTTTGGTTGACCGGATTGTCCTCGACCAGCAGCACTTTGCGGCCCTCTCCATCACCATCGCCTGTGGCCTTGCGTGATACCAGCTTGGGCATCGCTTGTTGATAGAGGGCGAGCGGAATTTCGAGGGTGAACACTGAGCCACGACCTTCCTCGCTTTGAGCCCGCAGAGTCCCGCCCATCCGTTCGGCGAGGGTGCGGGCAATCGGCAGGCCCAGACCGGTTCCGCCGTAACGCCTTGAAATAGAACTGTCGGCCTGCTGAAACGCATTGAACATCAGTTCCAGGCTGTCGGGCGCAATACCGATTCCGCTGTCGCGCACGCTGCAGGTGAACCACAGCAACTCGTGATCCAGCGACTGCCACTGCGGTTCGATGGTCACGCAGCCCTGCTCGGTGAACTTCAGCGCGTTGCCGACCAGGTTGACCAGAATCTGGCGGATCCGCGTCGGATCGCCCTGGACCTGCAATGCGCGCATGTCCTGTGGGATCTGCAACTGCAATTGGAGCCCGCGTTGTGCAGCGCTGTGGTGGAAAGACTGGGCACAGCTGCTGATCAATTCGGCAAGGTTGAAAGGAATGTGCTCCAGTTCCAGCTCCGAGCGTTCGATGCGCGAGAAGTCGAGTATGTCGTTGATGACCTTGAGCAAATGTTCGGTGGACTCCGAGGCCAGCGCCGCGTATTCGACCTGCTCCTCGGTCAACTCGGTGGTTTCCATCAATTGCAGCATGCCCAGTACGCCATTCATCGGCGTGCGCAGTTCGTGGCTCATCATGGCCAGGAAGTCGGATTTGGCGTTGTTGGCCCTTTCTGCCTCTTCGCGGGTCTGGATCAACTGTGCCATGGCTTGATGCTGTTCGCGGCTGGCCTGCTCCAGACCGCTGGCAAGGTTATTGATGTGTTGCGACAGCGCGCCCAGTTCGGTGTCATCAACGATCGGCAGCGGGGTTTTGTAATCGCCATCCTGGATAGCCTTGACCGCATTGCCAATATCACGAATCGGTTGCGACAGGCTCCCGGCCAGCCGTCGGGCGAGCAGGAATGTAAACAACAGGGCGAACAGCGCCAGAATGGCCGCCTTGAGCAGGATCTCTTGCTGGCGCTGACTGAATGCATCGTTGGACAGGCCAACGATCACACGTCCCAGATAATCCTCGGCAGGGGCTGTGGTGGCGACCTTGCTGTTCTGGAAAAAATCATTGTGCAACGGAATCCGTTGCAGCCTTACCGGTGCCTGAAACACCTCCACCTGATGCGGGCGACTGTGGTTTGCCGACGGTTGCTCGACGTACACCAGAATCCGGTTGGCGCTGTCCTGGATCTCCAGAAAGCGCACATTGGGCGTGGCGAGCGTGGCCTTGAGCAGACTTTCAAGTACCTCGTTGTTGCCCGAAATCACCCCGTATTCGGTGGCTGGGGCCAGTTGGTTGGCGATGAGTTGGCCGGTGTGGTTGAGCTCCTGGCGCAGGTCCTGGATCCGTACGAACGTATAGAAGCTGATCAACAGCAATGTCAGTAGCAAGGCCGGGCCGAGGCTGATGATCTGGGTGCGGGTGTTGATGTCCCAACGGCGACGGAAGGTCATGGGTGGCGTTCTCCTTCTGCCAACAGTCTTGCGACAGACGCTTCGTTTATCTGTTCAATACCTAACGAGCGAGCCACCTGCGGATTGCTTGAGACTTTGAAATGCGCTGGATAGTAGGTGCGCGGCCAAGTAGCTGGCGGCTGGTCGAGCAGTCGATCGAGGATCACCAGCCAATCGCCTTGATCGCTGTAGCTGCTGGCCAGGCTTCCCGCTTTGACGAACCCGGCGTTGGGACCGATCAACGCCAGTTGTCGTGCATAGCTGCTGAGCAACAGGTTTTTCGCAGTTTTGGAGTTGTACAGATCAGTGTCGTCGAGGCCAAGCAACACGTCGCTGTTGTTCAGCAAGGTTTGCAGGGGGCGACTGTCCTGGGTGTTGTCCCAACGCTCGGCAACCACTTCAAGCCCCAGGGGAAGAGCGGCTTGGTGTAGTTCCTTCAAAAGAAATTCGCTGTGGCTGTCATACAGCACGCCGACTCGTTTTGCCTGGGGCAAAAGAATTCGGGTCAGGCGTAGTTGGCGGGCCAGCGGTGGATCACTCCAGAGCAGGCAGAGGCGTGAGGGTAGGGTGTTACCCAAGTGCTGGCGGGCTTGCACACGGCTGATACGCAGCACCAAAGTCGCCGGCCCTTCTGAATCCTGCAGCCGCCAATCGAGGCTCGGTAAATCGAGCAGAACCAGACGGGTGTCAGTGGGTAGCTTCCCGGGTGCTGGCAGATTGGCCAGCGGCTGGAAGTGCACGTTGTCGGATGGCCGCGACTCGCGCAAGGCCTGGACGAAAGACTGCACGCCGGCGCTGTCTTCGGTGCCAGTCAACAGGATGTCCGCGGCATTGACCGAAAGGCTGTTGAACCAGCCACTGACCAGCAGGCACAGCATGGCCATCAGGCGGCCAAGGCTTGGCGTCTGGCGCGGCGGACAATACGCCATGTTAAAGAGTCAACTCCGCGCTGAAGTACATCACCCGCCGCTCGTCATAGTTGTTGTCGATGAACGTAGTGGGCTGATTGTCGAGGCGTTGCTGGAGTACCCCGGCCAGTTCCAGGCTGGCTTTGCCCAAACGAATGCGCTTGGCGATGCGCGTGTCGACCCGTTCGAAGCGGTAGCCATTGAGGGCATCGTCGCCATAGTAGAAGAGCGCGCTGTTCCAGCCTTGGCCCCAGTCGCGCATCCAACCCGCAGAGCCGCTGTTGCTGGCGGTCTGTTGTTCATCTTGCGGGTTGCTTGCATCGGCATCGACGTAGGCGTAGGTCAGTCGCAAGCGGTCAGCGTCGCCGACGCTCCAGTCGAGCTGGCTTTCCGCGCCGCTGAAGCGCGCGGTGTTGGCGTTGCTGGCGATGAACTGATTGTTGCGTAGCGGTTCACTGATCATGCCGGTGATTTCGTCATGGAACAGCTTCACGTCGATGGCCAGCCTTTGTTCGGCAAAATAACCGTTGTAGCCCAGCTCGCGGGAGCGCATGTGTTCCTGGTCGAGATCACCGGGGCCGCGGGTCTTGACGAAATAACGGGCGCTGGACTGGCCAAAGGCAGCGGGCTGCAGATGGGTGACCCGGTAACTCCAGTTGACGCTGTTTTCGAACATGTCCGGCGAGCGAATGGCTTCGGAGTACACCGCCCGCAAACCGTGGCGCGGGTTGATCAGGTAATTGACCGCCACTCGTGGGGTCAGCGAGCTGCCGATCAACTGCGTGTCTTCGAACATGGCACCGCCTTGCAGTAACCAGTGTTCGCTGGCGCGCCACTCGAGTTGGCCGAACGCCCGCCACATGGTGTCATCGAGAGTGCCATTGAAATAGGTCTCGGAATCTGCCCGGTCGTAACGATAGTTCAAGCCACTGACCAGTCGCAGACTATCGGACAGGCTCAGGGTGTCCTGCAATTCCAAGTCGTAGCGAGTTTCCCGGGTGCTTTGGTCAATATCGCCGCACAGGGTCTGCCGGGCGCCGTTTCGCCATTGGTCGAGCGCCTGGTTGGCCAACGTTTGCAGGGCGGGGTCGCCGGGAGGTGCGCCGCGACTGGCGAAACGCTCGATATTGCGTGCCAGGCGTTCGGTGTAATTCGGGTCGAGCTGCCAGAGCTCTGCCAATTGTGGGCTGAAGGACAACTCGGCATCACAGGCGCGCCAGGTTTTCTGGCGATCCCAATGCTGGGCCGAGCCTTGGACATAGAGGCTGTGATCGGGATTGATGCCCAGGTTCCAGCGCAGCGAACCGGCATAATCCTTGGCAGTGACGTCGGAATCGTCGCCTGCGCGGGTAATCCCCGAAAAAACCGGGCGGTAAGTATACGGACGCTGGTTGTTGCCTTCCTTGGCATTCAATTGCCAATCGATGCTTTGTCGTTCGTCGAGCGTCTGACTGACGGCCAGGTTGAAGCGATTCAAGCGGCGGCTGTCGTGGTAATCGGCGCCGTTGCGGTCAGTGTCGAAGCCGTCATCCTGCTGGCCGGACAGCGACAGCCGCAAATCTCCGTCATCCCAACCCACGCCCTGGCTGGCGTAAAAGTCGTTGATGCCTCGCTGGCCGCGGGTGACTTTCATCCGCGTGCCATGGCTGTCAGCCGGACGGCGCGTGATGATATTGACCACTGCCATTAGTGCATTGGCACCATAACTGACGGTGTTCGGGCCGCGGAAAACCTCAATGCGCTCGATATCCTCCATGGCCACCGGAATATCGCTCCAGTCCACCGTGGCCAGGCCTGCGCGATACACCGAACGGCCGTCGATCAGCACCTGCATGCGCCGTGCATCGCTGGCGCTGGTGCCGTGATAGTTCACCGTGGCCTGGTTGCCATTGATGTTGCCGACCATCATTCCCGGCACCAGCCGCAGCACTTCGCTGATGTCCCGGGCGCCGCTGGCGTTGATCAACGCGCTGTCGATCACTGTCATGCTTCCCGGTACGGCGGCCGGCGACTGCTTCAGGCGCGTGGCCGTGAGCACCTGCGGCAGCGGTTCACTATCGAGGAACAAGTCGTCAGCCAGTAATGGCGAGCTGAAGACCAGCGCCATTACCAACGGCGAGCGAGTTGAGGGGCAGCCCGGTGACACAACTCATCCTTGTTAACAATTGTTGGCGCGCATGTTAACTGAGGCCGATGACTTTTCCAGTCACGATGTCAGCATTTTCCTGGGATTTGTCCGACGTGTTTCCCTTGTGCCGGTAATTTACACAGGGGCTGGCTCCCACTGGGGCGCTCCGTATAATGCCGAGATCGCCACTGGTATGGATTAACGGATTACATATGACTGAACAGCGCCCGATTGCGGTCCTGGGAGGCGGAAGTTTTGGTACCGCCGTGGCAAACCTGCTGGCCGAAAACGGGCAACAGGTCCTGCAGTGGATGCGCGACCCCGAACAAGCCGAGGCCATGCGGGTCAATCGTGAGAATCCGCGTTACCTCAAAGGCATAAAGATTCTGCCCGGCGTGACGCCGGTCACCGACCTGCAAGCCACCCTCGACGCCTGTGACCTGAGTTTCGTTGCGCTGCCCTCCAGCGCGCTGCGCTCGGTGTTGGCCCCGCACGCCGAACGTTTGCGGGGCAAGATGCTGGTGAGCCTGACCAAAGGCATCGAAGCTCATACCTTCAAGCTGATGAGCCAGATTCTCGAAGATATCGCTCCGCAAGCGCGCATTGGTGTGTTGTCCGGGCCGAACCTGGCCCGTGAAATCGCCGAACACGCGCTGACCGCCACGGTGGTCGCCAGTGAAGACGAAGTGCTCTGCGAGCGGGTCCAGGCTGTATTGCATGGCCGCACTTTTCGCGTCTACGCCAGCGCTGACCGTTTTGGCGTGGAGTTGGGCGGTGCGTTGAAAAACGTTTACGCAATCATCGCCGGCATGGCGGTCGCGCTGAACATGGGCGAAAACACCAAGAGCATGCTGATCACCCGGGCGCTGGCGGAGATGACCCGGTTTGCGGTGAATCAAGGCGCTAACCCGATGACTTTCCTGGGGCTGGCGGGTGTGGGCGATTTGATCGTGACCTGCTCGTCGCCTAAAAGCCGTAACTATCAAGTCGGGTTTGCCCTGGGGCAGGGCTTGAGCCTGGAAGAGGCGGTCAATCGCCTGGGTGAAGTGGCCGAAGGCGTGAACACCCTCAAAGTGCTCAAGGCCAAGTCGCAGGAAGTGGGCGTTTATATGCCGCTGGTCGCCGGCCTGCATGCGATCCTGTTCGAAGGGCGCACGCTTGAGCAGGTCATCGGCCTACTGATGCGCGGCGAACCGAAAACCGACGTCGACTTTATTTCCACCAGCGGTTTCAACTGAGCCCACTACTTTACTGGAACGGAGCGAGACATGAGCGATCAAAAAGTGGAAGCCAAATACGAGTCCATTGTATTGCGTGTGCTGTGGATGATCGTCTTTGTGCTGGTCTGGCAAGTAGCGCAGTTCATCCTTGGCGCTGTGGTGCTGGTGCAGTTGATCTATCGTTTGATATACGGCGCACCGAGCGCCAGTTTAATGAACTTCGGCGACAGCCTGAGCCAGTTCCTGGCGCAGATCGGTCGTTTCGGCAGCTTTCACAGCGACCAGAAGCCTTGGCCGTTCGCCGACTGGCCGACGCCGCGTACGCCGGAAGGTGAAGCGCCGCACGTCGTGGCGCCAGCCCCGCATCCGGCCCGAGATGAGGAACCCAAGTTATGAACATCTGGGTATTACGTCATGGTGAAGCCGTACCACACGGCTCCCGCCCCCACGATTCGGAGCGGGAATTGACGGACCACGGTCGCGAGGCAGTCCTGCGCAGCGCCGCGCTGCTGATAGGGCAACCGCTGACGGCGATTTATGCAAGCCCGTACCTGCGAGCGCAGCAGACGGCGGAACTGGTACGCGACGCGTTGGGTTTCGAACCGAAAATCCGCACCGTTGAATGGCTGACCCCGGACACTGAACCGGACAAGGTGGCCGAGCAAATGGTCTCGGTCAGTAATGTGCTGCTGGTCAGTCACAATCCGCTGGTAGGGAGCCTGCTGAGCTATCTGCAGCATGGCGCCGGACATCCGCCGGAAAGAGTCAGCACCGCGGGCCTGGCCGAATTGAAGGGCGCGGAACTGGTGATCGGCGCGATGAAGCTCAGCAGCATCAAGCACCCATAAAACAAAGATCGCAGCCTGCGGCAGCTCCTGCATCGGATGGTGCGCATCCTGTAGGAGTTGCCGCAGGCAGCGATCTTTTGATCTGCTTTTTTTCTTACAAATTTCAACCAAGCACTTGCTTGGTTAGCTACGCTTGCTCCAGACCAAAAACAAAGGAGCGAGTCGCATGTCTGCTGCTTTTCGTTTGCCGCTGGACGTTTTCTACGAGCGTGAGGCCCGCCATCCGCGCCAGCGCTTTTTGGTTCAGCCCATCGGCGGTGGGCAAGTCGAAACCCTGACCTGGGCCGACGTCGGTCATCAGGCACGTTGCGCGGCACATTGGTTGCGAGCGCGGGAGTTGCCCCAGGGCAGTCACATCGCCCTGATCTCGAAAAACTGCGCGCACTGGATCATTGCCGATCTGGCGATCTGGATGGCCGGGCATGTCTCGGTGCCGCTTTACCCGAACCTGACGGCCGAGTCCGTGGCCCAGGTGCTTGAGCATTCGGAAGCGGCACTGGCCTTTATAGGCAAGCTGGACGATTGGCCTGGCATGTCCCGTGGGCTAGATCCGGATCTGGCGACCATCAGTCTGCCGCTACATCCGCCGGGCACCTTCGACTTCAGCTGGGCCGATCTGCAACGCAGCTCACCTATCCAGGACGACCCCAAACCCGCCGCTGACCAGCTGGCGACCATCATCTACACCTCCGGCACCACGGGCATGCCCAAAGGTGTGATGCACAGTTTTGCCAACCTCGGATTTGCCACCACCCGTGGCACCCAGTTGTTTGGCCTCACTGAAACGGATCGACTACTGTCCTACCTGCCGCTATGCCACGTGGCCGAGCGCATGTTCGTCGAAATGGCTTCGATCTACACCGGACAAACCGTGTTTTTTGCCGAGAGTCTCGACACCTTTCTCACCGATCTGAAACGAGCGCGACCCACCGCTCTGTTTGGTGTGCCGCGAATCTGGACCAAGTTCCAGATGGGTGTCTACAGCAAGATCCCGGCCAAGCGCCTCGATTTTCTGCTTGGCTTGCCAATCATCGGCAAGCGGGTAGGGCACAAGGTCCTCGCTGGTTTGGGGCTGGACGCTCTGCGTGTGGCCTTGTCCGGCGCCGCACCCGTGCCGCAGACCTTGCTGCTGTGGTACCGCAAGCTGGGGCTGGACGTGCTGGAGGTCTACGGCATGACCGAAAGCTGCGGTTACTCGCATATTTGCCTGCCGGGCCAGAACAAACCTGGCTGGATCGGCAAGCCGTGTCCTGGCGTCGAAGTGCGGATTGATGATTCGGGCGAGGTGCTGGTGCGCAGCGGCGCGACCATGCTCGGGTATTTCAAGGAGCCTGAAAAAACCGCCGATACCATCACCGAGGACGGTTTCCTGCATACCGGCGACAAGGGGGAAGAAGACGCTGAAGGCAACCTGCGGCTGACCGGGCGCCTGAAAGAAATCTTCAAGACCAGCAAAGGTAAATACGTGGCCCCGGCCCCGATTGAAAATCGCCTGGCGGTGCATACGCGTATCGAGCAGGTCTGTGTGGTCGGTGATGGCTTGAGTGCGCCGCTGGGCTTGTGCGTGCTCTCAGCTGTCGGGCAACAGGAGGCGCGGGCAGGTTTGCACTCCAGCCTGGAAAAACTGCTGGAAGAGGTCAACGGCGCACTCGACAAGCACGAACGATTGCGACGCCTGGTGGTGGTCAAGGACAGCTGGGCGGTAGAGAACGGTTTTCTCACGCCGACGTTGAAGATCAAGCGTAACGTCATCGAAGCCGCTTACGGTGAGCGGTTCGAAGAATGGAGCGAGCGCAGCGAAGCGGTGCTGTGGCAGGATTGAGTCACGAATAAAACCAACAAGGAATCTGTGATGAGCCTGTGGCGTGCCACTCCCAACATCGAACAGTTGAACGCGTTCCAGAAAAACACCATCGGTGAAGTGCTCGACATTCGTTTCGAAGCCGTTGATGAAGAGTCCCTGACCGCGAGCATGGTCGTCGACCACCGTACTCACCAGCCTTTTGGCTTGCTGCATGGCGGCGCATCGGTGGTGCTGGCCGAAACCGTCGGCTCCATGGCCAGCTATCTGTGCATCGACAGCAGCAAGTTTTATTGCGTGGGCCTGGAAATCAACGCCAACCATTTGCGTGGCTTGCGCAGTGGACGGGTGACAGCGGTGGCCAAGCCGATTCACATCGGCCGCACCACCCATGTCTGGGACATTCGGCTCACCAGCGATGAAGGCAAGGCCAGCTGTGTATCGCGCTTGACCATGGCGGTGGTGCCTTTGGGTGAGAACCCGCCTGCGCGTTGATGGCCGTCCATAGCTTTGACCGGACTGTCATCATTCCTGTCAGTTACGGTCATTGCTGCCAGGCGCGGTCTTACGGACAATCAAGGCCTGTTCTCGCTCATGGATTTGCCGGTATGTCGCAACGGATATTTTTCGCCCACGCCAATGGATTTCCTTCGGGGACCTACGGCAAATTGTTCGCGGCGCTGGCGCCTGAGTATCAGGTGACGCATCTGGAGCAGCATGCCCATGACCCGCGTTTCCCGGCGGACGACAACTGGTACAACCTGGTGGATGAGTTGATCCATCACCTGCAACAGCAACCGGAACCGGTGTGGGGCGTCGGCCATTCTTTCGGTGGCGTCTTGCATTTGCACGCAGCGTTGCGCTGCCCCCAGCTGTATCGCGGTGTGGTGATGCTCGATTCGCCGGTACTGACCCGCCCCGACCAATGGGTCATCCGCGCGGCCAAGCGCTTCGGTTTCATTGATCGCCTGACGCCGGCTGGGCGCACCCTGGGCCGTCGTGAAGAATTCCCTGACCTCGAAAGCGCCCGTCACTATTTCGCGGGTAAAACCCTGTTCCGCAGTTTCGATCCCGAGTGTTTCGACGCCTACCTGCAACACGGTCTGCACCGGGTCGGCGACAAGCTGCGCCTGCGTTTCGATCCCGCCACGGAAATCAGCATCTACCGTGGCGTCCCCCATACCAGCCCAGGTCTGACGCGGCAATTGAAAGTGCCGTTGGCAGTGGTTCGCGGGCACGAGAGTCGGGTGGTGATGCGCCATCACGCCAGTTCGGTCGGGCGCATGCCGTTGGGCGAGTCCCTGACCATGCCCGGTGGCCACATGTTCCCCCTCGAACGCCCGCAGGACACGGCCTCGTTGCTGAAGAGCCTGTTTGGTCGCTGGGACGTTCACCACCAGGATTGCGCATGAGCAGCGTCGTTGAAGAAGTCCGTCTGAGCCTGCCGCATATCGAGCTGGCAGCGCATCTGTTTGGTCCTGAAGACGGATTGCCGGTAATTGCCCTGCACGGCTGGTTGGATAACGCCAACAGCTTTGCCCGCCTGGCGCCAAAGCTCAACGGCCTGCGCATCATTGCGCTGGACATGGCGGGGCATGGTCACTCGGGACATCGCCCGGCCGGTGCCGGTTACGCCATGTGGGACTATGCCCATGATGTGCTGCAAGTCGCCGAACAGCTTGGCTTGAAGCGGTTTGCGCTGTTGGGACACTCCATGGGCGCGATTGCTTCGTTGATCATCGCCGGGTCGTTGCCGGAGCGAGTGACTCATTTGGCGTTGATCGATGGCGTCATTCCTCCTACAGACAAAGGCGAAAATGCTGCCGAGCGAATGGGCATGGCCTTGCAGGCACAGCTGGATCTGCGAGAAAAGCGCAAGCCAGTCTACGGCACCCTTGACCGCGCCATCGAAGCTCGAATGAAAGGGCTGGTGGCGGTCAGTCGCGAAGCCGCCGAGTTCTTGGCCCAACGTGGCTTGATGCCCGTGCCGGGTGGTTACACCTGGCGCACCGACAGTCGCCTGACGCTGCCATCGCCTTTGCGCCTTACAACCGAACAGGCCATGGCCTTCGTCCAGCGAGTCGAATGCCCAGCAAAACTGGTAGTGGCTGCCGATGGCATGCTCGCCAAACATCCCGAACTGCTGGAGCGTCTACCCTTTAGCCGTGAACAGCTGCCAGGCGGCCATCATTTGCACCTGAATGACGAGTTCGGTGCCGACCTTGTCGCAGACTGTTTCAATCGGTTCTTCGCCATTCCTTGACTTGCACCGGGCAACTGTCGAGGCTTGGCGGGTTGAAATGGGAGACAACCATGATAGATCTCTACACCGCTGCGACCCCGAATGGCCACAAGGTCTCTATCGTGCTCGAGGAACTCGGCTTGCCCTACACGGTGCACGCCTTGAGTTTCGACAAGAAGGAACAGAAGTCCCCGGACTTCCTCAAGATCAACCCCAATGGCCGGATTCCGGCGATTATCGATCGCGCCAACGGCGACTTTGCCGTGTTCGAATCCGGTGCAATCCTGATTTACCTGGCTGAAATGACCGGCAAATTGTTGCCCACCGACCCCAAGGGGCGCTCGGTGGTGTTGCAGTGGCTGATGTTTCAAATGGGCGGGATTGGTCCGATGCAGGGCCAGGCCAACGTGTTTTTCCGTTACTTTCCGGAAAAGCTCCAGGGCGCCATCGACCGCTATCAACACGAAACCCGCCGCCTCTATGAGGTGCTCGATGCACGCTTGCAGGCCGCTGAGTTTCTCGCCGGCGAGTACAGCATTGCCGACATCGCAACTTTTCCTTGGGTACGTGGCTTCGAGTGGTCCGGCGTTTCGGTGGACGGCTTGACAGCGTTGCAACGCTGGATGTCGACCATGGAGGCACGTCCCGCGGTACAGCGTGGTTTGCTGGTGCCGCAACGCTCTGATGACGACAGTGTCGTCAAGGGCGCCCAGGCCATGCTGATCCGATGAGTCTATCCATGCGTTCATTCAGTCTGCTGGTGCTGTGCTGTTTCAGTCCCTTGTCATTTGCCGCCGATGTGCCCGGCAGTCAGGATCTGCCGATCGTGCCGCGTATGGTCGACGCGCAGATCGTTGACTATCGGCCCGCGGTTGAGCTTGAGCGGATTTATCCGCTGGGCTCGATCCGCAAGATCAGCGGCCAGTTGCGCTTCGACGGCCAGGTCAGCGCCCGTGGCAATGCCACGTCGGTGACTTACGAATTGCCACCGGAGCATTCGGCGACAGAGGCCTTCACCGCTGCCCGCGAAGCCTTGCAAAAGCAGGACGCCCAGTTGCTGTTCTGGTGCCAGGCCCGGGATTGCGGCGAAAGCAGCCTGTGGGCCAATGAGGTGTTTGGCAACGCCAAGCTCTACGGCTCCGACAACGAACAGGCCTATCTCCTTTTACGGCTGGCCGCGCCTCGGGACAACACCCTGGTGGCGCTTTACAGCATCACCCGTGGCAATCGCAAAGCCTATCTTCACGTCGAGCAATTTGAGGCCAGCGCACCGCTGGGCGATTTATTGCCGACCTCTGCAACTTTGCTTCGAGAGCTCAAAAGTACCGGCGAGCTCGACTTCCCCAAACTCACCAATGCACCTGACGACACCTGGCTGCGTTTGATTTCTCGCGGCTTGAACCTGGACACGACACTTCGGGTCAGTGTTTCCGGGACGAATGCCGAAGCCTGGCGTCAGTCGTTAATCGACCAGGGCGTGCGTGCGGCGCGAATGGAAACCGGCAGCGTCGAAGGCTCTGGCCTGCACATCCAGCTCTTGCGCTAGGCTTCACCCGGCGAACGCGCCCGTCGCGTTCGCCTATTCTTTTGGTAAATCGTTTTTCGAGACTTCAGATGATCAATAACGATCGATTGTTGGTGCAGATCCTGCTCCTGGTGCTGTTTGGCGCGAGCTTTTGGGTGATGGCGCCGTTCTGGTCGGCGTTGTTCTGGGGCGCGGTGCTGGCGTTTGCCAGTTGGCCCCTGATGCGTTTGCTGACCCGTTGGCTCAATGGTCGCGAATCCCTGGCTGCCGCGCTTTTGACCGTGGGCTGGATGGTGCTGGTGGCGGCACCACTGGTGTGGTTGGGGTTCAACCTGGCGGATCACGTGCGTGATGCCACGGCCTTCATCAAGGATGTACAGGTCGATGGGCTGCCGGAAGCGCCGGTCTGGCTGGGTGGTATTCCGCTGGTGGGCGGGCGCCTGGTAGGCATCTGGAACAGCGTCGATCAGCAGGGCGCGGCGATGATGGTCTCGCTCAAGCCCTATTTCGGCCAGGTCGGCAATTGGTTGCTGGCGCGCAGTGCGCAGATTGGCAGCGGCATACTCGAGCTGACCTTGAGCATTGTCTTCGTATTCTTTTTCTATCGTGACGGGCCGCGCCTGGCGGCGTTTGTCCATGGGCTGCTGGAACGTCTGATCGGCCATCGTGCCGGGTATTACATCGAGCTGGTGGTGGGTACCGTGCAACGGGTGGTGAATGGTGTGATCGGCACGGCGGCGGCCCAGGCGGTTCTGGCGTTGATCGGATTCCTGATTGCCGGTGTGCCCGGGGCGCTGGTGCTCGGTATCGTGACGTTCATGCTCAGCCTGATCCCCATGGGGCCACCGCTGGTGTGGATTCCGGCCACGGCCTGGCTGACCTGGAAGGGTGAGTACGGGATGGCGATATTCCTCGGGATATGGGGCACATTCATCATCAGTGGCGTGGACAACGTGCTCAAGCCTTACCTGATTAGTCGTGGCGGTAACTTGCCGCTGGTGATTGTGCTGCTGGGGGTGTTTGGCGGGCTGATTGCGTTCGGCTTCATCGGCTTGTTCATTGGCCCGACGTTGCTGGCGGTGGCGTACAGCTTGTTGACCGACTGGAGCAAAAGCCAGTCGCGGGTGGAGGATCGTCGTTGATTCTGCCGGCGTTGCAGAGCTGGAACACAACCTGGCGTTGGTCTGGCGGACGGATGATGGGGACCGTCTGACCAACGCCAGTCTGAATAGAAGCAGCTATGAGGCACAAGCTGCAAGCTGCAAGTCGTGCGCGTGAATCTTCAACTTGTAGCTTGAAGCTTGCCGCTGCTTCTTGCTGCCTTTTTAGAACTTCGCTTCGGCATCCAGTTGCAGGGTGTCGATGTCGGAGTCTTTCAAAGTAGCGTTGGTGTAGTCGGAGTTAGCCATGAAGTAAGTGGCGCCGAGGGTGAAGTTTTTGTCCAGCTCGTAGCTCACTTTCAACTTGCTGCCACGCGAACCGGTGAAACCGTTGGCGAAGTCGGAGTCGGTGAAAGCACCGACTACAGAGTTACGCTGCACGTCGCGGTAGTTGTAGTCCACGCCGAAGCCATAGATCTTGGTCTTCAGGCCGGCCAGCCAGGCAGTGTCCTGATCGTTGCTGGCGTCCTTGTTGTTGACGTACTGACCGTACAGCGACAGCGGTACTGCCAGGCCGCCGATGTCGAGCTGACCAAAGCCTTCATACAGCTTGAACTGTTCGTTCGGGCTGTTGCCGTTGATAGCCAGTTGGCCTGGGATCACGCCGGCAAGCGGGGTGATGTCGTTGTCGTTATCGTAGGCGTAGACGCTGCCACCCAGGGTCATTTTCAGGTTGTCGGTAATGGCAAAGCGCGCGCCCAGCTGACCCGCGTACAGACGCAGGTCGTGCTTGAACTGCACACCGTCGCCGTCGACGTTGTCCTTGAGGGTGTAGTGACCGGCGCTGCCGAACAGTTCGGTGCCGCCGCTCAGTGGGTATTTGTAAGACAGGGACAGACCTTCCGGGCTGATGTCGCTATCCCAGATCACGTCGCCCATGCTCACCCATTGCTGTGGCATCTTGCCGCCAACGATGTGCAGGTTCTTGATGGCGTCGGGGTGATAGTCGAGGTAACCCTGGTCCAGCCAGATCTGCTTCTTGTCGAAGTAGTTGTCCAGGCTCTGGTTGGTGGAGCGAGGGTCATCGTTGTTGCCGGTGGCAATACGGATACCGGTGTCGACTTGCGGGTTGATTTCGGTATAGGCACCCAGGCGGGCACGAATGCGCTGGCGATCCTGGTCTTTGTTGTTCGAAACGCCATCGTTGTGAACGTTTTCCTGACGGAAACGCACGTCACCCTTGAATTGGGTCTTGGCAGCCCAGGCCAGTTTCTGGTCGAAGGAGCTCAGAGCATCGGTTTTCTTCGCGGTGGCTGCGATCTGCTCATTAGTCTCTTGTTGAGCCTGACGAGCGATTTGCTGGTCTTTCTGGTCCCTGGCCAGCTCGGCTTGCAGTTCGCTGTATTGCGCGTTGGTAATCGAGCCGTTCGCTTTGAGCATGTCGAGCAGTTTGGCGTCGACTGCGGCGCTGGCCGGAACACTCATGGCCAGCAGCAGACCGCCACACAGGGCTGCCGCAGTTTTCGTGGAAGCAAGACGCATATCAATCTCCGAAGATGAGAGTGGATGGCTAGACCATCCAGGGCACAACCGACCATTGATGGACGGAAAACAGTGGCCGGATATAACCCGGCGCTCTAAAAACAGGCGCCAGTATCGCGATGGTTTATTACAGTGCAGTGGCAATGTGATGGCGTGTTGATGACGATACAAAGTCATCGCGAACTATTGAGCTAGAGCGCTGTCGTCGAATTGATCGTGTGCAAAAGAGTGCGATCGGCGATACTCGCGAGGCTTTCACGCGAAGAAGAGTGAGGATGGTGATGCCGTTGCAACGTCTGCAGAGTCTGAGCGAAATCGCGCCACAAACATGGGATGCGCTGGTGCCCGAGACTCAGCCATTCCTGTCTCACGCCTTTCTCAGCGCCCTGGAAGACAGCGGCAGCATCGGACCTCATTCCGGCTGGCAACCTGAGCATCTGTTGCACATCGAAGGTGATCGTCTGATCGCCGCATTGCCCAGTTATCGCAAATGGCATTCCTACGGCGAGTACGTGTTCGACCACGCCTGGGCTGATGCTTGCGAACGCGCCGGCATCGATTACTACCCCAAGCTCTTGACCGCCGTACCCTTCAGCCCGGTCAGCGGTCCGCGCTTGTTGGCGGCCAGCGTGGAAGACGGTTTCGAACTGCTCAAGAGCCTGCCGGGCTATCTGGAAATCGAAGAACTTTCCAGTGCCCACATCAACTTCACGGATGCGTTTACTGATGCCGCGCTGGTGCAACAGCCGGGTTGGCTGCAACGCATCGGTTGTCAGTATCACTGGCAGAATCGCGGTTATCGCGACTTTCAGGATTTCCTTGATGTACTGAGTTCACGCAAGCGCAAACAGATGCGCAAGGAGCGCGAGCAGGTTGCGGGGCAGGGCATTGAGTTCGAGTGGCTCGAAGGCCGGGAACTGGATCAGGCGCAGTGGGATTTTGTGTTTGCCTGCTACGCCAATACCTACGCAGTGCGGCGGCAGAGGCCTTACCTGACGCGAGAGTTTTTCAGCCTGCTGGCCGAGCGCATGCCGCAGTCGATTCGCGTGGTGTTGGCCAAACAAGGTTCACGGCCAGTAGCGATGGCGTTCAGTCTGGTGGGAGGCGACAGTTTTTACGGTCGTTACTGGGGCTGTCTGGCTGAGTTCGATCGCCTGCACTTTGAAACGTGTTTCTATCAGGGTATGGATTACGCGATTGCCAATGGCTTCCAGCGTTTTGATGCCGGGGCCCAGGGTGAGCACAAGTTGATTCGCGGGTTTGAACCCGTGATTACCCATTCGTGGCATTACTTGCGCCATCCAGGGTTGAAGGCTGCGGTCAAAGACTTCCTGCATCAAGAACGGCTGGGAGTGCTGGCGTATGCCGAAGAGGCACGGACGGCGTTGCCCTACCGACAGGAGTGATCTGCAAAGATTCACACAACCCCATGTGGGAGCGGGCTTGCTCGCGAAGGCGCCGTGTCAGTCGATTCATTTGTCTCTGACACACCGCTTTCGCGAGCAAGCCCGCTCCCACAGGTTTTGTGGTGATGTCGGGATTCAATCTATACCGACGAACCCACCCGTCTGGTGTTGCCACAACCGCGCATACAAACCGCCCAGCGCCAGCAGTTCGGCATGGCTTCCGGTTTCGGCGATCTTGCCGTTCTCCAGCACTACCAGCCGGTCCATCCGTGCGATGGTCGAGAGTCGGTGGGCGATGGCGATCACGGTTTTGCCCTGCATCAAAGTTTCCAGGCTTTCCTGGATCGCTGCTTCGACTTCCGAATCCAATGCCGAGGTGGCTTCGTCCATGATCAGGATCGGCGCGTCCTTGAGCAGTACGCGGGCGATGGCGATCCGCTGACGCTGGCCACCGGAGAGTTTTACTCCGCGCTCACCCACATGGGCGTCGAAACCGATGCGACCTTCAGCGTCTGACAGCGAAGGAATAAACCCGTCGGCCCGGGCCTTGTGTGCGGCCTCCCAGAGTTCGGTATCGGTGGCGTCGGGTTTGCCATAAAGCAGATTGTCGCGGATCGAACGGTGCAGCAGCGACGTGTCCTGGGTGATCATGCCGATGCGTTCGCGCAGGCTTTCCTGGCTGACATCGGCGATGTTTTGACCGTCGATTAGGATCTTCCCGCCTTCCACGTCATAGAGGCGTAACAGGAGATTGACCAGAGTCGATTTCCCCGCGCCAGACGGGCCAATCAGTCCGATTTTTTCACCGGGTTTGATGGTCAGGTTCAGGCCGCCAATGATCCCGCTCTGTTTGCCGTAGTGGAAGTCAACGTCCTCGAAACGCACTTCACCGCGAGCCACGGCCAAGGGTTTGGCCTGTTCGCGGTCGGTGACGCTGACCGGTTGCGAGATGCTCTGCAACCCGTCCTGAACCATGCCGATGTTTTCGAAAATGCCGGTGACCACCCACATGATCCAGCCGGACATGTTGACGATGCGGATCACCAATCCCGTGGCCAGCGCGATGGCTCCCACGCTGATCAGCGACTGCGTCCATAGCCACAGGGCCAAACCGGTCGTGCAGACAATCAGCAAGCCGTTCATGCTGGTGATGACCACATCCATACTGGTCACCACGCGGCCGGCCAGCTGGGCTTTTTCGGTTTGTTCCTTGATCGCTTCGCGGGCGTACTGCTGCTCGAAGTTGGTATGGGCGAAGAGCTTCAGGGTGGTGATGTTGGTGTAGCCATCGACAATTCGCCCCATGAGTTTGGAGCGCGCGTCTGAGGAATCCACTGAGCGCTCCTTGACCCGTGGCACGAAGTAATAAAGGGCGCTGATGAACGCAACAATCCAGGTCAGCAGGGGAATCATCAGGCGCCAGTCGGCTTCGGCGAACAGCACCAGCGAACTGATGGCGTAGATCAGCACGTGCCACAGGGCGTCCACCGCTTGCACCGCCGAATCGCGCAGGGAGTTGCCGGTCTGCATGATGCGTTGGGCGATACGTCCGGCGAAGTCGTTCTGGAAGAAGTTCAGGCTCTGTTTGAGCACATAGCTGTGGTTTTGCCAGCGGATCATGCTGGTCATGCTGGGGCTGAGGGTCTGGTGCACCAGCAGGTCATGCAGGCCGACAAACACCGGGCGCAGGATCAGCGCCACCACCACCATCCAGGTCAGTTCCAGGGCATGTTCTTTGAAGAGGTTAGCGTTGGGCGCGCCCTGGGCCAGGTCAATGATACGGCTCAGGTAGCTGAACAGCGCGACTTCGATCAATGCACCGAACAGACCAACGATCAGCAGGGCGGCGAAGCTCGGCCAGACCTGCTTGAGGTAATAGGTATAGAAGGGCAGTACCCGATCCGGCGGAGCCGCCGATGGGGCATCGCGGAAGATGTCGATCAGTTTTTCAAAGCGGCGAAAAAGCATTGTTTTATTGCCCGAAAACGGGCTCTCCTTTAAACGGTTTGAGCGTTGCCGGCAGAACCGGCAACAGCTCGGACATCCTTGTCCAGCTTAGTATTAGTCGATGCGCTTGGCCGACTTGATGAACACGGGGTCAGCCGGCACGTCTTTCATGCCGTTGCGCATGGTGGTTGGCGAGTTGACGATGATGTCGACCACGTCCATGCCCTTGACCACTTTACCGAACACGGCGTAACCGTCGCCCTGGTCAAGGAAGTCGTTGTCCTTGACGTTGATGAAGAACTGGCTGGTGGCCGAGTCAGGCACAGAAGTGCGCGCCATGGACAAGGTGCCACGCACGTTGACCAGTCCATTGTTGTGCTCGTTCTTGATCGGCGCCTTGGTGTCTTTTTGTTGCATGGACTGGGTGAATCCGCCGCCCTGGACCATGAAGCCCGGAATCACGCGGTGGAAAATCGTGTTGTTGTAGAAGCCGCTGTCGACGTACTCAAGGAAGTTCTTGGTACTGATCGGGGCCTTGACCGGGTCCAGTTCGATTTCGATCTGGCCATTGGTGGTTTCCAGCAATACATGTGGCGCCTTGGCAGGCGTCGCCGCCATCAGGTTGGCGGCAAACAGAACGGAACCAGCGGCGAGGGCGATTTTTTTCAGCATGGGTCAGTGATCCTGATTGGAGTGGTATCGACTGCGGTGAGAAACTCGAGCAGTGTCTGGTTGAAGCGTTCGGGCTGGTCCAGCGGGGTGGCGTGACGCGAGTCGGCGATCACCACCAGCCGTGCATCGGGCAGCAGTTTTACGTAATTCTCTTTCAGCGAGACCGGCGTGTAGTCACGGTCGGCGCTGACGATGAGGGTAGGACAGGAGACCTTCGACAGTCGTTCCTGAACACCCCAGCCAACGATGGCATCGAAGCTGGCGAGATAAGCATGTTTGTCGTTTTTTGCCCAGCGTTCGGCCATTTTTTGTCGTAGATCTGCCTGCTCGGGTTTGGGGAATAATTTGCCACCCAGGGCTTTGCCGATGGTGCGCAAACTGAGGACACGCATCAGGCTCCAGCGCTTGAACCACTGCCAGTAATCGTCTCGGCTGCGCAGTTTGACTTCGGGTGCGCTGTTGACGATGCACAGGCTCTTGAGCAGCCGGGGCTGATCCACGCCCAGCTGAAAACCGATCATTGCGCCCATGGACAGGCCCACGTAATGGGCCGGGCCAAGGTTGAGGTGCTCGATCAGTGCCACCAGATCTGCACTGAACCCGGCGATGCTATATCGCTCGCGAGGCTTGTCGGAGCGACCGTGGCCGCGTACATCCGGGACGATCACTCGGTAGTGGGCAGCCAGCGCGGGGATCTGTTTCTCCCAGTCGAGGGTGCTGGAGCCCAGGCCGTGCACCAGCAGCAACGGCGTGCCGTGGCCATATTCCTCATAGTGCAGGTTGCAACCATCGTGTTCGAAATAGGCCATGCATACACTCCGTGTCAGGCTTGTTCAGGGGCGGCGAAAGGTGCATCCAGCGGCGCGGTGTCGAAGGTGCGCAGCAGCTCGACGAGAATCTGCGTCGCCGGGCCCAGGGGTTTGTCCTTGTTCGAATACAGGTAAAAGCTCGGGTTGCGACTGCCGCCCTGATCCAACGGTAGCAGCTTGAGCGTCCCTTCCTTCAGCTCCCGCTCGATCATGTGCCTTGGCAACCAGGCGAACCCCAGGCCGCTGCCGACAAACGTCGCGGCGGTGGCGAGGCTGCCGACGGTCCAGCGTTGTTCCGCACCGAGCCAGCCGACGTCCCGTGGCTGCTGGCGACCGGAGTCACGGATGACCACTTGCAGGTGGCTTTCCAGATCCTGAAAATTCAGTTCGCGATTGAGACGGTGCAGGGGATGTTCTGGATGGGCGACCGCGACGAACTCGACATCACTTAATTCCGCGCCCAGATAGCCGGGAATGCTGAAGCTGCTGATCGCCAGGTCGGCGACGCCTTCGAGCAGCACTTCTTCCACACCCGATAACACCTCTTCACGCAGACGCACGCGACAGCCACGGCTTTGCGGCATGAACGCGGTCAAGGCACGGACGAGGCGGGCGCTGGGGTAAGCGGCGTCTACCACCAGGCGCACTTCGGCTTCCCAGCCTTGTTCCATGTGATGGGCCAGGTCTTCCAGTTGGCTGGCCTGTTTCACCAGTTGCCGGGACCGGCGCAACAACACGCCACCGGCCTCGGTCAGTACCGCTTTGCGCCCGTCGATGCGCAGCAATGGCACGCCGAGCTGGTCCTGCATGCGTGCCACGGTGTAGCTGACGGATGATTGTGAGCGGTGCAGCGCTTCGGCGGCCTGGGCGAAACCACCGTGGTCGACCACGGCCTGAAGCGTTCGCCATTGATCAAGGGTCACGCGGGGCGCTTTCATGATGAGCTCCTGTTGTCCTAAGCTGCGCAGTTCTTATTGGAGACTGCTGCATGAAAAAATTCTGTTATGTGGTACTGACAATGCTGCCGCTGACTGCATTCGCTTACCCGATCGACGTACAAAAAGAACTCAATGGCTTGAAGATCGACTACACGACATACGCCTCCGATTACGACATGGGCTCCATCACCGTGAACAACTACGGCGACAAAGCCGCCGATTGTGCAGTGGTGTTTCGCAATGGCCCTGAATCCCCCAAGACCCGCAGAATCAATCTTGACGCCGGCAAAAGCGCTAACCTTTCCGCCAAGTTCAACCGCAAGATCATCAAGCTCTACATCAGCATGACCTGCAAGCCGCAATAATCACCAGCGGAGCAGGCTCGCCAGCCACGCTCCGCTTATAAACGAATTTATCGATTGGTTATAGCAGTTATTTGCGCTTTTTCATCGATATAACACTGTTTAACCTTCACTCCATCGACTTACAACATTCCCAGATGGAGCCTACATCCCATGTCCCGCGTTCTGATCATCGAAAGCAGTGCCCGTCAGCAAGATTCGGTCTCCCGTCAACTGACCCAGACCTTCATCAATCAGTGGAAAGCGGCGCATCCGAAGGACGAAATCACGGTTCGTGACCTGGCCGTCAATCCGGTGCCGCATCTGGACATCAATTTGCTGGGTGGCTGGATGAAGCCTGCGGATCAGCGCAACGATATCGAACAGGCTTCGCTGGAACGCTCCAATCAACTGACCGATGAACTGCTGGCAGCCGACGTACTGGTGATGGCGGCGCCGATGTACAACTTCGCCATTCCAAGCACCCTCAAGGCCTGGCTCGACCATGTGCTGCGCGCCGGTGTGACCTTCAAGTACACCGAAACCGGTCCACAAGGCTTGCTCAGCGGCAAACGCGCCTACGTGCTGACGGCTCGCGGTGGGATCTATGCCGGTAGCGCGGCGGATCATCAGGAACCGTACCTGCGCCAGGTCATGGGCTTCATCGGCATTCACGACGTGACGTTCATTCACGCCGAAGGGATGAACCTGGGAGGCGACTTCCAGGAGAAAGGCCTGAACCAGGCGAACGCCAAGCTTTCCCAAGTGGCCTGACCCGTTAATCGCCAGATAATCGCTGGATGGTCTAGTGACCTGGCGCAACCCTTCAAGCCTGTACGCGCATCGAACCTCCCTTTGCACTTATTGCTCCTGAGTGCCGTAGCCCGATTGAACGCTTTAGCGAGATCGGGCTTTTTTTCGCCCGCGATTTAATGAACGACAAAAAAACCTGTAGGAGCCGAGCTTGCTCGCGAAGGCGCAGTGTCAGTCAATATCAAAGCATCTGATCCACCGCTTTCGCGAGCGAGCTCGGCTCCTACAGCTCTCTGGGTATCTCGCGATCAATGGGAAAACCCGTTATCGTCGCCGCCATTCAAAACGAGGCGAGCATGGGCTATCTACTTTTTGTCACGCTGATCCAGGCGTTTTCCTTCAGTTTGATCGGCGAGTACCTGGCCGGTCATGTCGACAGTTACTTTGCCGTGCTGGTGCGTGTGCTGCTGGCGGGGCTGGTGTTCATTCCATTGACGCGCTGGCGCTCAGTGGAACCGGCATTCATGCGCGGCATGCTGTTGATCGGCGCGCTGCAATTCGGCGTGACCTACGTCTGCCTGTATTTGAGCTTCCGGGTGCTGACCGTGCCGGAAGTGCTGCTGTTCACCATCCTCACGCCTCTGCACGTGACCCTGATCGAAGATGCGCTGAACCGTCGCTTCAATCCCTGGGCCTTGATCGCGGCGTTGGTGGCGGTAGCGGGCGCTGCGGTGATTCGCTTTGACCGGATCAATCCGGATTTCTTCATGGGCTTCCTGCTGCTGCAACTGGCCAACTTCACCTATGCCGCCGGACAGGTTCTGTACAAGCATTTGGTCGCCAGACATCCAAGTGATCTGCCGCATTACCGGCGCTTCGGTTACTTCTACCTCGGGGCATTGGCTGTGGCTTTGCCGGCGTTCCTGCTGTTCGGCAAACAGAACTTTCTGCCTGAAGCACCGCTGCAATGGGGCGTGCTGCTATTTCTCGGGCTGGTTTCGACTGCACTGGGCCTGTACTGGTGGAACAAAGGCGCGTGCCTGGTCAATGGCGGGACGTTGGCAGTCATGAACAACCTGCATGTGCCGATAGGTTTGCTGATGAATCTGCTGATCTGGAATCAGCATGAAGAGTTGGGGCGATTGCTGTTGGGCGGCTCGGTGATTTTGATGGCGGTGTGGATTAGTCGCCTGGGCATCAGACGAGAGGCGAGCCTCGTGTAGGAACTGCCGGAGCCTGCGATCTTTTGATCTTGAACATCAACAGATCGCAGCCTCCGGCAGCTCCTACAGACGATCGTGCTGTTACATCATGCGTTTTTCCGGCTCGGGAATGTGGCTTGCACCCAGCATCGCCGGCAGCAGCCCGGCGCGTAAATCCGTACCGCTCGGCTGCTGGTACAGGCTCAAGCCGAACTCCGGCAATACCGCCAGCAGATAGTCGAAAATATCCCCTTGAATCCGCTCGTAATCGGCCCACGCCGTCGTCCGGGTAAAGCAATAGATTTCCAGCGGAATCCCCTGCGCAGTGGTTTGCATCTGGCGAACCATGCACGTCATGTTCGGTTGGATCTCTGCGTGGCTCTTTAGATAAGCCAGTGCATAGGCGCGAAACGTGCCGATGTTGGTCATGCGTCTGCGGTTGGCTGACATCGCGGCGACGTTACCCTGGGCTTCGTTCCACGCTTTGAGCTCGGCTTGCTTGCGCGTCATATAGTCGGTGAGCAGATGAACCTGCGACAGTTTCTGTTCTTCCTCATCGCGCAGAAATCGCACGCCGCTGGCGTCGATGAACAGGCTGCGTTTGATGCGGCGACCACCTGAAGCCTGCATGCCGCGCCAGTTCTTGAACGACTCGGACATCAGGCGCCAGGTCGGGATCGACACGATGGTCTTATCGAAATTCTGCACCTTGACCGTGTGCAGCGTGATGTCCACCACGTCGCCATCGGCACCGACTTGCGGCATTTCAATCCAGTCGCCAACTCGCAGCATGTCATTGCTGGTCAATTGCACGCTGGCGACGAATGACAGCAGCGTGTCCTTGTAGACCAACAGGATCACTGCCGACATGGCACCCAGACCCGAGAGCAGCAACAGCGGCGAACGGTCGATCAACGTGGCGACGATGATGATCGCGGCAAACACGTACAGGACCATCTTCGTCAGTTGTACGTAGCCTTTGATCGAACGTGTGCGGGCGTGCTCGGTGCGGGCGTAGATGTCCAGCAATGCATTGAGCAGGGCGCTGACGGCCAGCAAAAGAAACAGGAAGGTGAATGACAACGCGACGTTGCCGAGAAAGTTCAGGGTGGTTTTGCTCAGGTCCGGCACCAGATGGAGGCCGAACTGGATCACCAACGAGGGGGTTATCTGCGCCAGGCGATGAAACACCTTGTTTTGCAGAAAATCATTGACCCAGTGCAGCGCCGGCTGGCGGGCGAGCATCTTGGCCGCGTGCAGTATGAGATAGCGCGCCACCCGTCCGAGGACCAGCGCAATCGCCAGCAGCAGCAACAGCGACAGGCTGGAGTACACGAGCGGATGCTTATCGAGGGCGCCCCAAAGGTCCAATAGGTTGATCCAGAGCTGTTTGATATCCATGGTCAAAAACGATTCTTCTGTAGGACACGAGGGACGATTAGAGCATTTAAGACGCTTTGTATTACGTTCATGGATAAATCAGGCAACAAAAAAGCCACTGTTTACTGCCGATTGCATAAAGAAACTCGGCCTTCGCGCTCGAAACCGTTACCCTATGCAGCTGATTTTTTGCATTTCTTCGAGGTAGCACCCGTGTTTTCCCAATTCGCCCTGCACGAACGCCTGCTCAAAGCCGTGGCCGAGCTTAAATTTGTCGAGCCAACGCCTGTGCAAGCCGCGGCTATCCCGCTGGCGCTGCAAGGGCGTGACCTGCGGGTGACGGCGCAAACCGGTAGCGGCAAAACCGCTGCATTTGTATTGCCGATCCTCAACCGCCTGATCGGTCCGGCCAAGATCCGCGTCAGCATCAAGACCCTGATCCTGCTGCCGACCCGCGAGCTGGCACAGCAGACCTTGAAAGAAGTTGAACGCTTTTCGCAGTTCACCTTCATCAAGTCCGGCCTGATCACCGGCGGTGAAGACTTCAAGGTCCAGGCGGCCATGCTGCGCAAGGTGCCGGACATCCTGATCGGCACACCGGGCCGGATGATCGAGCAACTGAACGCTGGCAACCTCGATCTGAAAGAAGTCGAAGTGCTGGTACTCGACGAAGCCGACCGCATGCTCGACATGGGTTTTGCCGAAGACGTACAGCGCCTGGTCGACGAATGCCCGAATCGTCAGCAGACCATGTTGTTCTCCGCCACCACCGGTGGCTCCGGTCTGCGCGAGATGATCGCCAAGGTGCTGAACAATCCTGAGCACTTGCAGCTCAACGCGGTCAGCCAGCTGAACGACACCACCCGTCAGCAAATCATCACCGCTGACCACAACCAGCACAAAGAACAGATCGTGAACTGGCTGTTGGCCAACGAGACTTATCAGAAGGCCATCGTGTTCACCAATACCCGTGCCATGGCAGACCGTATCTACGGTCGTCTGGTGGCGCAGGAATACAAAGCGTTCGTGCTGCACGGCGAGAAAGACCAGAAAGATCGCAAACTGGCGATCGATCGTTTGAAGCAGGGCGGGGTAAAAATCCTTGTCGCCACCGACGTCGCCGCTCGCGGTCTGGACGTGGACGGCCTGGACCTGGTGATCAACTTCGACATGCCGCGCAGTGGCGACGAATATGTTCACCGCATCGGTCGTACTGGCCGCGCGGGCAACGATGGCCTGGCCATCTCGCTGATCTGCCACGGCGACTGGAACCTGATGTCGAGCATCGAGCGCTACCTCAAGCAGAGCTTCGAGCGCCGCACCATCAAGGAAGTCAAAGGCACCTACGGCGGACCGAAAAAGGTCAAGGCCTCGGGTAAAGCCGTCGGCGTGAAGAAGAAAAAGACTGACGCAAAGGGCGACAAGAAAAAAACTGCCGCCAAGACACCAACCAAACGCAAGAGCGCCAACCGCCCGAAGGCCGAGGCTCCGTCGCTGGTCAGCAAGGACGGCATGGCCCCGCTCAAGCGCCGCAAGCCAGAAGCTCCGGCTGCTGAATAAGCGTCTTGGCCAGCCACATAAAAAACCGGACAGATGTCCGGTTTTTTTTGGTGTTTACTAGCATCACAGATCGTTCCCACGCTCTGCGTGGGAATGCCTCAACGGACGCTCTGCGTTCGGCTCTTGATTGGGACGCAAAGCGTCCCGGGCTGCGTTCCTTTGCTGCGCGTGGGAACGATCATAAAAAAACGGTTTTTTTATGGGTAGTCGTTATCAGCTCTCGGTTTTCTTTTCCGCCGCTCCCAGCTCCTTCAATCGCTGATCGATCAACTGGCATTTATCCGGCAAGTCTTTGGCGGCCGTACTCAGGTCCATCTTCTGCAGCTCGTCGTTGATCTCCTTGGCCTTGGCCGGGTTTTGTTCTGTGAGCCTGGTCACTTCCTTGGCCAGCTGTTCGCGCTTGGCGGTGGCTTCTTCTGGCGTGCAAGCCCATGCAGGAAGGGCGCAGGCGAGGGTGGCGGCGAGCGTGAGTTTGAGCAGGGTCTTCATGGGCATGGCCTCGGATCCGTGTCGGGCGGTTACTCGGTTGAGGCCATGGGGTATCAAAAGTTCATCCTTGGGACGATGCGTGGCAGCAACTGGCCTGTGCCCCTTGCTCATACCGGTCATGATGCTTGACCCATTCCATGATCTGCTCTTCGTTCCTGCCCTTGGGAGTGAGGTCCAAATAGTTGTAGGCACCCACCAACAGGTCCAGACCTCGGGCATAAGTCGAGTAAGTGTGGAAAATTTCGCCAGCCTCATTGCGATAAAACACACTCAGGCCAGGTAGCTCCTCCTCCGAGCCGTCGGTTTTTTCGTAGTTGTAAGTGGCTTTGCCGTCAGCAACCTCTTCCGCTCGGGCGCAGACACCAAAGTCGTAGTTGAAGTCGCAACCCTCTGACGACACCCAATCGAACTTCCAGCCCATGCGCCGCCTGAATGCCTGGAACTCGGCGAACGGGGCGTGGGAAACCGCCACCATGGCTATGTCGTGGTGGGCCAGGTGTTGGTTGGCGCCGTCGATGTGGTCGCTGAGGAACGAGCATCCGGGACACCCTTCGTCCCAGCCTTCAGCGAACATGAAGTGGTAGATGACCAACTGACTGTGGTCACCGAACAGGTCGGCGAGCTTCAGTTCGCCGTTGGGGCCTTGGAAGTGGTAGTCCTTATCGACTTTCACCCAGGGCAGGGCGCGGCGTTCGGCGCTGAGTCTGTCCCGTTCTTTGGTGAAGGCTTTTTCATGAGCCAAGTGCAGTTTGCGGGCGGCGAGCCATTCTTCCCGGGACACGACGGGATGATTTTGAAGGTTCATGGTGATTTCTCCTGCGTGGGGCTGGGAGGTGACTTACACAGCCTAGTCGTTTGGCTTGCCAGTAATTCGACATACCGCCGGTCGGTCGCGGTAAAAACCTCGTCTGAACGGCTGCGGGCAGCGTCGGTCACAACCTATGAAGGCCCCTTCATCAACGGGCACCGGAGGTTGAATCAGGATGACCACTTATAACTGGGATTTGATTGAGCGCTTGCTGCACGAAGTGCAGCGCGGTGAAGCCAGCTTCACACCCCGGCCCTATGCCGAGCAGTACGCAGCGGAAAAAGCGTCGGAAGGTGAGCAGACAGAGAACCTTGACCATCTGAAAGCGGTAGCAGGTGAGTACGAAAAGTTACTGCTGCAGCGGGGTTACATCGAGCCTCGGCCTGAGGAGCAGGGAGGCACCGGGTCCAATTACATTTTGACGCCTCGGGGCTCAAGTTTACTGAGCCTGCTCGACAGCAGCATTCCCGGCAATGACCATCCGCGGCAAGTACTGGATGAGCAGGAGGATGCGCTGGATGAGGTGACGTTTGATGGGTTGGCGTCGAAGGCGCAGATAGCCTGATCTGTCTGTGATTGTAGGAGCGAGCTTGCTCGCGAAAAACGTTAACGATGACGCGAGCATCCTGAATGTTCGCGGCGCCT
>NZ_JBOIBY010000050.1:0-10929 GCF_050739655.1 Pseudomonas sp. | reverse complement strand
GGTACCGTGCATCTTCCAGTTACCAGCTACCATAGGGCGACGCATGCTGTACCTCGTCGGTCAAAGTGGGCGCAGATGTTACCCAACACAATCATGGCTGGCAAGCCGAATTCAGGCAGAAACTTCACTTACCAGTTTTGCCAGCTCTTCGGCGTAACCACGAACCAGTGTTTCATCCTCGCCTTCGACCATGACGCGCACCAAAGGCTCTGTTCCAGACTTGCGCAACAGTACACGCCCACGACCAGCCATGGCCTTGGTGACACGCTCACTAGCCTCTTTTACCGATGGGTGATCGAGAGGGCTCGCACCACCGCCAAAACGAACGTTGATCAACACCTGAGGGCACTTGCGCAGCGCTTGACGCGCCTGGGCCAAACCTTCGGAACGCGTCCTCAATGCCATCAACACTTGGAGCGCGGCGATAATCGCGTCACCGGTGGTGGTGTGATTAAAACAAACGATATGCCCTGAGTTCTCACCGCCAACCAGCCAATTGCGCTCCAGCAGATCAGCGATAACATAGCGGTCACCGACGTTGGCGCGGACAAATGGAATCGCCAGGTCCGCCAAGGCCAACTCGAGCCCCAGGTTACTCATCAGCGTGCCTACCACGCCACCCTGGAGCTTGTCGCGCTCCTGCAGGTCACGAGCGATGATGTACAACAACTCGTCACCATCGACGACCGTGCCGGTGTGATCGACCATCAGTACGCGGTCACCATCACCGTCGAACGCAATGCCCAGGTCTGCATGCTCAGCCAGCACAGCAGCCTGAAGTTGCCCCATATGGGTCGAGCCGCAATTGTCATTGATGTTCAGCCCGTTGGGTTGCGCGGACAGAACAACGACATCAGCACCCAACTCACGGAACACGCTAGGTGCCACTTTATAAGTCGCACCATGTGCGCAATCGATCACGATTTTGAGGCCCGCGAAACTGGTACCCGTAGGCACACTGCTTTTGCAGAACTCAATGTAACGTCCCGACGCGTCGTTGATTCGCGTCACCTTGCCGATCTTGCTCGATTCCACCACCGTCATGGGGGTGTCCAACAACTCCTCGATCATTAGCTCGACTTCATCCGGCAACTTGGTGCCCTTACCGGAGAAAAACTTGATGCCGTTGTCATCATGAGGATTGTGCGACGCACTGATCACAATGCCGGCTTCGGCGTGGAAGGTACGCGTCAGGTAAGCGATAGCCGGTGTAGGCATCGGCCCCAGGAGCATCACATCAGCACCTGCCGAAGTAAGCCCGGCCTCAAGCGCTGACTCAAACATGTAACCGGATATGCGAGTGTCCTTGCCGACCAAGACCTTGCAAGCGCCCATCTTGCGGAACGCCATGCCCGCAGCCCAGCCGAGCTTGAGCATGAAGTCAGGAGTAATCGGATATTCACCGACTCGACCACGAATGCCGTCAGTACCAAAGTATTTTCTAGTCATAAGCGCTCCATCATTCCTATTCGGCTGATTCCACTGCGGCGATCATCCTCACCACATCGACTGTTTCGGCTACATCATGGACACGCAATATACGCGCGCCCTTGTGCGAAGCGAGCGCGGCAAGGGCAAGACCGCCATACAAACGCTCACCCACCGGGCGACCCAACGCCTGACCTATCATGCTTTTTCGCGAAACACCGACCAACAGGGGCCGGCCCAGAGCATGTAAGGCACCCATATGTTTGAACAAGCTTAGATTGTGCTGCAAGGTTTTCGCGAAGCCAAAGCCCGGATCAAGAATGATCTTTTCGGCCGCAATCCCGACCGACGCACATTGAGCCATGCGCTCGGCAAGAAACTCGCCTACTTCTTTTGTAACGTCTTGATAGTGCGGATTGTCCTGCATATCGCCCGGCTCACCGAGCATATGCATCAAGCAGACCGGCAAGCCTGTAGCCGCCGCCGCATCCAATGCGCCATCGCGACGCAACGATCGCACGTCATTGATCAATCCGGCACCCAGGCGTGCACTCTCTCGCATAACAGCAGGAGTGGACGTGTCTACCGAGATAATTACATCCAGCTCGCGATTAATCCGCTCAACGATAGGTGCGACACGCTCCAGCTCTTCCTGCGGTGAAACCACCCTGGCACCAGGTCGCGTCGACTCGCCACCTACATCAATGAGCGTGGCACCGGCCACCACCATAGCCTCGGCATGGCGCAAGGCCGCATCGAGCTGGCTGAATTGGCCGCCATCCGAGAAAGAATCAGGAGTGACATTGAGAATGCCCATGACATGCGTCTGGGCCAAATCAAGAACCCGGTTGCCGCAAGGCAACCGGGTCGAGGACTGAACAGAAGTCATTTCAAACCTTAAACGTCAGCAGCTGGACCGCCGATAGGTGTTTCCGGACGCTCATCCTGTGCTACTGGAGGCGTACCTGAAGTACCGGTGCCGCCGGACCAGTCGCGAGGTTCGCGAGGTGTGCGACCCGCCATGATGTCGTCGATCTGCTCGGCATCAATCGTCTCGTACTTCATGAGCGCATCCGCCATGGCGTCGAGCTTGTCACGGTTATCCGTAAGAATCTGCTTCGCCGTGCCGTAGCACTGATCAATGATGCTACGCACTTCAGAATCGATCAGCTTGGCCGTTTCACCGGAGAAGCTGGCATTCTGACCGCCACCGCCGCGACCAAGGAACACTTCACCTTCCTCTTCAGCGTACATCAATGGACCGAGCTTCTCGGAAAGGCCCCACTTGGTCACCATGTTCCGCGCAATCTGGCTGGCACGCATGATGTCGTTGGATGCACCTGTGGTGACGCCATCGAAACCAAGCGTCATTTCCTCAGCGATACGACCACCATACAGCGAGCAGATCTGACTGATCAGCGCACGCTTGGACAGGCTGTAGCGATCTTCTTCCGGCAGGAACATGGTTACACCCAGCGCCCGACCGCGCGGAATAATGGAGACCTTGTACACCGGATCATGCTCAGGCACGACGCGACCAACAATGGCGTGGCCCGCTTCGTGATAAGCCGTGTTCTGCTTTTCTTTCTCGGACATGACCATGGATTTGCGCTCGGCACCCATCATGATCTTGTCTTTGGCCAGCTCGAATTCCTTCATCTCGACGATACGCTTGCCGGCACGGGCAGCAAACAGCGACGCTTCGTTGACCAGGTTGGCCAGGTCGGCACCGGAGAAACCAGGTGTACCACGAGCAATCACCGCAGGAGCTACGTCGTCACCCATTGGCACTTTGCGCATGTGGACTTTGAGAATCTGTTCGCGACCACGGATATCCGGCAGACCTACCACAACCTGACGGTCGAAACGGCCCGGGCGCAACAGCGCAGGGTCCAGCACGTCGGGACGGTTGGTTGCAGCAATAACGATGATGCCGTCGTTCATTTCGAAGCCATCCATCTCAACCAACAACTGGTTGAGCGTCTGCTCGCGCTCATCGTGACCACCACCCATACCGGCACCACGGTGGCGACCGACGGCGTCGATTTCATCGATGAAAATGATGCATGGAGCGTGTTTTTTAGCCTGTTCGAACATATCGCGAACACGGCTGGCACCGACACCGACGAACATTTCGACGAAGTCGGAACCGGAAATGGTGAAGAAAGGCACCTTGGCTTCGCCAGCGATTGCCTTGGCCAACAAGGTTTTACCGGTACCCGGAGGGCCGACCATCAGCACGCCACGAGGAATGCGACCACCCAGGCGCTGGAACTTACCCGGATCACGCAGGAATTCAACCAGCTCGCCAACTTCTTCCTTGGCTTCGTCACAGCCGGCGACGTCAGCCAGGGTCGTTTTGACCTGATCTTCGGAAAGCAGGCGCGCCTTGCTCTTACCAAAGCTCATCGGCCCGCCTTTGCCTCCAGCACCGCCCTGCATCTGCCGCATGAAGAACATGAACACGGCGATGATCACCAGGATCGGGAAGCTCGCGACCAGGAGTTGAGTCCAGATGCTTTGCTGTTCTGGCTGCTTGCCCTCGACCACAACGTGATTATCCACCAGGTCGCCAATCAAACCGTTGTCCTGAATTGCCGGACGAATGGTCTTAAAGCTGTCGCCATCGTTGCGCTTGCCGGTAATCACATAACCATCAACGGCTACGCGCTCGACCTTGCCATCCTTGACCTGCTGGATGAAGTCGGAATAGTTGAGGGTCTGCGGCTCGTTAGGGCTGGAGAAGTTGTTCATCACAGTCACCAGGACTGCCGCAATGATCAACCACAGGATCAGATTCTTTGCCATATCGTTCAATTAACTACCCTCTGAAGCAAGCGCCGCTGCTGGCGCGCGCTTCGCATGATATTCACCGGCCTAACTTACTACATTACCTACAACTCTGGCAGGCGCCGTCTGTAACCCTTTGTGAAACACTTTCTACACAATATTCGCTTATGCATGCGAGGCAAAATACGAAAAACCTATCGCCCCGCCAAAAAAAACCGCTTTACTCGCTTCCGCCGCGGTAGCCCCAGGCCAGCATGTATTGCTCGCGGGAGCTGCCACGGGAAGAGTCCGGCTTGATCATCTGGATCTTGTCGAACTTCCTACGAGCGTCCTTCAGGTAAACATCGAAGCCTTCGCCCTGAAAGATCTTGATCACAAAATTTCCACCCGGCTTAAGAATCCGCTCAGCCAAATCAAGCGCCAGCTCGCAAAGGAACATGGCTTTTGGCATGTCCACCTCGGGCGTACCACTCATATTGGGGGCCATATCGGAAATCACAAGGTCCACCTGCGAATTACCCACGGCTTCAAGGATCCGAGCGAGCACTTCATCTTGCGTGAAATCACCCTGGATGAAAGTCACGTCCGGAATGCTGTCCATTTCCAGGATGTCCGAGGCAATCAGACGCCCCTGTCCGCCGATCAGCCGGCTAGTGACTTGCGACCAGCCACCGGGTGCCGCACCCAGGTCGACAACACTCATGCCCGGACGGATCAGCTTGTATTTCTCCTGGACCTCCAGAAGCTTGTAACTCGCACGCGAGCGGTAGCCATCCTTCTGCGCTTGCTTCACATAGGGATCATTGACATGTCTTTTCAGCCAACCAAGGCTTGTCTTGGAACGCGCCATTGGGCACCTCGATGATTAGGGTCGTGATTAGTTGGGCGGATCAACGAGCCCTCGGGTAAAATGGCCGCCATTTTACAGAATCCAGACGAAAGGGTCAGATTATGCCGCTCACTCAAGAGCAGAAGAAACAGTACAAATCCATTGGCCACCACCTGAAACCAGTTTTGATTGTGGCTGATAACGGTTTGACCGAAGGTGTTTTAGCGGAACTTGAACGCGCTCTAGCGGATCACGAGCTGATCAAAATCAAACTCAACATACTCGATCGCGAGTCGCGCCTGGCGTCCATTGCAGAACTGTGCAAGGCCGGCAAAGCGGATCTGGTTCAAGTCATCGGCAAGATGGCACTGATTTACCGCAAGAACTTCAGCGTCAACAAGCAGCTGTCGAACGTTCATCGCTTCAAGTGATGAAACGGGTCAAGGGTGTGCTTCGCGCACCCTGCCACTCAATCCTGGCACCGGCTGAAGCACCAACACCAGCCCTGAGAAGCCCAGAACAAGAAAGCTGAATACCTGCCAACGCACCGCCTCCGGCCAGCCGAAACGCACCGCGAAGTACATGGCACACGCATTCAACGCTACCAATAGCAGCTGCCCTCGAATATCGCGCCATAGGCAACCAAGGCCCTCGGCCTGAACCAGCACCAAGGCCTGAAAGACCACGCAGACCGCGGCGAAAGCCACCATCAGCGCATCCAGCATGCCTGCAATTTCGTCGATCAGCAGCGGCGCCAGGCCAATTCGCCTCAGCACCGGCAGCAGACCAATATGCAACAGCCACAAGCCGCCAACCCAGAGCATCTGGGTCAGCTGCCAAAGCATGGCGCCCGCACGAAGCGGGCGTCTGCCTTTAGACGTGGCGAACTTCGACAATCTCATACTCGATCACGCCACCAGGCGTTTTCACGACCACCACATCACCCTCTTCCTTGGCAATCAAGGCGCGGGCGATTGGCGAGCCAACGGAGATCTTGCCGAGCTTGATGTCCGCTTCGTCCTCACCAACGATCTGGTAAGTCACGCTTTCATCCGTTTCGACGTTGGCGATTTCCACAGTAGTTCCGAAGATCACCTTGCCGGAGTGAGGAATGGTTGTGACATCGATAACCACCGCATTCTGCATGCGGCCTTCAATGTCACGAATCCGAGCCTCAACCATACCTTGCTGCTCGCGAGCAGCGTGGTATTCGGCGTTTTCCTTCAAGTCGCCCAACTCGCGGGCCGTACCGATGTCTTGGCTGAGCTTCGGACGAACGACCTTGGTCAGGTGAGCATGCTCTTCTTCCAGGGCGCGAGCGCCCTGAACAGTCATTGGGTACTTCGTTATGCTCATGCCTTCAATCCTGCGTGTAGATCCTGCAAGCGACGCACGGTCTTCTCGGGACCGAACTTCAGCGCTTCGCAGATCGCTTCGCCAGCAGCAATGGTGGTGGTGCAGTAAATCTTGTGCTGCAGGGCATTGCGACGAATGGAATAGGAGTCAGCGATCGACTGACGACCTTCGGTGGTGTTGATGATCAGGGTGACTTCGTCATTCTTGATCATGTCGACCACGTGAGGACGACCCTCGGTCACCTTGTTCACGCGGCGCACTTTCAGGCCTGCCGCTTCAATCAGCCTGGCAGTACCAGCAGTAGCGACCACTTCAAAGCCCAAGTTGATCAGATCACGGGCCACGCCCGCAACCAGCGGCTTGTCGTCATCACGCACACTGATGAACGCAGTACCGCCAGTCGGCAGCACTTCGCTGGCGCCCATTTGCGCCTTAGCGAACGCTTCACCGAACGTGTCGCCCACACCCATTACTTCACCGGTCGACTTCATCTCTGGACCGAGGATCGGGTCAACGCCAGGGAATTTGGCGAACGGGAACACCGCCTCTTTCACGCTGTAGAAGTTCGGGATGATTTCCTTGGTGAAACCCAGTTCTTTGAGGGTTTTACCGGCCATCACGCGTGCCGCGATCATCGCCAGGGAGACACCGATGCACTTGGACACGAACGGCACGGTACGGGAAGCGCGCGGGTTGACTTCGATGACGTAGATGTCTTCGCCTTGCAGTGCCAGCTGAACGTTCATCAGGCCGACCACACCCAATTCCAAGGCCATCTTCTTGACCTGTTCACGCATCTCGTCCTGGATGTGCGCCGGCAGCGAGTACGGCGGCAGCGAACAGGCGGAGTCACCAGAGTGAACACCGGCCTGCTCAATGTGCTGCATGATCGCGCCGATCACTACGTCCTTACCGTCGCAAACCGCGTCCACGTCCATTTCGATGGCGCAGTTGAGGAAGTGATCCAGCAGCACTGGACTGTCGTTGGACACTTGCACCGCTTCACGCAGGTAGCGCTTGAGCTCTTCTTCTTCGTAAACGATTTCCATCGCACGACCGCCCAGTACATAGGACGGACGCACCACCAACGGATAACCGATTTTCGAGGCAGCACGAATCGCTTCGTCTTCGCTACGCACGGTGGCGTTTGGCGGCTGACGCAGGTTCAGACGCTGAACCATCTGCTGAAAACGCTCACGGTCTTCGGCACGGTCGATTGCGTCAGGGCTGGTACCGATGATCGGCACGCCGGCAGCTTCCAGGGCGCGGGCCAATTTCAGTGGAGTCTGGCCGCCGTACTGGACGATCACGCCTTTCGGCTTCTCGACGCGCACGATTTCCAGCACGTCTTCCAGGGTCACGGGCTCGAAGTACAGGCGATCGGAGGTGTCGTAGTCGGTGGATACGGTTTCCGGGTTGCAGTTGACCATGATGGTCTCGTACCCGTCATCGCGTAGCGCCAATGCCGCGTGTACGCAGCAGTAGTCGAACTCGATACCCTGGCCGATACGGTTTGGGCCACCGCCCAGGATCATGATCTTGTCGCGACCCGACGGCGCGGCTTCGCACTCTTCTTCGTACGTCGAGTAGAGGTAAGCAGTATCGGTAGCGAACTCGGCAGCGCAGGTGTCGACGCGCTTGTAGACCGGGAAGATTTCCAGCTTGTGACGGTGAGCACGCAGGCTCTTCTCGGTCACACCCAGCAACTTGGCCAGACGCTGGTCGGAGAAGCCTTTACGCTTGAGGCGGAACATCAAGTCGCGGTCGATGGCGGACAGACCCAGGGTCTTGACCTTCTCTTCTTCCTTGATCAGATCTTCGATCTGCACCAGGAACCACGGGTCAATCATGTTCATGCCGAAGATGTCTTCGACGCTCAGGCCGGCACGGAAGGCGTCAGCCACGTACCAGATACGCTCGGCGCCCGGCACGGTCAGCTCGCGCTTGAGCACGCTCATGCTTTCCGGGTTGCTCAGGTCGACTTTCTCGTCCAGACCACAAACGCCTACTTCCAGACCGCGCAGGGCTTTCTGCAGGGATTCCTGGAAGGTACGGCCGATGGCCATGACTTCACCGACCGACTTCATTTGAGTGGTCAGGCGCGCGTCAGCCTTGGCGAACTTCTCGAAAGCAAAGCGTGGCAACTTGGTGACAACGTAGTCGATGGATGGCTCGAAGGACGCCGGGGTCTTGCCGCCGGTGATGTCGTTCGACAGCTCGTCCAGGGTGTAACCCACGGCCAGCTTGGCCGCGACTTTGGCAATCGGGAAACCGGTGGCTTTCGAAGCCAGTGCCGAAGAACGGGAAACACGCGGGTTCATCTCGATGACGACCATGCGGCCAGTGTTCGGGCAGATACCGAACTGGACGTTGGAACCGCCGGTTTCCACGCCGATCTCGCGCAGTACCGCCAGGGAGGCGTTACGCAGGATCTGGTATTCCTTGTCGGTCAGGGTCTGTGCTGGAGCAACGGTGATCGAGTCACCGGTGTGCACGCCCATCGGGTCAAAGTTTTCGATGGAGCAGACGATGATGCAGTTGTCCTTCTTATCGCGGACAACCTCCATCTCGTACTCTTTCCAGCCGATCAGCGATTCGTCGATCAGCAGCTCTTTGGTCGGCGACAGGTCCAGACCACGGGCGCAGATTTCTTCGAACTCTTCACGGTTGTAAGCGATACCGCCACCAGTGCCGCCCATGGTGAACGACGGACGGATGATGCACGGGAAGCCCAGCTTCTCGAGAACCGCATTAGCCTCTTCCATGCTGTGGGCGATGCCGGAACGCGGGCACGCCAGGCCGATGGACTTCATCGCTTTGTCGAAACGCGAACGGTCTTCAGCCTTGTCGATGGTGTCGGCGTTGGCGCCGATCATTTCTACGCCGAACTTCTCCAGAACGCCTTCGCGCTCCAGGTCCAGGGCGCAGTTCAGAGCCGTCTGGCCGCCCATGGTCGGCAGCAGTGCGTCCGGACGTTCCTTCTCGATGATCTTGGCAACGGTCTGCCACTTGATCGGCTCGATGTAGGTGGCGTCGGCCATGGCCGGGTCGGTCATGATGGTGGCCGGGTTGGAGTTCACCAGGATGACGCGGTAGCCCTCTTCGCGCAGGGCTTTACAGGCCTGGGCACCGGAGTAGTCGAATTCGCAGGCCTGGCCGATCACGATCGGGCCAGCGCCGAGAATCAGGATGCTTTTAATGTCTGTACGTTTTGGCATGGGTTTGTCACTCAAATCCGCAGGTCAGTCGGCAAGCCGTCTTGATCAATCTTTGAAGTCTTGAGAGGGCCGCCGGTGTCGGGGCCACCCTCAAGCTTTGCTACATCAGGGCGAGCGATCAGCGTCGCTTGGCCATCTCGTTGATGAAGCGATCGAACAATGGCGCTACGTCGTTCGGGCCAGGGCTGGCTTCAGGGTGACCCTGGAAGCTGAAGGCGCTCTTGTCGGTACGCTCGATCCCTTGCAGGGTGCCGTCGAACAGCGATTTGTGAATCGCGCGGACGTTGCCCGGCAGGGTCGCTTCGTCTACCGCAAAACCGTGGTTCTGGCTGGTGATCATCACGACGCCGGTATCCAGATCCTGGACCGGGTGGTTGGCGCCGTGGTGGCCGTGGCCCATTTTCAGGGTCTTGGCGCCGGAGGCCAGGGCCAGCAACTGGTGACCAAGGCAGATACCGAAGACCGGAATCTCGGTTTCCAACACGTCCTTGATGGCCTGGATCGCGTAGTCGCAAGGCTCCGGATCGCCGGGGCCGTTGGACAGGAACACACCGTCCGGCTTCATTGCCAGCACATCGGCGGCAGGCGTTTGCGCAGGCACAACGGTCACACGGCAACCGCGCTCGACCAGCATGCGCAGGATGTTCACCTTGACGCCGTAGTCGTAGGCCACAACGTGGTATGGCAGTTCGGAGGCTTCGAGGGTGGCGTGGCTGTCGGTTTTCAGATCCCAGACAGTCGAACGCCACTCGTAGGTGTCCTTGGTGCTGACAACCTTCGCCAGATCCATGCCTTTCAGGCCAGGGAAGCCCTGGGCAGCGGCGATGGCAGCTTCTTCGGAAATATTGTCACCGGCCATGATGCAGCCGTTCTGCGCGCCTTTTTCACGCAGGATGCGCGTCAGGCGGCGGGTGTCGATACCGGCAATAGCCACAACATTGTTGGCTTTCAGGTAGTCGGACAGAGACATCGTGTTACGCCAGTTGCTCGCAACCAGCGGCAGGTCACGAATGACCAGGCCAGCGGACCAGACACGGTTCGACTCGGCGTCTTCCGGCGTGGTGCCGGTGTTGCCGATGTGTGGGTAAGTCAGGGTAACGATCTGTTGGGCGTAGGAAGGATCGGTAAGGATTTCCTGATAGCCGGTCATTGCGGTGTTGAACACCACCTCACCAACGGTTTGACCGTCGGCTCCAATGGCTTCGCCGCGAAAAATGCTGCCATCAGCAAGGGCGAGTATGGCTGGCTTAGTCAAGAAGACCTCCCGTAAATAAAGCCTGAAAGGGCGATCGCAGGTTGTAAAAAAGC
>NZ_JBOIBY010000049.1:0-24585 GCF_050739655.1 Pseudomonas sp. | reverse complement strand
GTATTTAGCTGACCCACCGCATTCGCGAGCAAGCCCGCTCCCACAGTTGACCGCATTCCAATCAACAGACCCCGCCGCGATTAAGCCCAATGTTTACAGCGCAATTTGCTCTAAAGCCCCACACTTTTTCCGGTCATCACTTCCTATACTGCGACATAAGGTCGCACATATATCCAGACCTTTCAGGCCAATTGGCCCGTGGGCGCTCCGCTGGGGGGCGATGGTAATAACGACAGGAGTGACTGGCATGATCCATCACGTCGTGGGACTTTTCACCCACCCCGATCAGGAATGGCGGGAAATTCGTGGCGATAAAGAAGAAAGCATCGGCCACATGTACCTCACCCACACGCTGATTCTCGCGGCCATCCCCGCTGTCTCAGCCTTTATCGGTACCACTCAGGTGGGTTGGGTCATCGGCAGCCGCGCCCCGGTGATGCTGACGGTGGAAAGCGCGTTGTGGATGACCCTCATGTCCTACGCGGCGATGCTCGGCGGCGTGGCGGTGATGGGCGCGTTCATTCACTGGATGGCCCGCACCTATGACGCCAACCCCAGCATGGCGCGCTGCGTGGCGTTTGCCACCTACACCGCGACACCGCTGTTTATCGGCGGGCTGGCGGCGCTGTACCCGCATATGTGGCTGGGCATGGTGGTGGGCACGGCGGCCATTTGCTACACGGTGTATCTGCTGTACGTGGGGCTGCCGACCTTCATGAACATCCACCCGGACGAGGGCTTCCTGTTTTCCAGCTCGGTACTGGCGGTAGGCCTGGTGGTGCTGGTGGCGATCATGGCCTTTACCGTGATCGTCTGGGGGCTGGGCGTAGGCCCGATCTACACCAACTGACGCGGTTTACCCGCAGGAAAAGCCACCGCAAGGTGGCTTTGTGCGTTATGCATGACCATTCGGCGCCTGACAGATTCGGATACACCCTTGTTTGCGGCATACTGGACATCTCTGGAGATATGTACAGCATGCCCGAGCAACTCAATACCCGCGTCGAAGATTGTTTCCTGCAAGCCGAATCCTTTTTCAAACGAAGCTTCAAACGCCCCCAGGTCAGCCTCAAGCTGCGGGGCCAGAAGGCCGGTGTCGCGCATTTGCACGAGAACCTGCTGCGCTTCAACCCGCAGCTGTACCGTGAAAACAGCCAACACTTCCTTAAACAGACAGTCGCCCATGAAGTGGCCCACCTGATTGCCCACCAATTGTTCGGCGAGCGCATCCAGCCCCATGGCGAGGAATGGCAGTTGATCATGCGTGGGGTTTACGAACTGCCGCCGGACCGCTGCCACACCTATGAAATCCAGCGGCGGCGCGTCACGCGGTATATCTACCGCTGTCCGTGTGCCGACAGTGACTTCCCGTTTTCGCCCCAGCGTCACGGGTTGGTGGGCCAGGGGCGGCGGTATTTGTGCCGCAGGTGCCGGCAGACTTTGGTGTTTACCGGGGAAACCCGCGTCGAGTGAGGTTTGTGGTGCTTGTATGGCCCTCTTCGCGAGCAAGCCCGCTCCCACATTTGATCGCATTTCTTCTGAAGGAACTCGATCAACTGTGGGAGCGGGCTTGCTCGCGAAGGCGTCCTGACAGACGCTAACTAAACCCCAGGCTTAACCGCCGCCTGCCAAAGAATCTCCGCAACCCCCTGGCGCTTGGCAATCACCCGCGCCACCACAAACAACAAGTCCGACAATCGATTGATGTACGCCAGGCCAACCCCGGCCAACGGCTCAATCGCATTCAACTGCTGACAGCGCCGCTCGGCACTGCGTGCCAGGCTACGGCAAACATGAGCCTGAGCAATCAACTGCGAACCACCCGGCAGAATGAAATTCTCAAGCGGCCCCAGTTCCTCATTCCATACATCGATCGCCGCTTCCAGGCGTTCGATTTCTGCGGTGTTCAAGGCCTGATATTCCGGCATCGCCAGTTCGCCACCCAGATCGAACAATCGATGCTGGCAGGGCGCCAAAACCTCGATGACTTCCTGTAAGCCGGGAAAGGCAGCCGTTTGCTCTGCCAACCCAGCCAGTAATACGCCGACCTGACTGTTCAGCGTATCGACCTCGCCAATGGCTTCGATGCGCGGGTGATCCTTGGGCACGCGCCGGCCATCGCCCAGGCCTGTTTCGCCTTTGTCCCCGGTGCGGGTGTAAATCTTCGACAAGCGAAAGCCCATGGTTACCTCGATAGCTGGTTGAATTCTTGAGGGACGACTGGGGTGCCCGCCAAGGGCAGGCGCAAGGTGAAACAAGTGCCTTGACCCAGGGTCGATTGCACTTCCATCTGCCCTTTGTGGTTGTTGGTGATGATGAAGTACGAGACCGACAACCCGAGGCCGGTGCCCTGGCCGATTTCCTTGGTGGTGAAAAACGGCTCGAACGTCCGCTTGCGCACGCTTTCGCTCATGCCAATGCCGTTGTCCTCCACCTGGATTTCCGCCCACGGCGGATTGAGACGAGTACGCAGGATGATGCGCCCCGGTTCACGGTCGTCCTCGCGCAAGTGAATGGCTTGCGCGGCGTTTTTCAGCAGATTGAGCAGCACTTGTTCCAGTTCGTTGGCGGTACCGGGCACGGGGCCTAGCGCAGGGTCAAACTGGCGAGTGATGGCCTGCCCCTTGAAGTCAAAGCCGATGGCCAGGTCGAAGTCGTTACCGGCGATCTCCACCGCTTGGTCGATCAACGCCGGCAGATCGCAGGGGGCCATTTGCCGGGTGCTGCGGCGACTGAAGCTGAGCATGTGGGTGACAATCTTCGCAGCCCTGGCGCCGGCCTGTTGAATGCCATCGAGTAGCTGCGGTACTTCCCGTGCTTGCAGGTAGTTGTTGACGGTCGACAGCTCAATGCCGATGTGTTCGGCCTGTTCGAGGTTCTTCGGCAATTCAGGTGAGAGGCGACGGCGAATGTTCTGCACGTTGTGCAGGATCGCCCCCAGCGGGTTGTTGATCTCGTGGGCCATGCCGGCAGCGAGGCCGCCGACGGAAAGCATTTTCTCCGACTGCACCATCATTTCTTCCAGGGACAAGCGCTGGGTGATGTCGTCGATCCGGATCACCACACCGCGCCCGGCGCCGCCCATCAGTGGGTAGAAGGTCAGGGCGTAATGCCGCGGTTCATCGTCTTTGAACCAGGTCACCCGCTCGATCTTGGCAACCGTATGTTGTTCGACCGTTTGCTTGAGCTGTGGCAGAAACGGCTTGAGTGGCTCGAAAGCGAGGAAGATCGGCTGGTTCAAGGCTTCGTCCAGGCGCGTACCCGACAGGGCGCTGGCTTCCTGATTCCACTGGGTCACATAGAGCTGTTCGTCCAGGGCGATCAGGGCCGAAGGCATGGAGTCGATGATGCTGTTGAGGTAGTTCTGGAACCCCGTGAGTTTCTTTTCGATCTTGCTGCGCACCTGGACTTCGAGTTCCAGTTTGCGATTGGTGTGCCGGGTTTCCTCCGCCAGCCCCTGAGCCTGGTCATAAGCCGCCTGGGAATCGTCCCGCGCACGCTTGAGCTGCTGCTCCCGCGCCTCAATGCGCGAGAGCATCGTATTGAACGCTTCGGCGAGACTGCCGATTTCGTCGTGGTTGCCTCGGGAGGCACGCAGGGCGTAGTTCTCTTCCCGGGTCACTTGGCGCGACAGTTCTTCGAGTTGATGGATCGGCCGCGTAATCAGGCGTTTGATCTGCCGGGCGATGACCAACCACAGCAGTACACTGAAAATCAGGATCCCGAGGCTGGCGGTCAGGGTCCCGGTATAGAACGCCACCGGCAGTTCGCTACTGGCCACCAGCAGCAGATGGCCCGGCGCGGTGCCGGGGCGGGGCAGGGTAATGACTTGATTGCTGCGAAACTCGGTGGCTTGCCAGGATTCGATGTGCCGGTAACGCTCGGGCAAGCTCAAATGATCGCCATGCTGCAACTGCGCCAAGCGTTCGCCCTTGCCGTCATACAGCGCAGCAGCACGCAACGGCGAATAGCTGTTGAGTTCGTCAAGCAGGCGTTGAGCGCTTTGCGGTGAGGCCAGGGCATCGGAAATCAGGCTCGGGTTGGACACCAGCCGGCCAATGGTCTGCAAGGCTTGGGGGGCCATGCTTTCCTGGGAGATGTAATACGCGGCGCTGATAAAGGTCAGGTTGGCGACCAGCAAAACAGTGGTCAACAGCACCAACAGGGCGGCCAGCAGTTTCTGGCCGACAGGTAGGTTTTCGAGGCGCTGGCGCAATGGCATCAGGTTTATCGCTACAAAGGAACAAGTGGCCAGCGTAGCCGCTGCTCAGTCGCTGGGCAATCCAAGGCTGTGCAGCCGGGTGACCAGACGCTGCTTCAGTTGATTGAGGTGTGGCAGGTTCAGCTTGTGCCTGTCGCAGGCTTTGCAGGCGTAACCCAGCAAGTAGCTGATTTCGGTGCGGCGGCGGTTGCTTACATCCTGGTGCATTGAGGAGTAATTGGCCGATGTCGCATGAATGACCCGTTCGACTTCCTGTTGCAGGTTCTCGGCCGCTGCCGGCTGGCCGCAGCGCTCGAGCAATTCGCTCAGTTCACCGCAGAGTGTGGCGACCTCGCAATGATGATCCTGCAAGCCGCCATTGCGGCAATCGTGCAGCACCGTCAATGGATTGATTGCGCAGTTGAGCGCCAGTTTGCGCCACAGCCGGGTCAGGATTTCGATGCTCCATTCGTGGGGAATACCGGCGGCATCGAGGTCATCCAGCCAGATCGGGGCGATGGGGTGACTGGCATCTCCCAGCCACGTGAAGCCATGGCCGGCGAACACGACACGCCAGTCGCCATCGCGGAAGGCGCCTTCAGTGCTTGAAGCATAAATGCAGCGTGCCTGCGGTACTTGCGCGGCCACGGCGTCCTGACTGCCCAGGCCGTTTTGCAACAAAATCAGCTCGGCACCGGGGGCTAGGCGTGGCGCCAGCTGTGCCACTGCGTTTTCGGCGTCGTAGGCTTTGCAGGCGACCAGCAGGCGATGGATGGGCTCGGCACTGTCCGGGAGTTCGGCAGGTACGCGGTATTGTCGGGCTTCGCCATGTTCGACCAGCGTCAAGCCGCCTGCCGCCTCATAGGCCTGCAATCGCGTGTCATCGCGCAGGATCAACCGCACCGGTACCTCGGCACGAGCCAGACGGGTGGCCCATAACGTGCCGAGACTGCCGGCGCCCAGTACATGCCAGGTGGTGGACATCAGCTTTTTGCTCTGTTTAACGCGCGCATGGACGGCTCGCAGTGAATGATGGGAAAGACCCGTTATAATCAGCGCGGATTTTTACCGCAAGCCAGGTGTGCTCCCTCTTGATCGAGCGCGCCCTATTTATTGGAGAGATTACATGCCGTCGTTCGACGTGGTATCCGAACTGGACAAACACGAAGTCACCAACGCGGTCGAGAACGCCGTCAAGGAACTTGATCGTCGCTATGACCTGAAAGGCAAAGGCAGCTTCGAGTTCAAGGAAAAGGACCTGACCGTCAACCTGACCGCTGAAGCCGATTTCCAGCTCGAAGCGATGATTGAGATCCTCAAGCTGGCCCTGGTCAAGCGCAAGATCGATGTGCAGTGCCTTGAAGTCAAGGATGCGTTTGCGTCCGGCAAGCTGATGAAACAGGAAGCCGTCCTCAAGGAAGGCATCGACAAGGAGTTGGCGAAGAAGATCGTTGCTCACATCAAGGACGCCAAACTCAAGGTTCAGGCCGCCATTCAAGGTGAGCAGGTGCGTGTAACCGGCAAGAAGCGCGACGATCTGCAAGAAGCCATCGCAGCCCTGCGGGCCAAGGAATTCGGCATGCCGCTGCAGTTCAACAACTTCCGCGACTGATCCCGGCACGGGAACCTCTCGGCGTTTTCGGCGTCCGAGGCCCAAGCAACGGCAGAAACGATTGCCCCGGACAGGGTCGGTCTTTCTGCCGCTATTTTTCGCGTGCCGGATAGCCGCAAATCAGGAGAACGTAGATGGACTTGAATGCTGAAGTAGATAACCTGGTCAAGGTGTCCCAAGCCTGGATTCCGATGATCATGGAATACGGCAGCCGCGTGCTGCTGGCGGTGATCACCCTGGCCATCGGTTGGTGGTTGATCAACAAGGTCACGCATAAACTCGGCGGTCTGATCGCGTTGCGCAATGCAGACCAGGCGTTGCAGGGCTTTATCAGCAGCCTGGCGAACATCATTCTGAAGATTTTGCTGATCGTCAGCGTAGCGTCGATGATCGGCGTGGAAACCACATCGTTCGTGGCGGCCATCGGTGCGGCGGGTCTGGCGATCGGTCTGGCCTTGCAGGGTAGCCTGGCGAACTTTGCCGGTGGCGTGCTGATTCTGCTGTTTCGCCCATTCCGTATTGGTGACTGGATCGAAGCCCAGGGTGTGGCGGGTACGGTCGACAGCATCCAAATTTTCCACACTGTGCTTCGCACTGGTGATAACAAGACCATCATCGTGCCAAACGGTAACCTGTCCAATGGCATCATCACCAATACCAACCGTCAACCAACCCGCAAAGTGGTGTTTGATGTAGGTGTTGATTACGAAGCGGATCTGCAAAAGGCGCGTCAGGTAATGCTGGAGTTGGCCAAGGATCCGCGAGTTTTGACTGATCCGGCGCCTCAGGCCGTTATCTCGACACTGGGCGATAGTTCGATCACGGTTTCACTGCGTGTTTGGGTGAAAACAGCTGATTACTGGGATGTGATGTTCATGTTTAACGAGCAATCCCGGGACCGCTTGAAAAAAGCCGGTATCGATATTCCATTTCCACAGCGGGTCGTTCGTGTGGTTCAGGAAGCGGCAACGCAGTAACAGTAGTTCACTGGCTAGTGTTGAAAATGGCTAGTGGCAATGAGCCCAAGAGATGAAAAGTCACTTGGGCTTTTTTGTGCGCGTTATTCAGTTCATTGAAAAAAGTACTAACGTTATGACACGAAGTTGCTTGCTCGCGAAGTGGGTATCTGGCAGGCATAAAAAAACCGCCCACCTGAAGAAGGTGGGCGGTTTTATTTTTACAGTACTTCGGCCTTACACCCTGATTACAGAATGTTCAGCGGGTACTCGATGATCAGACGGGTGTCGTAGTTGTCACGCGCATAGCTCTGGTATGCACCGTTTGCACGGTAATTGGCGAAACGCGCACGGAAGGACAGGTCTTTGGCTGGACCTTCCTGGACTACGTACTTGGACTCGAGGTTCCACTCGTTTTCCTTACCTTCACCAGCGTTGGCAACGGTAATGTTGTTACCAGCTACGTAGCGGGTCATGAAGCTCAGACCTGGGACGCCGTAGGTAGCCATGTTGATGTCGTAGCGAGCCTGCCAGGACTTCTCATCGCGACCCACGAAGTCGGAGATTTGGATGGAGTTGGATACGAAGATGGTGCTGTTGCCGTCAACGCCATAGTAGTAAGCGTTGTCGCCGCTGGACTGCTGGTAAGCAAGGGTGAACTTGTGAGCGCCGAGGCTGTAAGCAGCTGCCAGGGACCACAGGTTGTTGTCTACGCCAGCGACGCCGTCGTTGAGGGCTACAAATTCATCACCACGCTTCTCGCCTTTGGTTTTATAACCGTTCAGGTCGAAGTTCAGCGACTGCTCGTCGTTGATTGGCAGGGTGTAGTTCAGGTTGACGTAGTACTTCTTGAAGTAATCATCTGCGTCCGATGCAGCCAGGGCACCGCTGAAGTTATCGGTGAAGGCGTAGCTGGCACCGAAGATGTTGATGGCGCTGCTGATACCTTTGCCGTGATTGCCGTCTTCATCCGAGATGCCGCCGACAGTGTCATGACCCATGCCGGTCTGAGCGCTCAATGCGGTGAATCGACCGGCGCTCAGTTCCAGGCCTTTGATTTCCTTGCTGGTCAGCAGGGTGCCTTCAGCGACTTCTGGCAGCATACGGCTGTCATCGGTAGCAAATACAGGGCTGGCAACAAATTGACGACCGTATTTCAGGACGGTGTCGGAGAGACGCAGTTTAACTGCGCCGCCGGCTTTGCCTTGGGATTTTTCTGGATTGCCATCGCTGTCGGAGGCGAACAGACCGTTACCGGCACGACCCGAGCCGCCGTCGAGTTTGGCAGAGCCCATGAGCATGGCGTCGAGGCCAAAACCAACAACACCTTGAGTGAAGCCCGACTCATAGGTCAACAGTTGGCTGATACCGGTGTCCTGGCGATAGCCACTTTCGTTAACGCCATCATCATCAGGGTCGTTGCCAGCACCGTTTTTAAAGTCGCGGTTCATGTACTCGATACGAGTTTTCAGTTTCAGGCTCTGGTCGCCGAAGAAACCCTTGGATTCCTCTTGCGAGGACGCCATTGCAAACTGCGAGGTACCAGCTGCAACAGCCAGTGCGATCATGCTCCACTTCATCACGCGCATCGTGATTTGCTCCTTTGGTTTTTAGAAGAGTTCTGCCGTCCCACCTGTTTTATTATCTGGGCGGCTCTTTCTTTTTGTGTCGGCGCAAACTTATATCACGCCGACAATGTTGGCGATACTTGCGCACCTAAGCTTTCAGCTTCTTTACGACCCTGTCGCTAACAGCTTGCTAGATGTCGCAAATTTACAGCCTCGATGCAACCGGACTGACAACTTTAATGCTGTTTTTCTGAGCCGGTGCTTCAGTAAAAAGAGTCCATGGTGAAACGTTTGAATCTCCATCGGGCTACCTTGCCACTGTTTTTTTAGTCTTAAGGTTACCGCTTCCAGCGGCGCCTTATAGACGATGTGGGTGTGAATGCAACAAGCGTGCACAAATCAGGTTTTCATCGATATTTTTTTCTGAAGTGCTGCCTTCTGCCATAAAAACCTCATAAATCCGGGGCTCTCATCGTACTGGAGTTGGGGCTTGACGCCATCCATCGCATCGTGTTGACCATCGTGTTACCGCCCCATGACAACCAGAAATGTTACCGGTTCACCCCGCCGTTGAGTAATTGGCGGATACGCGAAGTGATCAGCGTAGACGCACTGTGCGTTTTTGGTGCAAAAATTTTTACACGCTGTACTGAATCCATACAGTGGGCATCTCTTCAAGCATGAACAGATCGTTGTCTTTCGGTCATTTCAACGCAGTTTTTGATGTCGGGAGTCCGGTCGTGGTGCGTTTTGATGGGAAGTGTCTTAAGTCGGGGCACGGTAGCGGCCATTTTTGAAACTTCATCCGTGGGTATCGTGGTTCGTCGTGAAGCTGGCGACGTTCGCAGGTATGCTGCCGTCCAGTCGCTTGGTGCGCGATCTCTCGGGATGGGCGCTAAGCTGAAAATTGATGACATGGCGGGAGTGCGCGCAGTGTTTGCTTTAGATCCACGACTTCAACAAGACACGCTACCGATTGGTGATTTCCCGCTTTGCCGGCTGCTGTTGTCCAACGATTCGAACTATCCCTGGTTCATTCTGGTACCTCGTCGCGACGATATCAGCGAGATATTTCAGTTGGATGTCGCCGATCAGCAGCAGCTGTGGCAGGAGACGACCGCGCTATCGGAGTTGCTCAAGGATTCGTTCGACGCGGACAAATTGAACGTCGCGGCCCTGGGGAACGTGGTCAGCCAGTTGCACATGCATGTGATCGTGCGCAAACGAGAGGACGCCGCCTGGCCGGCTCCGGTCTGGGGCAAGCACCCGGCCAAGCCATACAGTGCAGAACAGGTCGCGGCAATTCGTGAGCGGCTGCGTCTGGTGTTGGCTGACGATTTCACGTTTGTGGAGGGCTAAGACATGAGCCTGGAAGATCGCGTTACCGATCTGGAGAGTCAGCTGGCGTTTCAGGATGACACCATTCAGGCGTTGAACGATGTGCTGGCGGCTCAGCAGAAGGCGGTTGAGCGCCTTCAGTTGCAAATGGCAGCGCTGCTCAAGCGTCAGGAAGAAATGGCCGGCCAGTTCGAGGCTTTCGAGGAAGAGGCTCCTCCACCCCATTATTGAAATGCAGGCTCAAAAAAACCGCGAGCAGCCGGGCCGTTCGCGGTTTTTTTTCGCCTTGAATTAGCGTCGAGGCAGTGCAGCGATCACATCTTCAGCTTGCAGGCCCTTGTCACGATTCATGACAGAGAACTCCACGCGCTGGCCTTCGACCAGGACGCGGTGGCCTTCTCCGCGAATAGCCCGGAAATGCACGAAAATATCATCGCCGGAGTCGCGGGAAATAAAGCCGAAGCCTTTAGAGGTGTTGAACCACTTTACGGTGCCGGTATCGCGGTTGCTCATGTCGTAGCTTGGCGAAGCGGCAGCGGGTGACGATTTGTAGAAGCTGATGGCCAGGTGCAGAAAAACAGCGACCAGAGCGGCTACCAGGCTGAACAGGACGGCAGGTTGACCGGCGATGACTGGCATCGGTGCGATCAGCGTCAGGGTTTGCAGAACGACAGCCAGAACCAGGAGGGCGCTGACCAGGTTTTGCAATTGATGACGCGCACCCTTGTTCCAGTAAGGGATGACAGGTGCGAGGGTGAGGTTGAGCAGGCCGAAAAGGGCCAGGTACAAGGCATCGGATTGTTGCAGGTAAGGTACGGCTTCGGATCGCAGGCTAGGGATGAAGGACAGCAGCAATGCCGCTGCACCTATCAGCAGGTGGACGATTTTCAACATTTTGATTGACTCACTTTAAGACAGCTCACAAGGAAGAGCTGATGGAACACGGTTCGCTTCAAAACAATAGGAGGCGTTGGACACGTGCCCGATATCAGCCTATGCGCAGTACCCGGAAAAATAGGCACTAACGACACACTGTCTATTTAACAGCAAAGCCGCAGGCTACTCAAATCAGGGCGTCCAGCGGTTTGTTGGGGGGCATTTATGGCAGGTCGGTGGGCGATCCTGGGCTGCGAGGGATCGCAAGTCCATCGTCTAGGGGCTCTCGCGTCTGCTGTCGGACACTTACGTACTTTATTTGAAAACCCATAACTTCCATTGGAACGTTACCGGGCCGATGTTCCGGACCCTGTACTTGATGTTCGAGGAGCAATATAACGAGTTGGCCCTGGCTGTCGATTCGATTGCCGAGCGGATTCGCGCGCTCGGATTCCCGGCGCCCGGTGCTTATTCCGTATATGCGCGACTGTCCTCCATTAAAGAAGAGCAGGGCGCCGGCTGCTGAAGATATGATCAAGCAACTGGTCGAAGGTCAGTAAACCGTAACGCGAACGGCTCGCGCCATCTTTGCGCTGCTCGAAAAGGTCAGCGACGAACCCACGGCCGATCTGCTGACCCAGCGTATGCAGGTTCACGAGAAAACCGCGTGGATGTTGCGGGCTCTGCTGGATCAGTAACACCCGGACGCGCGAATGTCGCTCTGTGAGTGCTATTCGCGCGTTTACCTTTCTCTCAAAAAATACCTGTCTGTTGAGTGAACGTTCACTAGTCGGCGTAGGAAAAGCTCCGGAGTAGGACGCTGTCCGTGATCTGCCTAGCGTTGTTGGCTTCTCCTACGCGGATGGTCAACAAGTCGTCTGGATATAGCGTTGCCCTCGCGGTTTTATAAGAAGGCAAATTGCGCTTATGGAAACCTGGAACGGCAAAGGAGTGTCAACGTTATGGTTTATGACGACAGGCGAAACGAAGGGAAGATGGGTCCGTTAAAAGACATCAGGGTTGATCCGTTTGTCAGTGAATTTGATATGGGACTGGCCCTGCCATTGTCCCGATCTGTCCGTTTGAATGGCTTCGCCACCTGTTTGCGCCTGGAACAGGTGTACTGGGATATCTTGGGCGAGATGGCCAAGGTTAACTGCTGTTCGGTCAGTGCGCTGTTGTCCTACGTGGATCGCGAAGTGCATTTGCGCCATGGCGGGGTGAGGAATTTCAGTGCGCTGGTGCGGGTTGTCTGCGTTGTGCACAGTCTCAAGGAAGAGCGTGGTGTGGTCCTGGCTTAGCTGTGGATGTAAAAAAGACAGCGTGTCGATCTGTGCAGTCTTACGGCTGCACAGGCTGCATTTAATGGATATAATCCCGCCCTTTGCCGCAAAACCCGGTGGGCGCGGTAGCAATCTGATTGCCGAGACAACCCCATGCCGATGTACGATTACCAATGTGCTTCCTGTGGTCATCAGTTGGAAGCTATTCAAAGGATCAGCGATGCACCGCTGGTCGACTGCCCTGCCTGTCAGGCGCCAGAGCTTAAGAAAATGCTGTCCATGCCGGGTTTTCGCCTCAGCGGCAATGGCTGGTACGAGACCGATTTCAAAACCGGTTCCAAGAAGAACCTGGCCGGCGGCGACAAAGCTGACTAGGTTTAGAGCCTGACTTGAACAACACGCGCGAGTTCTTGCACAGGATGCACGCAAGGTCTCCAACCGAATTTCGAATTACGAGAAGTGAACCCACTACCATGATGCGCAGCCATTATTGCGGCCAACTGAACGAAAGCCTGGAAGGCCAGGAAATTACCCTTTGCGGATGGGTCCACCGTCGCCGTGACCACGGTGGGGTGATTTTCCTCGATATCCGTGATCGTGATGGTCTGGCCCAGGTGGTGTTCGATCCTGACCGCGCTGAAAGTTTTGCCGCCGCCGACCGTGTGCGCAGCGAGTTCGTCGTGAAGATCACCGGCAAGGTTCGCCTGCGTCCAGCGGGTGCTACCAACGCCAACATGGCATCGGGCATGATCGAAGTGCTGGGCTACGAACTGGAAGTGCTGAACGAAGCGGAAACCCCGCCGTTCCCGCTGAACGAGTTCTCCGACGTTGGCGAAGAAACCCGCCTGCGTTATCGCTTCCTCGATCTGCGTCGCCCGGAAATGGCTGAGAAGCTGCGTCTGCGTTCGCGCATGACCACCAGCATCCGCCGCTTCCTGGACGAGAATGGCTTCCTCGACGTCGAGACGCCGATCCTGACCCGTGCCACCCCGGAAGGCGCCCGTGACTATCTGGTGCCGAGCCGCACTCACGCCGGTAGCTTCTTCGCCTTGCCGCAATCGCCGCAGCTGTTCAAGCAACTGCTGATGGTCGCCGGCTTCGACCGTTACTATCAGATCGCCAAGTGCTTCCGTGACGAAGACCTGCGTGCAGACCGTCAGCCGGAATTCACCCAGATCGACATCGAGACCAGCTTCCTCGATGAAAAAGACATCATGGGCCTGACCGAAGCCATGATCCGCAACCTGTTCAAGGAAGTGCTGGGTCTGGAGTTCGGCGATTTCCCGCACATGACCTTCGAAGAAGCCATGCGTCGTTACGGTTCCGACAAGCCTGACCTGCGTAACCCGCTGGAGCTGGTGGACGTTGCCGACCAGCTTAAAGACGTTGAATTCAAGGTCTTCAGTGGCCCGGCCAACGATCCAAAATGCCGCGTGACCGCACTGCGCGTACCTGGCGGGGCGAGCATGCCGCGCAGCAAAATCGACGACTACACCAAGTTCGTTGGCATCTACGGTGCCAAGGGCCTGGCGTACATCAAGGTCAACGAGCGCGCCAAAGGCGTCGAAGGCCTGCAGTCGCCAATCGTCAAGAACATTCCTGAAGCAGCCCTGAACGTGATCCTCGATCGCGTCGGCGCAGTCGATGGCGACATCGTGTTCTTCGGTGCAGACAAGTTCAAGATCGTCAGCGAAGCCCTGGGCGCGCTGCGGATCAAGGTGGGTCACGACTTCAATCTGCTGACCTGTGAATGGGCACCGATGTGGGTTGTCGACTTCCCGATGTTCGAAGAGAACGATGACGGCAGCTTCACCGCGTTGCACCACCCGTTCACCGCTCCGAAGTGCACCCCGGCAGAGCTGGAGGCCAATCCGGCCACCGCGCTGTCCCGTGCCTACGACATGGTTCTGAACGGCACCGAGCTGGGCGGCGGTTCGATCCGTATCCACCGTAAAGAAATGCAGCAGACTGTGTTCCGCCTGCTGGGTATCAATGAAGCGGAACAGGAAGAGAAATTCGGCTTCCTGCTCGACGCTCTGAAATACGGCGCACCACCGCACGGTGGTCTGGCCTTCGGCCTGGACCGTCTGGTGATGTTGATGACCGGCGCCCAGTCGATCCGTGAAGTGATCGCCTTCCCGAAAACCCAGAGCGCGGCAGACGTCATGACTCAGGCTCCGGGCCAGGTGGATGCCAAGGCATTGCGCGAGCTGCACATTCGTCTGCGCGAAACGCCTAAGGCTGAGTAAGGCTGACCTGAAAGGGCGCATCTTTTGATGCGCCCTTTCTTTATGGCTCTTTCTTTATAGAGCATGCAGTTCAAGATTTTTGTTTGCCGGCCGGCGCGTCTCAGCGTGGCGGGCAAGGTTTCAAAGAGAATTCGGAGCGAGATATGGCAGGTCATTCCAAGTGGGCAAACATCAAGCACCGCAAAGAACGTCAGGATGCCAAGAAAGGCAAGATCTTCACCAAGTGGATCCGTGAACTGACTGTCGCGGCCCGTCAGGGTGGCGGTGACCCAGCTTCTAACCCGCGTCTGCGTCTGGCGTTGGACAAGGCCCTTGGCGCGAACATGAGCCGCGACATCATCGATCGGGCCGTCGCCCGAGGTGCGGGTGCGGCCGATACCGATGACATGGTCGAGCTGACCTACGAAGGTTATGGCCCGGGCGGCGTGGCGGTGATGGTCGAATGCATGACAGACAACCGCAACCGCACCGCGGCCGCTGTTCGTCACGCGTTCAGCAAGTGTGGCGGCAACCTCGGCACTGACGGCTCGGTGGCCTATCTTTTCGAGCGCAAGGGGCAGATATCCTTTGCCGCTGGCGTCGACGAAGATGCTTTGATGGAAGCGGCCATGGAAGCCGACGCCGATGACGTGGTGACCAACGAAGACGGCTCCATCGACGTGTTCACCTCGTTTGCCGGGTTCTATTCCGTGCGTAACGCGCTGGAAGCTGCGGGTTTCAAAGGAGATGACGCGGAGATTGTCATGCTGCCAACCACCAGTGCCGAACTGGATCTGGAAGGCGCCGAGAAAGTCCTCAAGCTGATCGACATGCTCGAAGACCTCGATGACGTACAGAATGTCTACTCCAACGCGGATATCCCGGAGTCGGTGGCCGCGCAGCTGGGCTAATGATCCTTTGAACAGATCGCAGACTTCGGCTCATGCTCCCTGTGGGAGCTGCCGAAGGCTGCGATCTTTTGATTTCAAGGGCTAAAAGATCACAGCCTCCGGCAGCTCCTACACTACGTTCAGGCAATGCATCAAATTCCGCAGGCGTTATGACTTTAATTCTTGGTATCGACCCCGGTTCGCGCATTACCGGTTATGGCGTGGTTCGTGATACCGGCCGTGGTTGTGAATACGTGGCTTCCGGGTGCATTCGCACGGGGGCCGGCGAGTTGCACGAGCGCCTGCAAATCGTTTATCGCGGCGTACGGGAAATCATTCAGACCTACGGTCCGGTGACCATGGGCATCGAAAAAGTGTTCATGGCCCGTAATGCCGACTCCGCCCTGAAGCTGGGGCAGGCCCGTGGCGCTGCCATCGTGGCGGGCGCGGAGGAAAGCCTGGAAATCGCCGAGTACACCGCAACCCAGGTCAAACAGGCCGTTGTCGGTACCGGTGCTGCCAATAAAGAGCAGGTACAGATGATGGTCATGCATATGCTCAAGCTGACCAGCAAACCACAAATCGATGCCTCGGATGCCTTGGCCATTGCCATTTGCCATGCTCACACCCGATCGAGCCTGTTACCCCATGGCCTGGGAACGGCACGCAGTCGTGGCGGGCGTCTGCGTCTCTGATAGCATCAGCAATCATTTTTCTGGAACGAGGGTGTCGCGCCTGTTTTGTCGGCACCACACCCTTGCTCTGTCAGTCGCTGGCTCCGGGCTGGCCAACGCTCAAGGATCTGTAACGTGATTGGACGCTTGCGCGGCACACTGGCTGAAAAACAGCCGCCGCATCTGATTCTGGATGTAAACGGTTTGGGCTACGAGCTTGAAGTGCCCATGACCACGCTTTATCGCTTGCCGTCGGTCGGTGAACCGCTGACCTTGCACACCCATTTGGTCGTGCGCGAAGACGCACAGTTACTCTATGGCTTCGTCGGTAAGCGCGAGCGAGACTTTTTTCGCGAGTTGATCCGTCTCAATGGTGTAGGGCCAAAACTGGCACTGGCCTTGATGTCGAGCCTGGAAGTCGACGAGTTGGTTCGTTGCGTACAGTCTCAGGACACTTCGGCGCTGACCAAGGTGCCTGGCGTGGGCAAGAAAACCGCAGAGCGCCTGTTGGTGGAGCTCAAGGACCGCTTCAAGGCCTGGGAAACCGTGCCGGCCATGTTTGCTTTGGTGCCTAACCAGCCCGACGGCCCTGCCCCGGTCAATACCGCTGAAAATGACGCGGTCAGCGCGCTGATTTCCTTGGGCTACAAGCCGCAGGAAGCCAGCAAGGCGATTTCCGCGATCAAGGAGAAAGACTTGAGCAGTGAAGACATGATTCGTCGTGCCCTGAAGGGAATGATCTAAGTGATTGAAGCTGATCGTCTGATCGCCGCCACGGGCAGTCCCCGTGAGCGCGAGGAAGTCCAGGATCGGGCGATTCGCCCGGTCAGCCTGGCCGAATACATTGGCCAGCCGACCGTTCGCGAGCAAATGGAGTTGTTCATCCAGGCGGCTCGTGGGCGTAACGAATCCCTGGATCACACGCTGATTTTCGGTCCTCCAGGCCTGGGTAAAACCACGCTGGCCAACATCATCGCCCAGGAAATGGGGGTCTCGATCAAAAGCACCTCGGGCCCGGTGCTCGAGCGTCCGGGTGATCTGGCGGCGCTGTTGACCAACCTTGAGCCCCACGACGTGCTGTTCATCGATGAAATCCATCGCCTGTCGCCGATTGTCGAAGAAGTGCTGTACCCGGCGATGGAAGACTTCCAGCTCGACATCATGATTGGCGAAGGCCCGGCAGCTCGTTCGATCAAGCTTGATCTGCCGCCCTTCACCCTGGTCGGTGCAACGACACGGGCGGGGATGCTGACCAACCCGTTGCGGGACCGCTTCGGGATCGTCCAGCGCCTGGAGTTCTACAGCAACGCCGATCTGTCGACGATTGTCGGTCGTTCGGCGGGTATTCTCGGCTTGCCACTGGATCCGGAAGGTGCCTTCGAAATCGCCAGGCGTGCCCGTGGCACTCCGCGGATCGCCAACCGTTTGCTGCGCCGGGTGCGGGACTTCGCCGAAGTTCGTGCCAAGGGCCATATCACCAAGCCGGTGGCCGATATGGCCTTGAACCTGCTGGATGTGGACGAGCGCGGCTTCGATCATCAGGACCGGCGTCTGCTGTTGACCATGATCGAGAAGTTCGATGGCGGACCGGTCGGCGTCGACAGCCTCGCCGCGGCCATCAGTGAAGAGCGGCACACCATTGAGGATGTGCTGGAGCCTTACCTGATCCAGCAGGGTTACATCATGCGTACGCCTCGCGGGCGGGTGGTGACGCGGCATGCCTACCTGCACTTCGGCTTAAACATTCCGTCACGATTGGGTGAGATGCCCGTGGTAGACGAGTTTCTCGATGCCGTTGACGATTAATTAACATTTGCAGGCTGAATTTTCGGGCATTGTGCTGTCCTAGGACCGTACTTTTGCGAGAAAGCTGCAGAACAATGAAAAACAGTTGCCTGCCGGATTGGCAACCTGAGGAGTAAGCACTAGAGTATGCGCGCGCAAAACGGGCTTGAGCCTTTCGCACATCGTTGTCGCGTTTATTACGAGGACACCGATGCGGGCGGCATCGTGTATTACGTCAATTACCTCAAGTTTATGGAACGGGCTCGAACCGAGCGGCTACGAGAGCTGGGCTTTGCCCAATCGCAGCTGGCAGGGGAGGACCTGTTGTTCGTCGTGCATTCCAGCGAAGCGCGTTATCACGCGCCGGCGCGACTGGACGACGAACTGCTGGTAAGCGCTGAAGTAATCGAATTGAACCGTGTCAGCCTGCGTTTCAAGCAGCAGGTCAGGCGGGCTACGGATGATGCGTTGCTCTGCGAAGGGCAGTTTTTGGTGGCCTGTGTGCGCACTAACAGTTTGAAACCCCGGGCCATTCCCGAAGCTCTGCGAGCGGCCTTTGCCGACGTGAGCGGCGCGGGTACACACTCAAAGCAGGAGATAAAGCGTGGAAGCTAACGTCGTCGACCATTCCTCCATGTGGAGCCTGGTCAGCAATGCCAGCATCGTGGTGCAACTGGTAATGCTGACCCTGGTAGCCGCATCGGTGACCTCATGGGTCATGATCTTTCAGCGCAGCAACCTGCTGCGCGCCGGTCGACGTGCCCTGGAGAGCTTTGAAGAGCGCTTCTGGTCGGGTATCGACTTGTCCAAACTCTACCGCCAGGCTGGCAGCAACCCGGACCCTGACTCGGGTGTAGAGCAGATCTTCCGCGCTGGTTTCAAGGAATTTTCCCGTCTGCGCCAGCAGTCCGGTGTTGATCCTGAAGCGGTCATGGAAGGCGTGGCCCGTGCCATGCGTGTCGCCATTTCCCGCGAAGAAGAAAAGCTTGAGCAAAGCCTGCCTTTCCTGGCCACCGTCGGTTCCGTGAGCCCGTACATCGGCCTGTTCGGTACGGTCTGGGGCATCATGAACTCCTTCCGTGGCCTGGCCACTGCCCAGCAAGCGACCCTGGCCACCGTAGCGCCAGGTATCGCTGAAGCCCTGATCGCAACCGCGATCGGCCTGTTTGCAGCCATCCCCGCCGTAATCGCCTACAACCGTTTCGCCGCTCGCAGCGAAACGCTGATCGGCCGTTACTACACCTTCGCCGATGAATTCCAGGCGATCCTGCACCGTAAAGTGCACACCAGCGAAGAATAAGCAGGTAATTTTCAATGGCTTTAATCGCTCGAGCACGAAACAAGCGCAAGCCGGTCGCCGAGATGAACGTGGTGCCCTACATCGACGTGATGTTGGTACTGCTGGTCATCTTCATGGTGACCGCGCCGATGCTCAATCAGGGCGTGAAAGTTGATCTGCCCAAGGTTTCCAGCGAAGCCTTGCCGCAGGACAACAACACTCAGGTCCTGACCATCTCGATCAAGGCTGACAAGACCTACTACTGGAACCTTGGCAGCGAAGTCGACACCGAGAAACAGCAGGACAGGGCGATGACCCTGCCGCAGATGACCGATGCGGTGACCAAGATCATTCGCGTCGGCAACGAAGGCGGCAAGCGTACCCAGGTCTTCATTCGCGGCGACAAGAGTGTCGACTACGGCTCCGTCATGGGCGCGATGGGCGGGTTGCAGAAAGCCGGCGTCGGTAATGTCGGCTTGATTACCGAGGCACCCTGATGCAGCAAATGCGAGAGCCGTCTGCCTCGGAAAGCTACTTCTGGCCTAGTGTCTGGGCGATTGGCTTGCACGTGCTGGTGTTCGGCATGCTGTTCGTTAGTTTTGCCTTTACCCCGGAGTTGCCGCCCGCCAAGCCGATTGTCCAGGCGACCCTGTACCAACTGAAATCGAAAAGTCAGGCAACCACCCAGACCAATCAGAAGATTGCGGGTGAGGCGAAGAAATCCGCCGCGCGTCAGACCGAAGTCGAGCAGTTAGAGCAGAAAAAGGTTGAGCAGGAAGCGGTGAAAGCTGCGGAACAAAAGAAAGAAGAAGCGGCTCAAAAGGCCGAGGAAGCCAAGAAGGCCGACGAGTCGAAGAAAGCGGAAGAGGCGAAAAAGGCTGATGAAGCCAAGAAAGCCGATGAAGCGAAGAAGACCGCCGAAGCCAAGAAGGCAGAAGAGAAACAATTGGCTGATATAGCCAAGAAGAAAGCTGAAGAAGAAGCCAAGAAGGCTGCTGAAGAAGAGGCCAAGAAAGCGGCCGCTGAAGAAGCGAAGAAAAAGATCGTCGAAGACGCGAAGAAGAAAGCCGCGGAAGACGCCAAGAAGAAAGCTGAAGCTGAAGAGGCGAAGAAGAAAGTCGCCGATGAAGCGAAGAAGAAAGCTGCTGCCGATGCTGCGAAGAAGAAATCGCAGGACGCGGCACGTAAATCCGCCGAAGACAAAAAGGCTCAGGCCTTGGCAGATTTGCTTTCCGACACGCCGCAGCGTCAGCAGGCCTTGGCGGATGAGCAGGGTGACGAAGTCGCCGGCAGTTTCGATGACCTGATTCGTGCGCGTGCAGCGGAAGGCTGGGCTCGTCCACCGTCGGCCCGTAAAGGCATGACGGTCGTGTTGCAAATCGGCATGTTGCCGGACGGTACCGTGACCTCGGTCAGCGTGGCCAAGTCCAGTGGCGATGGTCCGTTTGACGCCTCGGCTGTCGCAGCGGTGAAGAATATTGGACGTTTGACAGAAATGCAGGGAATGAAGCCGAGCGATTTCGCTCCGTATCGTTCATTCAAGATGACATTCACACCTGAGGATCTAGCCTTGTGAGAAACCTTCTACGAGGAATGCTGGTCGTTATCTGCTGCATGGCAGGGATGGCGATGGCAGATGAGAAAAACATTCTGGTCACCAGCGGCAGCGATCGGGCGACTCCAATCGCGGTCGTGCCGTTTGGCAATCAGGGCGGCAGTGTGCTGCCGGATGACATGGCCGAAATCATCGGTAACGACCTGCGCAACTCGGGTTACTACTCGCCAATTCCAAAGCAGAACATGATCAGCCAGCCAAGTCAGGCCAGCGAAATCATCTTCCGTGACTTCAAGGCGCTGGGCGCCCAGTACGTCATGGTGGGCAGCATTGCACCTGCAGGCGGTCGCCTGCAGGTTCAATACGCGCTGTTCAACGTCGCCACCGAGCAGCAGGTGCTGACCGGTAGCGTCTCGGGCGGTGTCGATCAACTGCGCGACATGTCCCACTACATTGCCGATCAGTCGTTCGAGAAACTCACGGGTATCAAAGGTGCATTCTCGACTCGCCTGCTGTACGTGACAGCCGAACGTTTCTCCGAGAAAAACACTCGCTACACGCTGCAGCGTTCGGACTATGACGGTGCGCGCGCGGTGACCCTGCTGCAATCGCGCGAGCCGATTCTGTCGCCGCGTTTCGCTCCCGATGGCAAACGCATCGCCTACGTTTCGTTCGAGCAAAAGCGCCCACGTGTGTTCATGCAGAACATCGACACCGGTCGCCGCGAGCAGATCACCAACTTTGAAGGCCTGAACGGCGCGCCAGCCTGGTCGCCGGATGGCAATCGTCTGGCGTTCGTACTGTCGAAAGACGGCAACCCGGACATCTACGTGATGAACCTCGGTTCGCGTCAGATCACCCGCGTCACCAACGGCCCGGGCATCAACACCGAACCGTTCTGGGGTAAGGATGGCTCGACCATCTACTTCACTTCCGACCGTGGCGGCAAACCGCAGATCTACAAAACCAGCGTGGGCGGCGGCGGTGCAGAGCGTGTGACATTTGTGGGTAACTACAACGCCAACCCTAAATTGTCGGCTGACGAAAAGACCCTGGTAATGATTCACCGCCAGGACGGTTTCACCAATTTCAAGGTGGCGGCCCAGGATTTGCAGCGAGGTAGTGTAAAAATCCTCACTGATAGCACTCTGGACGAGTCGCCCACTGTCGCGCCCAACGGCACCATGGTAATCTACGCCACCCGCCAGCAGGGCCGGGGAGTCTTGATGCTCGTGTCCATCAATGGACGCGTAAGGCTCCCGCTTCCTACCGCACAAGGCGAAGTCAGAGAACCTTCCTGGTCCCCTTACCTGAACTGACGCGGCGCTATACGTTTTACTTAACACACTGGGGTTCATTAGGAGTTTCACGATGGAAATGCTGAAGTTTGGAAAATTTGCTGCGCTGGCACTGGCCATGGCTGTAGCTGTAGGTTGCTCGTCCAAAGGCGGCGACAATGCCGGTGAAGGCGCGGTAGATCCAAACGCTGGTTACGGCGCAAACACTGGTGCAGTTGACGGCTCCCTGAGCGAAGAAGCTGCCCTGCGCGCTATCACCACTTTCTACTTCGAATACGACAGCTCGGACCTGAAGCCAGAAGCCATGCGCGCTCTGGACGTTCACGCCAAAGACCTGAAAGCAAACGGCGCTCGCGTTGTTCTGGAAGGCAACACCGACGAACGTGGTACTCGTGAGTACAACATGGCACTGGGCGAGCGTCGTGCGAAAGCCGTTCAACGCTACCTGGTACTGCAAGGTGTTTCCCCAGCTCAGCTGGAACTGGTTTCCTACGGCGAAGAGCGTCCTGTTGCTACCGGCAACGACGAGCAGTCCTGGGCTCAAAACCGTCGCGTCGAACTGCGTAAGTAATTCGTCATGCGAACGTGCCGTCGTGCTGTAACTATTCTGGCTCTCAGCCTTGCGCCGCTTGCGGCGTGGGCTGCGGTTCCTGTGGTCGATAATGACTCCGGCAATAGCGGGAGCAGTTATCCGCCTGCGGGTTACGGTACGAACGGCGCCTATGCCGGGGGAGGGGTTTCGGCCCCTGTCTCGGCACAGGGCCAGCTGTTCAACCAGCTCCAACAAATGCAGGAACAAATCGAGCGCCAACAAGGTGTAATCGAGGTTCTGCAAAATGATGTAGCGCGCATGAAGCAGGAAAACCTGGAGCGATACCAGGATCTTGATCGGCGCATAGGAACCGGCGTTGCACCAGCCGCGACTCCTGAAAATTCTTCAGGCGGTGGCGAATTGAACGCCCCCGCTGCAGCAGCTGGCGCAGGAGCGGCAGCCGCTCAAGCGCCCGCCGCGGGTAGCGAACCGGCTGATCCGGCGAAGGAAAAGCTCTACTACGATGCTGCCTTCGACCTGATCAAAGCCAAGGATTTCGACAAGGCCAGCCAGGCTTTCGCCGCTTTCCTGCGCAAATACCCAAACAGCCAATACGCGGGCAATGCCCAGTATTGGTTGGGTGAAGTGAACTTGGCCAAAGGCGATTTGCAAGGTGCAGGTCAGGCATTTGCCAAGGTTTCGCAGCTGTATCCCAAGCACGCCAAAGTGCCTGATTCGCTGTACAAGCTCGCTGACGTAGAGCGTCGACTGGGTCATACCGACCGGGTAAAAGGCATTTTGCAGCAGGTGGTGTCCCAATATCCGGGTACTTCCGCTGCTCAGCTGGCTCAACGCGATCTGCAAAAAATGTAAGCTGATTGACCCGTTTCGAAGAAACCCGCGCTTGTCGCGGGTTTTTTCGTTAGAATTCACCCCCTTTTTCTGAAACACGCTTTTTGGGATCTGCGCATTGCCGGGGTTCCTTGAAGTGCCTGACGGAGGCGGACAGCCTGTTTAGCTGTTACGCCCGTGGCGACTATGCAAGACACATTGAGAATTACCGAAGTTTTCTACTCGTTGCAGGGTGAAACTCGGACTGCCGGCCTGCCCACTGTTTTCGTGCGCCTGACCGGTTGCCCGTTGCGTTGCCAATACTGCGACAGCGCCTACGCGTTCACCGGCGGAACCATTCGTACCCTCGACGATATCCTCGAGCAGGTCGCTGGGTTTCGTCCGCGCTATGTCTGTGTCACGGGCGGCGAGCCCCTGGCACAACCCAATGCCATTCCCTTGCTCAAGCGCTTGTGCGACGCCGGTTACGAAGTGTCACTGGAAACCAGTGGCTCTATCGATATCTCGGCGGTAGATTCCCGGGTCAGTCGCGTTGTCGACCTCAAGACTCCGGGGTCGAAAGAGGCGCACCGCAATCGCTACGAAAACATTGAGCTGCTCACGCCCAACGACCAGGTGAAATTTGTCATCTGCTCGCGGGAAGACTATGACTGGTCCGTATCCAAGCTGATCCAATACGGTCTGGATCAGCGTGCGGGGGAAGTCCTGTTTTCGCCAAGCCATCATGACCTGAATGCTCGGGATCTTGCGGACTGGGTGGTGGCGGACAATCTGCCTGTGCGCTTGCAATTGCAATTGCATAAATATCTTTGGAATGACGAGCCGGGGCGCTGAAATGACAGAACAACTGAACACCGCTGAAAAACGTGCGGTCATCCTGCTGTCCGGTGGTCTGGACTCGGCAACCGTCGTGGCCATGGCTCGTGCCGAAGGCTACAACTGCTACACAATGAGCTTCAATTACGGTCAGCGATCTCACGCCGAGCTGTACGCCGCTGAGCGCGTAGCCCGTGATTTGGGAGTTATCGAGCACAAGGTGATCGGTCTTGACCTGAACGGCATGGGTGGCTCGGCGCTGACCGACAGCAGTATCGATATCCCGGAAGAGCTGGGGGAAGGTATTCCAGTCACCTACGTGCCTGCACGTAACACCGTGTTCTTGTCCCTGGCACTGGGCTGGGCTGAGGTGCTTGGTGCGCGGGATATCTTTATCGGCGTCAATGCAGTGGATTACTCCGGTTACCCGGATTGCCGTCCCGAATTCATCGAGTCTTTCGAGCGGATGGCCAATCTGGCGACCAAGGCCGGCGTTGAGGGAAATGGGTTTCGCATTCAGGCGCCGCTGCAAAATCTCAGCAAGGCGCAGATCGTACAGGCAGGGACCAAGCTGGGCGTGAACTACGGTCTGACCGTTTCCTGCTATCAGGCTGACGACAACGGTCGCGCTTGCGGCAAGTGCGATAGCTGCCGGCTACGTGCCGAAGGCTTTGCGGCGGCCGGAATCAGCGACCCAACACCTTATTTTCAATAAATTTCAAAATAGGTGTTGAATAGTCCTTAAAAATCAGTATTATACGCGCCACCACACAGCGGGTCGTTAGCTCAGTTGGTAGAGCAGTTGGCTTTTAACCAATTGGTCGTAGGTTCGAATCCCACAC
>NZ_JBOIBY010000048.1:0-8882 GCF_050739655.1 Pseudomonas sp. | reverse complement strand
GTGTTCGCATGGGCAACGCGGTCAACTGTGGGAGCGGGCTTGCCCGCGAAGAGGCCGGAACAGGCAATAAAGATCTACTGCCCCGACCGTGCCGGCAGCAACTTCAAGGTACTGCGCGTATTCGCCGTCACCTCTTCATCATTGAGATGCGCCTGGTAGTAAACCCCTTCGATATACGCCTCGGCCTGATCCTCATAGTGCCTGTCGAACGGCACGCCGCTCTGGCCGACCGGGTTGATGGTCAGGCTATGGGTTGGGTCCGCGAAGTCGATCAGGCGCCGTGTCGATGGGCCGTAGGTGACCGGCCACGGCGCCGGGCCTATCCTGGCTGACAGGTTGTTCGGGACTTCATGGGTGCCAGGCGCCTCAAACGGGCCGACGTTGAAAATCCGGTCCAGCGGCTTTTGCTGCCCCAGCGGATGGCTATGGGTCAGCGTGTGCGCCTTGCCCCACTGCCATTGCGCGAAATCCGCGCCGAGGGTGGTCTTGAGGTGGCTGATGCTCGCCTGCCAAGCGGCCTTGACCGTATCGGCGCGGCTTTCCTTGCCGAGGGTGTTGCGGTTGTCCCACCACGGTGAATTGGCGTCTGCCGCCAGACGTGGCAGCGCGGCGTCGATCACGCGGGTCGAGAGCAGTGTTTCGAAAAAGTCATTGCCCAATTCATCGCGCATCGCCGCATCGGCAAGGTTGAACAGAAACTGGTTGAACACGGTGGCGCTGGTGGACTCCAGCGGGTAATCACCTTTCCATTGCGCCAGTTGTTCCACCAGTTTGAGCTCCGCAGGATCGCTGACCACTTCCCTCAACACCGGTAGCAGCGGGGCCAACAGGCGCTGACCGTAGCCGGTGGTGGTGCCCAGTTGCAGCTTTTGACTGCTCTCCAGATCCCATTTGATGCCTTTGTCGCCCAGCTGCTGATTTAGTTGCTGGCCGCGATCTGCAAGGTTGTAGTAACCGGGAATCTCCATGCCCGTAGGCGACACTGGCTGGAAGTTGGCCGAGACGATATAGCCCCGCGCCGGGTTCTCTTCCTGGGGGTTGGCGCTGAACGGGTAGAAACCGTCCTTGTCCGCCTCGCCGTTGCTGCCATCAAGGATAAACCAAGGCTGGACTCCGGCAGGGCGCTTGGGCAACTGTGCCGCAGCCCACCAGCCGATGTCACCTTTGGCGTTGGCCCAGACGATGTTCAGGCCTGGAGCCTGGACCTTTGCGGCAGCGCTGCGCGCCTTGGCCAGGGTGTCGGCACGGTTGAGCTGGTAGAAACCTTCAATGATCGGGTTCTGGCTTTCCAGAAAGCCCCACCACATGGCGATCGGCGTTTTGCCGACGCTGTTGCCCAAAGCATCGTTGACGATCGGACCGTGGGGCGACTGACGCAGCACCAACGTCACCGGTGCCTGGCCCTTGACCGCGATCTGTTGTTCGCTACTCACCAGGTCCACCCATTTGCCGCGATACAAAACCTGATTGGGGTTCTCAGGGTTGACCTTCTCGGCGATCAGGTCGAGGTCATCGTTCTGGAACATGGTGATGCTCCAACCGAAGTCACGGTTCATGCCCAGCGAAGCGAATGGCATCAAGGCCTGATAGTGGCCGTAAAGCTCGAAGCCAGGCATCGAAAGGTGTGCCTCGTACCACACTGATGGCGCGGAAAAGCGGATATGCGGATCGCCCGCCAGCAGCGGCTTACCACTTTTGGTTCGACTGCCGGCGACGGCCCAGGCGTTGCTGCCCTCGAACTGTGGCAGGCCGTTGTCGGCCAGGGCCTGCTCGCTGAGGCGGGCGAGGGCGTTGAGGTCCTTCCAGTCTGCGCTGGCGAGGGCTAGCGCAGCACCGCCGGGCTGTTTCGCCAGCACGCCTTTAGGCTGCCAGTCGAGATCGAACACCTTCAGGTAGTCGGCACCCAGTTGATCGCGCACGTAAGTCAGCAGGGGTTCAGTGCGAAAGGCAGCGGCAAAACTGTAGGCCATGTAGCCGGCAATGCTGATGATGTCCTGTGGGGTGAATGGGCGCTTCTGGATGCCCAGTACATCGAACTCCACGGGTTTCGCGTGGCCGTCCTGATACTGGTTGATGCCATCCAGATAGGCCTGCATGGCGATGAAGGCCGGCGATTGCTTGTCCAGGTTTGCCAGGTAGGTTTCGGCCCGCTCGCGAATGCGCAGGCTGCGCATCAGTTTGTCGGTGTCGAGCAGCTTCGGCCCGAGCACCTCGGCCAGCTCGCCGCGAGCGAGGCGACGCAGCACTTCCATCTGGAACAGTCGATCCTGGGCATGGACATAGCCGAGGGCGCGGTACAGGTCGGGTTCGTTTTCAGCGCGGATATGCGGGACACCGCGCTCGTCGTAGCGCACGGTGACGGAGCCTTGCAGGTGTTGCAGTTCCACCATGCCCTGGCGTGTCGGCTGCTTGCTGTAGATGTACCCGCCGCCAGCAGCGACGAGTGCGACGACCAGCAAACCGAGTGCGGTCAGGCTACGTTTCATGGTGACTCCTTGTTATTGGTGGCAGCTGTTCCTTGGGGGCACTGTTTAACACGACTCACCGCCTTGGCCATCGCCCGTTGGAGGGATTCGTATTGCGGCGTTTGTCGCTACTTTGCTGTATCGACAGGCCACGGGCAGTAACACCCAACGGCCAATGTGTGCGTGACACTCACCGGGCGACCTTCATTCAGGGCTTTGAGGATCGGCTCGATGAAGCTGTTACTGGAGTTGCAGGTCAGGCCTTCGCTGTAGGGGCCGAAATACGCGAGTTTGCCGCTGCGATCCCAGATCGCCACGGCGGGGCTGGCGGGAACCTGTTCGGAGCCGGGCAGGGCCGTGAGGGGTTTGAGGCTGCTCAGGGTGCCTGGCAACTGCCCGTGGCTGCCGGCTTTTTGCACCGAATAGAACTCCACGCCCTGTGGGCCGTATTGTTCAACGAGCTCGCGCAGGTGCTGTTGATTGCCGACATTGCACGGGCAGGCGGGGTCCCAAAAGTGCACCAGGCGGATGGCGCCGGGGCCGGAAAGCGTGTCGGGCAAGCGCAGCGGGTCGCCGGAGAACACGGCAGTGTGCTCGCTGAATGCACGCAGGTAGCGTCCCTGAAACCAGTCATACGCCGCCCACAACACGCCGGCGCATATCAGGGCGAGCAGGCTGAAAAACAGGGTGGCGCGAAGGGGCGAGCGCATCGGTTCAATCCTCGAAGGTCGGCTAGCTTGCCATGCTTGCCACGACAGATGAATATCGCAGGTCAATAAAGCCCGCTTCATGCTCTGGAATCGTTCATGCCTGCCACCTTCGACCCCGATCATCTTCGCGCCAGCCTGCGGCCATTGGCCGAGGAGCAGCCGTTGTCGACGCAGGCGCAGGCGTATCAGCGGTTTTACGGACTGGATTTTTCTGCGCGTAACGTGCGCAGCCGCCTGGGGCGTTTTCAGGTTGATGGTTATGAACTGGTCAGCCAGGTCTGGTGGCCGGTACAGGCGAAAGCGACCCTGTTTGTTTTTCACGGCTTTTATGACCACACGGGACTTTACCGGCATGTGATCGAATGGGCGCTCGATCAGGGCTTTGCCGTCATTGCCTGCGACTTGCCTGGGCATGGGCTATCCAGTGGCGAGCGGGCGAGCATCAAGGATTTCTCAGAGTATCAAGACGCCATGCAAGGGTTGTTTGCCGAAGCACAGTCACTCGACCTGCCGCAGCCCTGGCATCTGTGCGGGCAGAGCACGGGCGGGGCGATCGTGATTGATCACGTATTGCATGCGGGGGCGAGCAGTCCGGCCCAAGGGCAGGTGATCCTGTTGGCGCCGCTGGTACGGCCACGGGCGTGGGGCTGGTCTCAGCTGAGTTATTACCTGCTCAGCCCGTTCGTAAAGGCCATCGCCCGGCGTTTCAGCGAAAACACCAACGACCCGGCTTTTCTACCGTTCCTGCAGGCCGATCCCTTGCAACCGCTACGACTGCCGACGGCGTGGGTGGGGGCGTTGGCGCGCTGGATCAAGCGCATCGAAGCTGCGCCGGCGAGCTCCCGGCGACCGTTGGTAGTACAGGGCGAGGCGGATATGACGGTGGATTGGCAGCACAACCTTGAGGTTTTGCGTGCGAAGTTCGACAGGCCTCAAGTGCTGATGCTGCCCGAGGCGCGGCATCACCTGGCCAATGAGGTGCCGGTTTTGCGGGGGGAGTATTTCGGGTTTTTGAGTAAGCGGATCAAGGGCAGGAATCTTTAGCGGCAGTGGGGGCCTCATCGCGGGCAAGCCCGCTCCCACAATTCCCGCGTTGATCACAAATTTGTCGGTAACCACCAAACACTGTGGGAGCGGGCTTGCCCGCGATAGCGGTACGGCAGACACCGAAAATTATGGACTAAGGTTCGAATTGCTCTGCCCCACCGCCAACCCCGCCCGAATCGCCGCCAGCGCCGCCTGATAATACGCCTTGCCCTCAGCCGATTCGGCAAAGGTGGCGAACTCTTCCAGCTCTTCATCCGACAGGTCGCGATAGACGTACAACAGGGTGTTGTTCAGGTCGCTGCCAATCTGCTCCATCAGGCGCTGACGTTGTCCGTTCAGCATGCTTTGCGCCGAGCCCGCACCGAGCAAACCGGGGATCATCGAGCTCAGGCTGTCGGCCGCGACACCGGCAATGGCGAGGCTGACTTCGGCGCCGGCTTCACGTGCAGGCAGGGCTTGGGCCAGATGACCGATGATCAGCAGGCGGCTGTCACTGGCGGTCATCTTCGGCAAACCCTTGGCGTTTTTCGCCAGTTGATCGCGGCGGGTCGCCAGCAGCTCGGCGGCGACGATTTTCTTGCCCAGGGGAGATTGAAAGAACGCCAGTGCCGGTTTTGGATCGGCCAGATTCTTGCGCAGTTGCGCTTCAGCGCGCTGGTCTACAGCCTTGGGATCAAAACGCTGGTTACTGTTGTTGACCAGTGCCTGGAATACCGCTGGCGGCAGGCTGCTTTGGTAGCGTTGCTGGGCGGCCGCAAGAGCGTCGTTGAAATGCGCGCGTTGTTCTGGCCAGCCGGCGACCTTGTACAACTGGTCGTGGCCGTCTGCCCAGGCGGGCAAAACACAGAACATCAGCAGGGAGAAAAGCAAACGGCGCATAGGGACTCCTGTCGGCAGGCGACTATTCTCCGTGTGGCATACGGACTTGTCGAGAATTCGTATCAACCCGCTGCGTGGCTCTGTCGGATTTTCCAGCGCAGGAATACTATGCGCGCCATGCCAATACCTTCTGATCACCCGCTGCTGTTACGAATCGTCGACGACCTGGCCGCCAACGGCTGGTCGCAGCAGAATATTTTCCTGCCTATGGATCTGACCCGAGCGCTGGCGGCCGAGTGCCGTAAACGTGCCGCCGAGGGCGAACTGGCCCCGGCTGCGGTCGGGCGTGGGACGTCTTCGGAGATTCGTGAAGGCATTCGCGGCGATCACATCCAGTGGATCGACCCCGGCCAGACCGAGGCGTGCGACAGTTATCTGGGGTTGATGGACAGCCTGCGCGAGGCAATGAATCGCGGTCTGTTTCTGGGCCTGGAAGACTTCGAAAGCCATTTCGCGATGTACCCGCCCGGTGCCTTCTACCTCAAGCACGTCGATCGGTTCCGCGATGATGATCGGCGCACGGTGTCGGCAGTGGTCTACCTCAATGACGCGTGGCTGCCGGAGCATGGCGGCCAGTTGCGCATGTACCTGGATGACGGTGCGGAATACGACGTGGTGCCCACCGGTGGATGCCTGGTGGTGTTCCTGTCGGGCGAAGTCCCCCATGAAGTCTTGCCTGCGACCCGAGAGCGCCTGTCGTTGACCGGTTGGTTCCGGCGTCGCGGCAACGAGCCGTTCTGATCATGCAGAAAATCCTGGTAAGTCGTTGCCTGCTCGGTCATCGCGTGCGCTACGACGGTGGTGCCAGCGGCCCGTTCGATCAGCTGCAGGAGTGGTTTGACGAAGGTCGGGTCGTGCCGCTGTGTCCGGAAGTCGCCGGCGGTTTGCCGACGCCCCGGGCGGCTGCGGAGATTGCGGGTGGGCAGGGCGCTGAAGTGCTGGAAGGGCGGGCATCGGTGATCACCACCGAGGGCGAAGACGTCAGTGCGCAATTTTTGTCCGGGGCCAGGCAAGCGCTGGAGCTGGTGCAAGAACACGGCATCCGCATTGCCATCCTCAAGGCCAATAGCCCGTCGTGCGGCAATCTTCTGACCTATGACGGAACGTTCAGCGGCGTGAAGATCAGTGGCGAAGGAGTGACGGCAGCGTTGCTCAAGCGCCATGGCGTGCTGGTGTTCAGTGAGCTGGAGCTGGCTGAGGCGGCCAAGGCACTGGCAATGCTCAACTAACCATCAACTAAAAACCTGTGGGAGCTGGCTTGCCAGCTCCCACAGGTTCAATGGTGAATTCACTTCCTCGGTCGGTCAGGGTTTGGCCGCGACACCCGACTCAGCCCCAAACCATTTCTCCTCCAGCTTCTGCAGCCGGCCATCGGCCTTGATCCGCTGCAACGCGCCTTCCAGGCTGGCATGAAACGCCGGATTGCCCTTCTGAAAAGGAATCGCCAGGTTCACGTTCGCGTTGGCTTTGGGCTTTTCCTCTGTCAGCGACTGCACCAACAGGATTGAACGCGGTTCTTCTTTCTGCGCGATCAATTGTGCATTGGTCTGGATATAAGGCTCGCTGAAGTCGAAACGCTCCTTGAGCGCCGAGGTCTGTGTGATGTGATTGATGGCGATGTCGTACTTGCCGCTTTCAACACCGGTCAACAGATCGTTGGTGTCGGTGACGACAAAGTCGGCGCGCACATCCAGCTCGTTGGCCAGCATTTGGCCCAATTCGACTTCGAAGCCTTCAAGTTTGTCGTCTTTCTTGAAGTTGAAGGGCGGTGTATTAGCCTCAATGGCAATGCGTAATTCGCCGCGGTCGTTTACGTCGTCTATCAATTCGGCATGAGCCAACGGGCTCAAAAGGGGTAGCAGGCAGATCAGGCCAGGCAGAAAGCGCATGGTCACTCCTTTGAATTCTTATCGCGACCCTCTTATTCAGGCTCGCTTTGCTATGGTTGTCGAGTGCCTTCGACAACGATTGACCATGAAGTTGTCATGGTCTCGCGGATTTTACGGAAAAAGTGGAGAAGAGAATGAAAACCTTTATGTCACGTGCTGCATTGGCTGGTCTGTTGATGGGTGTTTCTGTACTGGCCAGCGCGGCTACCCCGGCTCCGAAAGGTGCCGAAGTGTCCATCGTTTCTCCCGCGGACGGCGGCACGGTTCCGAAGACCTTCGTGGTCAAGTTCGCTGTTGAAAACGTTGCACTGGCACCTGCGGGCGATCCCACCAAGAACACCGGCCATCACCACTTACTGGTCGATGTAAAAGAATTGCCAGAGGCGGGCAAGCCAATTCCGAGCGATGCCAATCACATCCATTTCGGCAAGGCGCAGACCCAGGCCGAAGTGACGCTGACCGCGGGCGAGCACACCCTGCAACTGGAACTGGGCGACGCCAACCACATGCCGTTCGATCCGCCGATCCTCTCGGAGAAAATCACCGTCAATGTGAAATAAAAAAAGGGAGCCCTTTCGCAAGGGCTCCCTTTTTTATTCAGCTGCAAGCCACAAGCAAAAGCAAACTGCCGCTCGAAGCTTATAGCTGCTCTTAGAACAACACTCGGCTACGGATGGTGCCTTTGACGTGTTGCAGCTTCTGTTGCGCCAGTTCCGAGTACTCGGCGTCTACGTCGATTACCACGTAGCCGACTTTGTCGTTGGTCTGCAGGAATTGACCGGAAATGTTGATGCCGTTTTCGGCGAAGACCTTGTTGATCTCGCTCATCACACCCGGGATGTTCTCGTGGATGTGCAGCAGGCGGTGCTTTCCAGGGTGAGCCGGCAGGGCTACTTCCGGGAAATTCACGGACGATACCGAAGTACCGTTGTCGCTGTACTTGACCAGCTTCTCGGCTACTTCCAGACCAATGTTGGCCTGCGCCTCGGCGGTGGAACCACCGATGTGCGGAGTCAGGATCACGTTGTCCAAGCCACGCAGCGGGCTTTCGAACTCTTCGTCGTTGGAGCGAGGCTCCACCGGGAATACGTCGATGGCCGCGCCGATCAGGTGCTTGTCCTTGATGGCATTGGCCAGGTGGTCCAGCTCGACCACGGTGCCGCGTGCGGCGTTGATCAGGATGCCGCCCTTCTTGATGGCGCGGATTTCCTTCTCACCCATCATCCACTGGGTGGCAGCGGTTTCCGGAACGTGCAGGGTCACGATGTCGGACATGCCCAGCAGCTCGTGCAGGTTGCCGACCTGGGTGGCGTTACCCAGTGGCAGCTTGGTCACGGTGTCGTAGAAGTAAACCTGCATGCCCAGGCCTTCAGCCAGGACCGACAGTTGAGTACCGATCGAGCCATAACCGACGATGCCCAGCTTCTTGCCGCGGATTTCGAAGGAGTTGGCCGCGCTCTTGATCCAGCCGCCACGGTGGCAGGAAGCGTTCTTCTCAGGGATGCCGCGCAGCAACAGGATCGCTTCGGCCAGTACCAGCTCGGCAACGGAGCGGGTGTTGGAGTACGGGGCGTTGAACACGGCGATACCGCGCTCGCGGGCCGCGTCCAGGTCGACCTGGTTGGTACCGATGCAGAAACAGCCGACAGCGACCAGCTTCTTCGCGTGATCGAAGATTTCTTCGGTCAGTTGAGTGCGCGAGCGAATGCCGATGAAGTGAGCATCAGCGATCTTTTCCTTGAGCTGAGCTTCCGGCAGAGAACCTGTGAGGTACTCGATGCTGGTGTAGCCCGCCGCCTTGAGGACGTCGACAGCCGATTGGTGGACGCCTTCGAGAAGAAGGAACTTGATCTTGCTCTTATCGAGAGAAGTCTTGCTCATCTGCGTAAACC